>CP073344.1:1062338-1381008 GCA_024397875.1 Amphritea atlantica
AAAGGGGGCAGTAACAGTCTGATAGTGAAGCAGCGAGATATGTGTATGAATGCTAATACGTCTGTTAACAGTAGCGACACGGTAACCGTGTCATCAGGTCGGCCCGCCGAGCCCCACCGTCCACCGAGAAAGCGATATGTCTTTCTTATGAGTGCTCCGGCTCTGCTTGGTCTGTTTATGTTTATGGTTCTGCCATTTCTAATGGCGCTGGGGATGTCGTTTACCGATCAGCGTTTGTTGTCACCTAATGCGACAGAGTGGGTTGGTTTACGAAACTATGACCGCTTGTTGAGCATCAGCTGGTTGGTTCAGGAGCCGGTTGCCGATGCAGCTGGCAATCTGAAACATACAGCGGATGGCGAGCGGGTCTATCCAAGACTGCGTTCAGTGCTGCGTAAGGATTCTGAATATAAAGATTTTAAAGCGTTTACCCACTGGTCTTTTGGAGATAAGCGTGTCGTCCTTCTGGCGAAGGATCCGAGCTTTATTCAGTCCATTATTAATACATTATTGTTTGTGATTCTGGTGGTGCCGATCCAGTGTGGCACGGCCTTAGGATTGGCGCTGCTGATTAATCAGAAGCTGCGGGGAATCTTCCTGTTTCGAACGGTATTCTTCTCGCCAGTGGTGACATCTATTGTTGTGGTGTCGATCGTCTGGAGCTTTCTGTATCACAAAGATTTAGGATTATTTAACCACTATCTGAATGCGATGTCGTTCGGGCTGATCGGCCCGGTTGACTGGCTGGGTGATCCTGACTGGGCGATGCCCTCGATTGTGCTGATGTCTGCCTGGCAGGCCGCCGGTGTGCAGATGCTGATTTTTCTTGCCGGTTTGCAGGGCATCTCCGGCGATCTGTATGAAGCCGCTGAGCTCGATGGTGCTGGTCTCTGGGGCAAGTTTGTCAATGTTACTCTGCCGGGGCTAAAGAACACCACTATCTTCGTTGTTATCAGTACGACGATTCAGGCGTTTGGTTTGTTTACCCAGGTCGATGTCATGACCCGGGGTGGTCCTCAGGGCTCTACTTCAACGGTTATGTATCATGCCGTGACTAAAGGTTTCAGGGAGCAGGATATTGCCTACGGTTCTGCGATCAGTGTGATTTTCTTTCTGGCTATTCTGGCAATTGCGTTGCTACAGAAGCGCTTTTTTGACAAGCAGGAGGGTGCGTAATGAAACGTTTACAAAAGCTGGGCGCGTATCTCTTTCTTTTACTGATTGGTTACGTTTTTCTGTTCCCGCTGCTGTTTATGATCATGTCTTCTTTTAAGCCAGAGCAGGTTATTTTTGCGGATCTTTACAGTATTCGGGCTATTCTGCCGGTCGGCGATCTTACGCTGGATAACTACCGCCAGGTATTTGAAAAGAGTGATGTTTTACTCTATTTCCGTAACTCAATACTGATTACGTCAGCAACCGTTATTCTGGGATTATTTGTCAATAGCTTACTGGCATTCACTCTGTCCCGTATGAGCTGGAGTGGTCGGAAATATATTCTCGCAGCAGTGGTTGCGCTGATGATTATCCCTATCGAAGCGATAGTGGTGCCGCTGTTGCTATTGGTATCTAAGCTGCCAACGATCGGCTGGGATCAGGGTGGTTTGGTGCTGATGGGGTCCTGGCTGAACTCGCTGGAAGTGCAGATTCTGCCTTTCGTTGCGAACTCCTTTTTCATCTTTCTGTTCTATCAGTTCTTCAGGGATATACCGAAAGATTTTGATGAGGCTGCAGAGTTGGATGGCGCGACACCTTTTCAGATCTACCGACACATCATCGTGCCGATGTCCGGCCCCGTGTTTGCCACAGTGGCCATCCTGCATTTTCTGTTGATGTGGAATCAGTATATCTGGCCGATTATGGCGGTGCAGGGTGAGGACGCCCGTCCGGTCATGCCGGGTATTCAGATCTTCTTCGGCAGACAGACCAGCTGGGGTGAAATTATGGCCTACGCCTCATTTGTTACCCTGCCGGTACTGGCCGTGTTCCTGGCGTTCCAGAAGAAATTTGTAAGCAGTTTGGCCGGAGCCGGCATAAAAGGCTGACCGGTTGTTGGAAAAATAAGAATTCAAGCACTTGATGGCCTGTACAGCAGGCAATCTCGGGAGAAGAAAAATGGCAGACGTAAAACTGACCAAAGTCGTTAAGCGCTATGGCGATGTTGAAACAATCCACGGTATTGATCTGGATATTAAGGATGGTGAATTCGTTGTCTTTGTCGGTCCATCCGGTTGTGGTAAATCTACACTTCTGCGCATGGTTGCCGGGCTTGAAGAGATCACCGAAGGTGAGCTGCACATCGATAATGAATGTGTCACCTCTGTTGCAGCATCCCGTCGGGGTGTGGCGATGGTGTTTCAGTCTTATGCCCTGTATCCACATATGACGGTGCGGGAAAATATGGGGTTTGGCCTGAAAATGGCAAAAACGGATAAGGCTGAGATCAAGCGTCGGGTGGATGAATCGGCCAAAATCCTCCAGTTAGAGCCGTTATTGGATCGCAAGCCTAAAGCACTCTCTGGCGGTCAGCGTCAGCGGGTCGCGATCGGACGTACAATTGTCCGTAATCCCAAGGTGTTCCTGTTTGATGAGCCGCTGTCGAATCTGGATGCGGAGCTTCGGGTTAAGATGCGGGTCGAGATCGCTAAACTGCATTCACAGTTGAAGAATACCATGATCTATGTAACCCATGATCAGGTTGAGGCGATGACAATGGCGGATAAAATCGTCGTTTTGCGCGGTGGAAATATCGAGCAGGTTGGCAGCCCGATTGAGTTGTACCTGAATCCGGTAAATGAGTTTGTTGCGGGTTTTATCGGCTCTCCCCGAATGAACTTTTTTGACTGTGATGTGATCAGCCAAACCAACTGTTCGTTGCAGCTACGGTTACCTTGTGGAACGGAGGTTGAGCTGGGCGCGGATGTGAGTGCCTCGCCTGGTATGAGCAAGGTTAAGCTGGGTATTCGACCCGAGCATCTGAAGGAAGACCATAAGGGGGAGGTGAAGATAGGTGTTGATGTCGATGTTGTCGAACACCTGGGTGGGGCGACCTATATCTATGCCCGTTACGCCGGAGACAATGAGCTTATCGTACAGGCGGGAGGCTTAAGTTCAGTACAAAGGGGGCATCACTGTGACATTAGTTTCGATCTGGATCAGTGTCACCTGTTTGATTGTAATGGTTTATCTCTAAGAGCAGCACAACCGGTACCCCTTCATACAGAGGTTTCAGTTCAGGAATTGGTTTCAGGCTGAGTTCGGTTTCAATTTTTCATAAGTATGCCGGCATAGCCGGTATACAACTATTTTACAGCGGTACTCTATGACTTCTGCAGCAGCTTCTTTTGTATCAGCAACTGTGACTGAGCGTCCATTGCTGCATTTTACACCGCCCAGGGCGTGGATGAATGATCCAAATGGTTTGGTTTATTTTGATGGAGAATACCATCTGTTCTATCAGTATTATCCTGATGGGCTTGAGTGGGGGCCAATGCACTGGGGGCATGCGGTCAGTGTCAATCTTATCGATTGGCAGCACCTGGAGATAGCGCTTTTCCCTGATGAAAATGGCATGTGTTTTTCCGGTAGTGCGATCGTCGATTACAACGATACCAGTGGTTTGTTTAATGGCGAGTCCGGGCTGCTGCTATTTTACACGACCCACCGGGTGACGGGTGAAGGGTGTGATGACTATGAGCAGGATCAATGTATCGCTTTTAGTCGTGATCGGGGCCGTAGTTGGGAGAAATATGCAGGTAATCCCATTATTCCGGTACCGGGCTTCAAAGATTTTCGCGATCCTAAAGTGGTCTGGCATCAGGCCTCTCAGCATTGGATTATGGCCCTTGCCTGTGGCCAGACTATCCGTTTCTACCGCTCTGAAAATCTGCTGGACTGGGCGTTATGCAGTGAGTTTGGTGAGCATCAGGGATCTCATACTGAGGGACCCTGGGAGTGTCCGGATCTGTTTGAACTGCCGGTTGAGGACGGTTCAGGTAGTCGCTGGGTGTTGATTGTCGGTGTGGGGGCGGGCGAAGATAGCTGGGGATCCTTTACTCAATATTTCATTGGCGATTTTGACGGCACCCATTTTCATAATGAAAATGAGCCCGACAAAGTACTGCTGATGGATCAGTCCCGTGACTTTTATGCGGCACAAAGCTGGTCTGATGCGCCGGACAATCGTCGCATCGCCATTGCCTGGATTAATAACTGGCTGTATGCCAATAACATTCCCCAAAGTGGCTGGCGTGGCATGATGACGGTTCCCAGAGAGGTCCGTCTGGTTGCCACCGCTGAAGGGGTGCGGATCGGACAGCGGTTTGTGCCTGAGCTGGGTGAACAACCGTTATCGCAAGCGACCATGCTCACCTGTGACGCTCTTGGCGAAGGAGAGCAGCTTGCCCTGACTACGGCGCAGGAGAGCATAAAGCCGGTTCATGGGTCGATCAGCTTTGCTATGAAGTCGGGAAGTTGCGTTGATCTGTGTCTGAGTCAGACCGGACAGCCCGATCTGAGTTTCAGGCAGACGGAGAGCGGACTGATTATGAGTTATCAGCGTACAGGGCAGAATGGTGTCGACGCATTCGATCGCTTTTTCCCCTGCCGTTTTGATCTGCCAATCACTCATAGTCGTGGTTCAGTAACGCTGGAATGGATCAGCGATAATGGCAGTCTTGAGCTATTGATTAATGATGGCATCTACTCGTTAACCAGTCTGCAGCTGTGTCAGTCTACTGCTGTCGGACATAATGCGGCGAAGCTGATTGTTGCCCGTGGCGAGATAGAGATAACGGGCGGTCAGAGCAGCGTGTTTGGCTAGTGGGTTTTGCTGTACTATCTGTTCTTACATTGTAATTGTACTGAATTATTAGCCGTCTGATTATGACGGCTTTTCTTTGTAAAAAAATACGGATCGAGGCCGGTATTATGGATCATTCCCCGTTTCAGGATAGCCTGGAAACGAAAATAACAAGCATGGATATGGGCTGCCACTCTCTGCAATGGTGCGGATATGAGCTGATTGTTTTCAAGGATCTCTGGGGTGAGCTGGTTATCTCCCTGTTGGGGGGGCAGGTGATGCTGTTCCGGCCTGCGGGTGAAAAGCCTCTGTTATGGCTTACTGCAAAACCTGCCGGTGCTCCAGCGGCGATCCGTGGCGGTATACCGGTTTGCTGGCCCTGGTTTGCGGAGCATCCTCAGAATCCTGAGCTGCCTAAGCATGGTGTTGCCCGCACCGCCCGCTGGCAGATCGACGATCAGGCCGTTGATGAAACGGGTGGACGGTGGCTGATGTCACCGGAGCTCTCTCTCTGTGACGGGATTCAGCTGCAACTGGAGATCACCGTGGCAGATGCTGAGCTTTCGCTGGCGTTAACCACGACTAATGGCTCTGCTCAGCCGATGACGCTTACCCAGGCGCTGCACAGTTATTTTGCGGTGTCCGACAGCCATGATATTGAGATACAGGGATTAGCCGATTGCCGTTGTCTGGACAAGGTTCAGGATATGCAGCCGGGAGTGATGCCGCCGTCCCTGCGTTTTACTGCGGAAACTGATCTGGTGGTTGAACAGACGGATAATAGTGACGGCGTGATGCTGATTGATCATGGCTGGAAGCGTGCCTTGCGCATTATTAATAGGGGGAGCGGCTCTACGGTTATCTGGAACCCGGGGTCTGCGGCCGCAAACATGAGTGATGTAGGGATGGATCAGGTGTCTCAGTTTGTCTGTGTCGAGGCCGCCAGAACCCGGTTTTTCGATGAGCCGGTTCTGGCGGTCGGTGCAACGCAGACGCTGGCCACTTCAGTCAGATCACTGCCTTATCCGCCAGCCCGGTAATCCGGGTTAAGCGATTAAAATAACGCTTAAGGGGCAGAAAATAGCGCCTTTTTGCTTATGGTTTATTGAGTCGCTTCTGCAGATAGTCTTCATAATCGGGTACGCTGTACGGGTGCTGCTGACTCAAAAGTGGCGAGCTGATCATGAAGTCGGCAGAGCTTCTGCTGCAGGCAACCGCCACATTCCAGACAGCGGCCACCCGCAATAGCGCTTTAACATCAGGATCGTGAGGCATCGGCTCAAAGGGATCCCAAAAGAAAATAATAATATCTATCTTCTGCTCAGTCACCATCGCGCCAATCTGCTGGTCGCCACCCAGTGGGCCGCTAATGAGCTTAGTAATCGGCATGTTCAGACTGTTTTCCAGCAGATGGCCGGTGGTGCCTGTGGCATACAGCTGGTGCTGGCTGAGGATAGCCTGATTCTTTTGTGTCCAGTCGAGCAGATCCTGCTTCATATTATCGTGAGCGATCAGTGCGATACGTTTCCGTGTCGGCATCGTTATCTGCTTCATATCCATTCGGGTCACCTTTAAATACGTTTTTTTAGCGCGTTCTGTTATCGGGATCAGCTAATAAAAAAGCCCGCATTACAGCGGGCAAACCTTACATCAGGTATTCTTTTGGTCAGAACCAATACGACGGATAAAAGCCTGCAACACTGCTGTTTGCTATTGCGTGGTCTCAGGAAGCACTGTTAACCGCTTCTCTGGCAAGTTTCATGATACCTGCCCAGTCTTTATTGGCTATCAGTTCATCCGGGGTTAGCCAGGTGCCGCCGACGCACATAACATTTGGCAGTGCCAGATAGTCAGCGGCGGTGTGTACTCTGATGCCGCCGGTAGGGCAGAACCGGATATCGCCGAAGGGGCCGCCAAAGGCTTTTAATGCAGCCGTGCCGCCTGATATTTCCGCAGGGAAGAACTTAAAGCGTTTATAGCCGCGTTTAATGCCTTCCATCATCTCAGAAACGGTCTGAATGCCTGGCAGGTAGGGGATATCACTGTTGATGCCGTAATCTAGCAGTTCACTGGTGATACCCGGACTAACGATGAATGAGCTGCCGCTATCCACTGACCGTTTATAATCATCAGGATTGATGACGGTGCCGGCACCCACATGCGCTCCCGGCACTGCCCGGGCGATTGCTTCGATCGCTTTCAGGGCATTCTCTGTGCGCAGAGTGACTTCCAGAACGGGTAATCCTCCTTCAACCAGTGCTTCAGCGATGGGAACGGCATCTTCCAGCCTTTCTATGGTCAGTACCGGAATCACCGGGCCCAGGCTGCATAGGTGATCTATCCTGGTCATCATCCCGGCTGATAGTGTGTTGTTAGTCATAAGTAATCCCGTCATTTAATTCAGAGCCAGTGGTTGTGGTATCTCTAATAGCATTTTTATCTACGGCGCCCAGTAAATGATTAGTGGGTGTTGCAGAAACAGGCTGACCGGCATCGATTCAGGGGTGCTCGTCAGTGCTTGCGCTAGTGTTTCCAGCTTATCGTTGCCGCAAATATGTAAAATCCGTAACTCGCTGTTTAATAGTCGTGCCGGTGTCAGCGAGATTCTGGCGTAGGGCGCTGTGGTTGGGTTAACTGCAACACAGTCTGCTGTGCTGGAAAGCGCTGCTCTCAGTTCTACAGCGCAGGGAAACAGAGAGGCCGTATGACCATCGTTACCCATTCCCAGAATGACTACATCGAGCCTTCCGTCAATGGCGGATAAGCGTTGTTGGCACGCCTCTATCGCCTCCTCAGCAGAGCAACCGGGTTGCCAGAGTGAGATAAAATCTGCACTTCTGGCGTTGCCCTGAAGCAGATGAGTACGCAGAAGCTTCTCATTACTGTCCGGTTTGTCAGGGCTTATCCAGCGATCGTCGGCCAGGGTAATGCTGACTTTATTCCATGGCAGCTCAGCCTGGCTCAGGTTCTGAAACAGCGGTACCGGAGTTGAGCCACCGGAGACTGCCAGGCTGGCACGGCCTTTGTCTTTGATTGCGTTACTGAGTTGATCCTGAAGCAACGCTGACAGGTGAGCGGTCAGCGCCTCTCTTGATTCAAAAGCCCGGACGTCGACATTGTCGGGAAAATGGATTTCACTGATCTTCATGCCAGCTATTCCCATCTTTGATTAACATCAGGTCTGACGCTTTTGGGCCCCAGCTGCCTGCGGCATAGGGCAGGGGTGGCTTAGTATCGCTGGCCCAGTGCTCCATTAGCTGATCGCACCAGGTCCAGGCATGCTCGACTTCATCGCGGCGCACAAAGAGGTACTGATTGCCCTGAATCACTTCCAGCAGCAGTCGCTCGTAGGCATCCGGAATCCTTTTCTGTTCAAACGCCTGGGAGAAGTTCAGCTTCAGCGGTTCGCTACGCAGGCGCATTCCTTTACCCAGTCCCTGATCTTTGTTCAGTATCTGTAGCGAGATTCCCTCTTCCGGCTGTAAGCGGATAATCAGCTTATTCTGCGCCAGATGTCTCTGGTTTTCGTCAAAGATAAAGTGTGGCTGAGGTTTAAAGTGTATGGTGATTTGCGAGAGCTTTTCCGGCATCCGTTTTCCGGTGCGTAGGTAAAAGGGGACTCCGGCCCAGCGCCAGTTATTAATTTCAGCTTTTATGGCAACAAAGGTTTCTGTATTGCTATCCGGGTTTGCGCCTTCCTCTTCCATATAGCCGGGAACCGGTGTTCCCTCCAGCATTCCTTTTGTGTAGCGTCCGCGTACGACATGGGTGGAGCACATCTCTGAGGTAATAGGGCGCAGGGCTTTAAGTACCTTCACTTTTTCATTGCGGATCATGTCTGCAGACAGATCATCCGGTGGGTCCATCGCGGTGAGGCAGAGTAGCTGTAACAGGTGGTTTTGCACCATATCCCGCATCTGTCCGGCCTTATCAAAATAACCCCAGCGACCTTCAATGCCTACTTTCTCCGCCACGGTAATCTCAACGTGGGAGATATGGCTTTGATTCCACTGGGAACCAAACAGAGGGTTAGCAAAGCGCAGGGCAATCAGATTCTGTACCGTTTCTTTGCCCAGATAGTGATCGATCCGGTAGATCTGGGTTTCATCGAAATACTCGGCGACCTGATCATTCACCTCATTGGAGGATTTCAGATTATGGCCGATCGGTTTTTCCAGTACGACACAGCTGTTGGTGTTGATGCACTCGCACCTGGTCAGGTTTTTGCTAATTGATCCATAGATTGAAGCGGGGGTTGCATAATAGAAGATGCGTGCCCGTTCGGCGCTGGTATCAAGCGTGGTTTTCAGATCCTGGTAGCTTTCAGCTTCGGTAAAGTTCACGCTGCAGTATTCAATTTTGGCCAGAAAACGCTTCAGGGCTTCGGGTTCCAGCTCTTCAGGTTTTACATATCGGGCCAGGCTTTCTTTGCAGATATCGGAGAAGCTATTGGTGTCTTCCTCGTGTCTTGCCACGCCAATAATGCGTGAGTCCTGTCCCAGTAAGTCAGCACTTTCCAGCTGAAACAGTGAGGGGATAAGCTTCCTCTGAGCCAGGTCACCCATGGCACCGAAGATCACAATGTCGCTGGAAGTACTCGCTATAGACATGGTTGAACCTGTATTTTGTAGTTATTAAAACAATATAATGTGTATATTATGTGGTTTAAATCTGTTTTTCAACACTATGTAAGTAATATAACAACATACAAGAGGGTTTATTTCCCCTCTTTTAGCATATATTGCCTCTAAAATAGTGCTGGAAGCTGGTTTTATAGGGATGTATAGTCACCCTTATATTAACAAATGTAGTTAAATAACCACCATTTAGTCTACTTAAACAGAGTAATTATGATATGAACCTGTTAGAGCAGATTTACGATCGTCTTGAATCGTTAAATAAATCTGAGCGTAAAGTTGCCAATGTCATCATTGGTGATCCGGCAACGGCAACGCGGTTAAGTATAGCGTCGCTGGCTCAGGCCGCGTCTGTCAGTGAACCAACGGTGAATCGCTTCTGTCGAAACTTCGAAGCGAAAGGCTACCCGGATTTTAAGATTCAACTGGCCCAGAGCCTGGCGGGGGGGACTCCTTATGTCAGTCGTAATGTTGAGCAGGATGATTCCACTGAGGAGTATACGGATAAGATTTTCACCTCGACGATTGCTGCGCTGGATGTTGCCCGTAAAGGGGTGAATGCCGGACTGATCAGTAAGGCGGTTGATTACCTTATACAGGCGAAGCAGATATCCTTCCTGGGGCTGGGGGCGTCAGGCCCGGTTGCCACCGATGCTCAGCATAAATTTTTCCGGTTCAACCTGCCGGTCGCTGCCTATGAAGATGTGCTGATGATGCGTATGGTCGCTGCGGCTGCACATACAGGCGATGTGTTTGTGGTCATCTCTTACACCGGTCGCACCCGGGAACTGGTCGATGTTGCTCAGATTGCCAGAGAGAATGGTGCAACGGTTATTGGTATATCCGCCGAAAACTCACCACTGGCTAAAGAGTGCACGGTGTTGCTGGCGGCACCCACGCCGGAAGACACCGATATCTATATGCCGATGACATCACGCATCGTTCAGTTAACACTATTGGATGTTCTGGCAACCGGGGTAACGTTGCGGCGAGGTGTGGATTTTCATCAACATCTTAAGAAGATTAAAGAAAGCCTGAAAGCCACCCGTTATCCCAGTGAGTAGCGCAGCCTGTGGCTAATCGTTTGATAATATGTTGTCAGAAAACCCGCAAATAGCGGGTTTAATGAGATGGTTCCCCTCGCTTTTAACCAGCTATGCTGGAAAGGCGACGAAACCAACAAGGAGAACCATCTCATGTCTATCAAAGTCCTTGGAATCGATTTAGGCAAGTCTTCTTTTCATTTAATTGGTCGTGATTCTCACGATAAGCAAGTCTGCAAAAAGAAACTCTCTCGTCATCAGCTCATTACTTTTATAGCACAACTACCGCCATGCATTATTGCGTTTGAAGCATGCGGTGGCGCGCACTGGTTAGGCCGTCTCTGCATGAGTTATGGTCACGACGTCCGATTAATCCCGCCTCAATATGTTAAACCTTTTGTTAAAGGTAATAAAAACGACTTCATTGATGCGCAAGCGATTACTGAGGCGGCAGGTCGTCCGGATATGCGGTTTGTCGCAGTGAAGTCAGTTGACGCACAAAGTCAGGTAGTCGTACATCGAGTACGTGAAGGCTTCGTAGCGGAGCGCACAGCTTGTATGTCACGTATTGGCGCGCTGTTATTGGAATTCGGTTTATCCCTTCCACGTGGTCACTCAGCGATGAAAAAGCTGTTTTCATGGCTAAGCACACAAAAAGTTACACTATGCCCAGCCATCATAGGTGAGCTTCAAGTGATGCATGATCACTACCGCTACTTAAATGAGCAAATAGCCGAACAAGATATAAAAATCGTTAGGCAGGTTAAGCAAAGCAGTCGTTGCCAGCTACTAAAAACCGTTCCTGGTATTGGTGATATGACTGCAAGCCAATTAGCAGCAGAAGTGGGCAATGCTCATCAGTTTAAAAGCGGTCGAGAAATGGCTGCTTGGTTAGGGTTGGTGCCGCGGCAATATTCGACAGGAGGGAGGTCGAAGTTATTAGGTATTAGTAAGCGTGGAAATAAACGCCTTAGATGCTTATTAGTGCACGGAGCCAGAGCGATCCTATCACGATTGGATAACTATCGGGGGCCGATGTATGACTGGCTAAGAAAGCTGAGAGCAAGTAAATCATTTAATACGGTCTGTATTGCTCTGGCAAACAAGCTGTCACGAATAGCGTATGCTGTTTTAAGCAAGAATGAGCCTTACCAGTCACAGCAGGTTTAATCAGGTTTGCAATAACAGAGCGTGATGATGAAAAGGGTTGACCGTCCGGGTAGTAAACCTGTCACAAAAAACAGCTGTTATAAGCTGTCGGTTTTTTAAGGGCTATCTGGCGCGGATGCTCATCGTGGAGCAGGAATGAAACATTCCTAATTAAAGACTCCGAATACATTAGCGCAAAACCACCTCATGATCACAAATCTGTGTTGCAATCATGAGGGGAACCATACATTTTTGTATTTACCCGGACGCTGGTGCTTACACGCTGAACGAACCTCGTTATTAATATGGAGTATTGCGCGCCAGACCAGGTTTTAATGAACTCTGAAATATTCGCAGCGCCACAGGTGACCGTCAAGCTGACGGGTGCTGATGGTATTGTTCATATTGCCAGTGAGTGTGTTATGCCGTTCGTGCCAGGCTCGCCTGAGATGCTCTGGGCGGCCGGGTCAGCTAAGATAAACAGTGAGTCCCTTTACGTATTCATCACCCAGTGCGGTAAATCTCATTGTTGTTAGCCAGCCAGAATGCCAATAGTCCTATGAAGTAAATTCTTACAAATGTCCTGAGTGGGTTTTTCTATAAACAATGGACCAGATTGTGTTAAAAATAACAGACTGGCTTGAACTTAACTTGACTAAATAAGGGTAGCTGATGGAGGTCATTGCACTGCCGTAGCGCTTCTATTCAGATAAAGGGGAGCCGTTTTATGGTTATGCTTTATCCGTAATGCCGTCAATGTCATGAAGGATTGTGAACATGAATAACAAGATCCAGACGATTATTCAGCGTTATCAGTCAGACCGGACCCGTCTGCTTGATATGCTCTGGGAACTGCATCACCTGTACGGTTACCTACCCGGTGAGGCTCTGTCGGAGCTGGCCGGTGGCCTGAATATGTCAGTCGATGATGTGCGCGAAACCAGTTCCTTTTACCATTATTTTCATGATCATCCGACCGGCAGGTACACCTTTTATCTGAGCAATACGGTGATTGCCAGAATGAAGGGTTATCAGCAGGTGCTGGCGGCACTGGAGCGTGAGACCGGCGCATCTGTCGGGGGAGTGGATGAGTCCGGGACGTTTGGCTTGTATGAAACACCCTGCATCGGCCTGAGCGATCAGGAACCGGCGATGTTGCTCGATGATGTGGTATTTACCCGACTGACCCCCGAAAAAATCTCAGATATTGTCAGCCTGTTAAAACAGGGCCGATCACCCGCAGAGATCGCTAACCCCAATGCCTTGCCTGAAGATGATGTTACCTATGTAGATCAGCTGGTTGAAACCAATATCTGTCAGGCCGGCCCGGTGTTTTTTCAGCCTCTGAATGATTTCCCAAGGCTTCTGAAAAACTGTCTGGATGCCGGTCCCGATGCTGTCATCGGGGAGATTGCCTCTGCCAGTCTGAGGGGGCATGGCGGGGCGGGTTTCTCCACCGGGTTGAAGTGGCGCCTGTGCCGCGAGGCTGCAGGGGCGGCTAAATATGTGATCTGTAATGCTGACGAGGGGGAGCCGGGCACTTTCAAAGACAGAGCTTTACTGATTCGCTCGCCGCAGGCTGTATTGATGGGGATGATTCTGGCCGCCAGCGTGATCGGTGCCCGCGAGGGAATTATCTATCTGCGTCAGGAGTATATCTATCTCAAAGCTTATCTGGAGAAACAACTGCAACTGTTCAGAGAGCAGGGGTTGCTGGGAGACAATATTCTTGGGCATGTGGATTTTAGTTTTGATATCCGTATCCAGATGGGTGCCGGGGCTTATATCTGCGGAGATGAATCAGCACTGATCGAATCCTGCGAGGGTAAGCGGGGCACCCCCCGGGTGAAACCGCCTTACCCGGTAGAGCAGGGCTATCTGGGGATGCCGACCTGTGTCAACAATGTTGAAACTCTTGCTGCGGTAACCCGGGTGATGCAGCAGGGGGCTGACTGGTATCAGAAACTGGGCACAGAGGATTCCAGAGGTAGCCGGCTGATGAGTGTTTCGGGTGATTGTGTACGCCCCGGAATATACGAAATAGAGTGGGGCACGACCCTTAATCAGGTGCTGACTCGGGTGGGGGCTGTCGATCCCTGGGCGGTACAGGTCAGCGGCCCGTCTGGCGAGTGTGTTGCGGTCGAAAAAAGTGGCGAGCGGCGCTTCGGTTACGGCGACCTCAGCTGCAATGGCTCTTTGATGATCTTCGACCGCTCAAGGGATCTGCTCGAAATTGTGCAGCACTTTATGCAATTCTTTGTCGATGAATCCTGCGGTATCTGCACTCCCTGTCGGGCGGGTAATATTGATCTGCGTAACAAGGTTGAACGGATTATTGCCGGCAGGGCCTGTCAGCAGGATCTGGATGAGGTGGTGAGTTGGGGGAATCTGGTACGCAGTACCAGTCGCTGTGGACTGGGAGCCACTTCGCCCAATCCGATTCTGAGTACCTTGCAGCAGTTCCCGGAAATCTATCAGGCAAAACTGACCCGGCAGCAGGGGGTCTTATTGCCATCATTTGATCTGGGAGCTGCGTTACAGGGCAACGAACAGGCGCGTATAGAACTGACCCGGATAACGGCGAAAGAGGTTTCGGAGAAAACGAAATGAGTATTCAGATAACCATTGATGGTCAGCCGGTAGCAACTGAAGCGGGACATAACCTGGTGGACGTTGCTGCAGACAACGGCGTGTATATTCCTACGCTCTGTTATCTCAAAGGACGGCCCTGTCTGGGGACCTGCCGTGTCTGTTCGGTCCGGGTCAATGGCCATGTGACTGCCGCCTGCAGTGTGCCGGTGGCTGATGGTATGCAGGTGGAGGTCGAAACGGCAGAGCTGGCAGATATGCGTAAAGCGCTGGTGGAGTTTCTCTTTGTTGAGGGCAATCACAACTGCCCCAGTTGTGAAAAAAGTGGTCGCTGCGAGCTTCAGGATACCGGTTATGAGCTGGAGATGATGGTATCCCGTTTCCCTTACCGTTTTCCGTTGCGGCCGCGGGAGGTGGTGGCCGAACAACTCTGGCTGGAGCGCGACCGCTGTATCTTCTGTCAGCGCTGTGTTGAATTTATCCGGGACCGGAAAACCGATCAGAAGATCTTCAGTATCAAGGGGCGTGGCAGCACTGCGCAGATTGAGATCAATGCAGAACTTGCCAATGCGATGCCGCCGGAGCAGGTGCGGCAAGCGGTCGATATCTGCCCGGTGGGCTGTATTCTTGAGAAAGGGGTTGGCTTTAATGATCCGATCGGGCAGCGCAAATTTGAGATTCAATCGGTGCGTGAACGGGCGCTGGGGGAGAAAAAGAAATGAGTAAACCCGATAAAAACCAAACCTGTTCACACGATCTTCCGGCCAGCCAGATGGACCCTGCACTACAGGCGGCGCGAGATAAAAAAATCAAGGTGGCGATGATCGGTTTGTGCGGCTGCTGGGGCTGCACTCTGTCACTTCTGGATATGGATGAAGCGCTACTGGGGCTGTTGGATAAAGTGACTATCCTGCGTTCATCGCTGACCGATATTAAGCGGATTCCGGAGCGCTGTGCCATCGGTTTTATCGAAGGCGGTGTGGCTAATGAAGAGAATATTGAGACTCTGAAAGAGTTTCGCGAGAATTGTGACATTCTTATATCCGTTGGCGCCTGCGCTATCTGGGGTGGCGTTCCGGCGATGCGTAATGAGTTTGAACTGACCGACTGCCTGAAAGAAGCCTATGTTGATTCAGTCACCGCGGTGCCTGGTGCAATACCCACGATTCCGTACCACGACGATATTCCGCGGATAACCACCAAGGTATACCCCTGTCACGAAGTGGTTAAAATGGATTACTTTATCCCCGGTTGCCCTCCAGATGGTGCAACGATTCTTAAAGTGCTGGATGATCTGATTAACGGGCGTGAATTCGACCTGCCGGCATCGATTAACCGATACGATTAACAGAGGGAACCGAGATGAGTCGAAAACTGGTTATTGATCCTGTTACCCGTATTGAGGGACATGGCAAGGTTACCATTCAGCTGGATGATAGTAACAGGGTGACCGATGCTAAGCTCCATGTGGTGGAGTTTCGCGGTTTTGAAAAGCTGATACAGGGACATCCCTACTGGGAAGCGCCGATGTTGCTACAGAGGATCTGTGGTATCTGCTTTGTCAGTCATCACCTGTGCGGCGCCAAAGCTCTGGATGATATGGTTGGTGTGGGACAGGGGTCTGGAATCGATATGCTGCCAACGCCAGAAAAAATCCGTCGACTGGGGCACTATGCCCAGCAGTTACAGTCCCATGTGACCGCCTATTTTTATCTGGTTGTCCCCGAGATGCTGTTCGGTATGGATGCGCCGCCGGAGCAGCGCAATGTGCTGGGGCTGGTGGAACAGAATCCGGCGCTGGTAAAGCGGGTTGTTGCACTACGTAAGTGGGGGCAGGAGCTGATCAAAGCGGTATTAGGTAAGCGGATGCACGGCATCAGCTCTATCCCTGGCGGGGTGAGCAAGAATCTCAGCGCAGCGGAACGGGATCGCTTTCTCAACGGAGAGGCGGGGCTGCTCTCCATTGATGAGGTGATCGAATACGCTCAGGATGGTCTGAATCTGTTTTATGATTTTCATGAAAAACACCGCCAAGAGGTCGATAGTTTTGCCGTGGTTCCGTCACTGGATATGTGCCTGGTTAATGAAGCGGGCAATGTGGACTACTATCACGGCCGAATCCGGATTATCGATGAAAACAAGACCATCGTGCGGGAGTTTGATTACCACGACTATCTTGAGCATTTTTCCGAAGCGACCGAAGCGTGGAGCTATATGAAGTTTCCCTTCCTGAAGCAACTGGGACGGGACAAAGGTTCTGTACGGGTGGGGCCTCTGGCGCGCATGAATGTAACTAAAACGCTCTCTACTCCACTGGCTCAGGCGGCCCTGGAAAAGTTTCATGACTACACCGGCGGTAAATCAAACAGTATGACGCTGCATACTAACTGGGCCCGTGCTATTGAGATTATCCACTCCGCAGAACTGATTAAAGAACTGTTGAATGATCCCGACCTGCAAAATGAGCAGTTGCTGATGACCCCGGCGGAAAACGCCTGGACCGGTGAGGGGATTGGCGTTGTTGAGGCCCCCCGGGGGACTCTGCTGCACCACTACCAGGCCAATAAAGAGGGCGAGATTACGTTTGCCAATCTGATCGTTTCGACCACTCAGAACAATAGTGTCATCAATCGAACGGTGCAGTCGGTGGCAGAGGATTATATCAGTGGAAACGCTGAAATTACCGAGGGGATGATGAACGCTATCGAAGTGGGCATTCGCGCATACGATCCCTGCCTGAGTTGTGCTACCCATGCGCTGGGGCAGATGCCACTGGCGGTTTCTCTGTTTGATGCAGAGGGGAATCTGATTGATGAACAGCGCCGTTAAACCGAAGCGGCTAGCGCTGGCGGACTTTAACCGGGCCGATTGTCTGATCTATGGTATCGGAAATCTTGCTCGCCAGGATGACGGATTGGGATGGGCGTTTGTCGACTGGCTGGAAGCCACAGGCATCTGTCCTGAGGCAGAGATGGTGCGTAATTATCAGCTGTTTCTCGAAGATGCCGATCTGATCAGCCGTAAACAAAAAGTGTTGTTTATCGATGCCACTCAGGATCCGGGGGTGGAGGCGTTTTCACTGCAGTCGGCGAGTGCAAAACTGGATTTTAGCTTCACCTCCCATGCGATCTCCATTCCGGCCATCATGGCGACCTGTCAGCTCTGCTTTGATAAACAGCCAGCAGTCTATGTGCTGGCTATCAGAGGGTATGAATGGGCGTTAGAGGAGGGGTTGACCGCCGGTGCCAGGTCTAATTTAGACCGCGCTATAGCTCACTTTAGGGTATAGCGGTTTTGTAGCGGGCTAATGACTCCAGCCAGACATCTGTTTGTCACGCAGACTGTCCGTGGACAGGTGGCAGGGTTAAGCTTTTTGATGTTGATGCCAGTTGATGAATGCATCTGCCGGCATCGGTCTGGCGAGCAGAAATCCCTGCAGCTGATCACAGCTCATCTGTTTGAGAATATTCATCTGTGACTGATGCTCGATGCCCTCGGCGACAACCTTCAGGCCCAGTATATGGCTCATCTCAATGATCGAGGTGACGATGGCCCGGTCCACTTCTGAGTCTCCCAGATTGACCAGAAAGCTACGATCAATCTTCAGAGTATCCAGCTCCATCGTGCGGATATAGCTGAGACTGGAGTAGCCGGTGCCAAAATCATCAATCGCCACCTGAATACCCTGGCTGCGAAGTGTATTAATTGCCCTTTTGGTCTCCTCCGGACAGTAAAGAAAGCAGGATTCGGTCAGCTCTACTGACAGAAGGTGTGCGGGTAGACTTTGTTGTTGCAGTGTCGCAAGAATACGCTCAGCGATATCGCCCTGCTGAAACTGTTTGGCTGAGACATTAACGGCCACGTTGATCTCGGCACCCTGTTTACGCCATGCCGCAATCTGTCGACAGGCTTCTGCGATTACAAAATCACCGATCCGGTTGATCAGTCCAAGATCCTCTGCCAGGGGAATAAACTCAACCGGTGAAATAAAGCCCAGTTGCGGATGCAGCCAGCGTAACAGCGCCTCACAGCTGTCAGATCTGCCTGTTTGAAGGCAGACTTTCGGCTGGTAATAGAGTTGAAACTCGCCATTATCCAGGGCTGCCTGAAGGTCGCTGCCCATCTGATAGCGGGACTGAATCTGCTGGTGTTGTTCAGAAGAGAAGAAGCGGAAACTGTTGCGCCCGAAATCTTTTGCCAGATGTACAGCCGAGTCGGCACATTTGAGCAGGGATTCCGCATTGTCGGCATCGGTTGGATAGAAGCTGACGCCGATGCTGATAGTGACTTTCAGTTCTTTATCATCGATCAGAATTGGTTGGTTGACTGTGTTCAGCAAGCGGTTGAGAAACTCACTGATGTGAGGTGTGTTATCGACATCGGTGAGAATCAGATTAAACTCATCGCCGCCAAAACGGGCCACGGTATCGCCATTATCTAACTCATGTTCAATGCGCCGGCCGACCTCCTTAAGCACTTTGTCCCCGGTTTCGTGGCCATACAGGTCGTTGATTTGCTGAAAAAAATCAACATCTATATACGCTACGGCAATCCGGTGTTGATGCTCTTTAGCATATCCCAGTGATAGCTGAAGACGGTCATTAAAGAGTTTTCGGTTAGGGAGTCGGGTCAGCTCATCGAAGTAGGCAAGCCGCTTGATGCGGGCTTCAGATTTTTTTATCTCGGTCAGGTCGGTGAAAATTGCTGCATATTGCGAGATATTTCCACTGTCATCCCTGATCGAAGTGATACTGAGCCACTCAGGGTATACCGAACCATCTCTGCGCCGATTCCAGATCTCCCCCTGCCAGAAACCCTGTTCTGCCAGGTTTAGCCACATCTCGGTATAAAACCTTTCGTTGTGGCGTCCGGAGCTGAGAATGCTGGGGTTTTTCCCCAACACTTCTTCACTGGTATATCCGGTGATCTCCGTGAACGATGGATTAACCCGAAGAATAAGAGAGTTTTTATCACAGATGACGATCGCTTCCATCGACGCTTCAATGACTTTATCCGCCAGCTTCAGACTGTGTTGGGATTGTTCCAGCGCACGATCCTGTTCATTCAGCAGTTCCCGCAGGTGATACACGCAATCACTTTCTACACTTTGCAGGATATCGGAGTAGGAGATAAGCCCGGTTATTTTTCCCTCATGGTTAGTGATAGCGAGATGCTGGAACTGATGCTGGTGAAATACCTTTCGGGCTTTATATAAGCTTAAATTCTGTTCAATCGTCACCAGAGGGTTATTGCAAAGGTCGCTGAGATTATGATCCTGCATATTCTGAGAGATCAGGGTCACGGCGTCCCGTTCGGTAAATATACCGCATACTTCGTTATGCTGAGTGATCAACAGGGCGGAACTGTCGGATGCCTTCAGTTTCTGCAGCGCAGAGAGAACGGTACTGTTGCCATCAACAGTGAGCGGAGCGTGATCTGCGATCTCCTCGACTGAGCGCAGGAAAAGGTCATGTTCGATACCGTGACTGTTAACCACGTCGGTTTCAGAGAGAATCCCGCAGGCTTCTCCGGATGCTTTGGTCACGACGAGATGGCGAACCCCTTCGGCGATCAGTCTGTGTTCGGCTTCATCCACTGATTCCCATTCTGATACAGACGATACCGGTGCAGACATTAACTCTGTTATCGGAGCGTTTTCATGCTGATCTGCCCACAGACTGATCAGATCCCGCCGGGTGACAATACCCACGGGCAAACGATTATCGCACACAACAATACAGCCGATTTGTTGGTCGGCCATGAGCCTGATCAGGCTTTCTGCCGTTGCATCAGGCGTGCAGGTGATTAGGTTTGTCTGGGCAATATGTCTGACAAGTAACGGGTTGTTACGATCAGGAGTTCTGGACATCGAAAAGGGACCCTTTCACCAGAGTGGATGTTTAAATGAGGCGGTATATTACACATGCACTTTAAGTGGGTATAGCCGCTGCAACCTGCACTGAGGGATTATGGCGATTAAATTCAAGTAATATGAATTTTTTATGATCTGTATCAGGTTTTGCTTTTATTGCTTGAATCCAAATAAATCTGATCCTTCTCCGGCGTGCGTGCGTAGTAGTTTCTGGAGGAGCAGAGACTATGAGATCAGGCTTATCACAGGGGTTCTGGGTTAATCAGGCGGGTTTTCAGCTGGCCTGGTGGTGTGCGATTTTATTCACCGGCCAGAGCTTACCTGTGCTTATCACCTTATTGCTGTTGCATTGTCTGTGTCACCGACAACCACTCAATGAAGCGTATGTTGTCATTGCCTGCGGCTTGATTGGATTTTGCGTTGATCTGCTGCTCACGGCGGTGGGTTTTTTTCGCTTTGAGTCAGCGGCAACACCGCCTCTGTGGTTACTTCTGTTGTGGTTTTGTTTCGCCGCGACCCTGAGACAGAGCCTGAGCTTTTTCCATAATCGCTGGGTGCTCGCTTCAGTGTGCGGAGGCGTATCCGGCAGCCTGGCCTATATTGCGGCGGCTAAACTCGGAGCCGTCAGTATCGGCTTATCGACACTACCGGGCTTTCTGATTCTGATGTTTATCTGGATGGGACTGTTTCCGCTGCAGCTATGGCTGAGTGCGCAGCATTTTCCGGGGGAGGTCAGGGGTGCGTATTAATCGGTTATTGATCATCCTGGTTCTGGCTATGGCCGGTCTGACGCCTGCGCTAGCCAAACCGCTGCCTCAGGAGATGAAGCTTATTGGCGAGGCAGAGCTGAAGGTGCTTTGGTTCCGGGTCTATAACGCCCGGCTTGAAAGCCCTCAGGGGGATTTTATTTCTGCATCAATGCCATTGCTGCTGACGCTCGAATATCAGCGCGATATCAGTAAACAGGAACTGCTTGAAGAGACCCGCAAGCAATGGCAAAGGGCGGGTATCGAACCGTATGATCAGACGGCATGGCTCGCTTCATTAACCGAACTATGGCCGGATATCCGCCGGAATGATTCGCTTGGTTTTTATCAGGATGCCGATGGAGATGGACACTTTTATTACAATCAGCGCTATCTGGGCAGTATCCGCAATAGCCGCTTCAGCCGGGCGTTTCTCGATATATGGTTATCTGAAAACAGTGATTTTCCACAGCTAACCCAACAGTTGACCGGCAGGTCTTCAGAGTGAAACTCAGGGTAAAAGGACGATTGATATGACTCACACAGCCTTATTACTGGCATTGGCCTTAGCTGCTTTTCTAATACTTCCCGGCTGTGCCAGTTCGCTTGATGATTATCGCGATGAGCAGCCATCATTAGAACTGGATCAGTTTTTCGACGGGCGTCTGGTTGCCTATGGCATGGTGCAGGACTTTTCTGGCAAGGTAACCCGCCGGTTCAGGGCCGATATTTCGGCGCAGTGGCAGGAGGAGAAAGGGACTCTGGATGAGCGATTCTTCTTCAGTGATGGTGAGCAGCAGAGCCGTTGCTGGACGATAGTCAAACAGGGTAATCGCTATCGGGGAACTGCCGGCGATATTGTCGGTGAGGCGCTCGGTGAAGTTCAGGGCAATACCCTTAACTGGCGTTATACCCTGCAGGTTCCGGTGAACGGCCGGGTGTGGAATATAGCCCTGGATGACTGGCTCTATCTGATCGATGAGAATAATCTAATTAACCGCACCAAAATGAAAAAGTTTGGCCTGCCGGTGGGTCAGTTGACCCTGCATATCCGTAAGCTATCTGACGGTGAGGTTAGTCAGACACTGCCCTCTGAATCAGGATGTAATCCGCAGGAGGGGATATGAGCAGAGTTTCAGATAATGCCCGGTCACCCTGGAGGACTGCCTGGGTTACCGGCGCCGGGAGGGGGATAGGCGCCGAGCTTACCCGATTGTTGTGTCATCAGGGCGTAACCGTCTACGGCTCAGCAAGAAGCGCTGAGCAGCTTGAGCAATTACGCCTGGAACTGAGTCACTGTGATGGCGAGCTGATTCCGGTACCGTTGGATATTCGCGATCCGGAAGCAATACAGCAGCAGTTTCTTGACTGGGATGCCGGGGGTATTATGCCAGACCTGGTGG
Organism: Amphritea atlantica; assembly: GCA_024397875.1. Classification (NCBI taxonomy): domain Bacteria; kingdom Pseudomonadati; phylum Pseudomonadota; class Gammaproteobacteria; order Oceanospirillales; family Oceanospirillaceae; genus Amphritea; species Amphritea atlantica. The sequence continues at coordinate 1,084,579 of CP073344.1, forward strand.
TACTGAATGCTGGCACGCATGATCCGTTTTCTGCATATGAGTTTTCTGCACAGCGCTGCAAAGACATTCTGGAGATAAATTTACAGGGGGCTATAAATTGCCTTGATCCTGTTTTATACCGTTATCTTAAGAGGGGCGAAGCGACTGATCCGCAGAGGCAGGCTGAACCATTGGCGTCCAGCGGATTGTTAGGACAGATTGCTGTGGTCTCTTCATCTGCAGGGTATCGGGGCTTGCCTACCGCAGCGGCATACGGTGCGGGTAAGGCGGCATTAATCAATCTGTGTGAGTCGCTACGGCTGGATCTGCTGGGGAGTGGGGTAAAGCTGCAGTTAATCAATCCCGGATTTGTCCGCACACCGTTAACCGATAAAAATGATTTTCCGATGCCCGCGTTGATGGAAGCAGACGAGGCGGCCAGACGGATTGTGAAGGGACTTTTAAGCGACCGGTTTGAAATAATCTTTCCCCGTCGCTTCGTTTATTTGCTAAAACTATTCAGAGTGATGCCCTATCGCTGGTATTTCTGGCTGGTTGGCAAGGCTACAGGAGCGGGACAAGATGTCAGAAGCGATTAACCTTACATATACAGAGATCTTACACAACTACGCTCACTGTCTGGCCGGGCTTCAACCGGCGACAATCAGCGAGCTCGGCGGACTGGTTGCAGATGAGGTGCAGTTTAGCGATCCGTTTAATCATGTGCAGGGTAAAGCGGCATTTCTTGGAATCATGGAGGAGATGTTTCGACAGCTCAACGATGTGCGTTTCGATCTGCTTGACTGTCAGCTGCAGGGCCGTACGGGTTATCTGTATTGGTGTTTTTCTGCGGCCTCTTCGCTCACCGGAACGTTTTCAACTGAAGGTGTCAGTCGTGTCTGTTTAAGTGAGGCGGGGCTGGTGATCAGTCATCAGGATTTCTGGGATGCCAGTATTCTGATGCAGGAGTTCCCTCTGCTGGGAAGGGTGATCCGTTATATCCGCAACCGGGCTGCATATCGCAGTCAATAAACCGTTGACCGTTCGTCAGGCTCAAATCGTCGTACCGGATGAATCGGCCCCGGTTTTTCAGATCGTCAGCTGTGCTGTTTTAGTCGGCGTCTTTTATTCAGTGTCAGGATCAGCACCATTGCTGCCAGAATGAACGTCACCAGATTGGCCAGTATCACCGGGATATCGCCAAGAATCAGACCGTAAACCAGCCACAGGGCAACCCCCAGGGTAAACACAGAATACATCGCCAGGGATATACCATCCACATTCCCTGTGCGCAGTATGTGAACCACCTGAGGCACAAAAGAAAGTGTGGTGCAGGTCGCTGCCATGAGTCCTATCAGGGTAAAGTTTTCCATCGTTGTGTCTGCAAGGTTGCTATAAGGTTGTCTGTAAGAGTGCGGATCATAGGTCTCCCGGCGCCTTTATACAAATGATGTTTATTAATGCAAACGGGTATCGTTGCATCTTTTTACTCAGAAGCCCTGTTTACCAGCTGATACAACCCCACATCGATGCTGCCTTCTTCAAATCCCCCTTCGCAGTAGCACAGATAGTAACGCCACAAACGTCTGAATTTTTCATCGTAGCCCAGACGCTCCAGTTGTTCGGTGTGTTGTTCAAAATTTTCCCGCCAGAGCCTCAGGGTGCGGGCATAATCTTTGCCGAAGAGCTGTTTATATTCCAGGGTGAAGCCATGTTCTGCGAACTTTTGTTCCAGTCGACTGATACTGGGTAGCATCCCTCCCGGGAAGATATACCGTTGAATAAAGTCGGCCTGATTGCGATAAATTTCAAACCGTTCCTCTTCAATACTGATCACCTGAAGCACCGCTGTGCCACCCGGCTTAAGCGCTTGTTTCAGGGTCTTAAAGTAGGTGTCCCAGTATTTTTCTCCGACCGCTTCGAACATCTCAATTGAGACAACGGCATCATACTGACTGATCAGATCGCGGTAATCGGTCAGCGTGATATCGGCTTTATCATCTAATCCTGCCGATTTAAGCCTGTCGCGGCTCCATTGCAGCTGTTCTTCCGAAAGGGTAACCCCATGGATGCTGATGTCATGCTGTGATAGCGCCTGCTCGGCAAAGCCTCCCCAGCCACAGCCAATCTCGAGAATATGGTTGTTTTGCCCGGGATTCAGCAGTTTCAGAATTTGCTGATACTTGGCTGTCTGTCCCTGTTCGAGAGACTGCTGAGCGGACTCAAACAGCGCCGATGAATAGGACATTGTCGGGTCCAGCCAGAGGCGGTAAAAGTCATTGCCCAGATCATAGTGCGCCGCTATATTTCGCCGGCTGCCGCTACGGCTGTTATGGTTGCGCCAGTGATGGATGTTATCAAATACCTGTTTAATGAAACCGGCTTTGGAAAAACCATCGAGTGTCTTTTCGTTTTGCAACGCCCAGCGAACCAGCGCTGTCAGATCGGGTGAATCCCATTCTCCGGCAATATAGCCCTCAGACCAGCCTGTTATCCCGCCGGTATAGAGGCGGGTAAGGCAGCGCAGACTGTTGAGCTGAACGGTGACCTGTATCGTTTCACTGCTGAGGATCTGTCTATCTTCAGCGTTATTCAGCGGTGTATTTTCCTGAAGTAGACTGCCTTGGCCAAAAGCTTGCTGATAGCCACTGGGCATGATCAGATGGATACGCCCCCTGGTTTCGCTGAGGGGGGCGCTGAGTCGGTTAAGCACCCGTTGTTCCAGCCAGCCAGGTTTGATTGCGCTGCTATACTCACTGTTATATTCCTGCTGAAAGCTGCGCCGGGGGCCCGGCTGTTGGGACAGCGTTTTGGCCTGTGACTGGCTTGCAGCCGTGGTTGTCTGATAGTTACAGGTTTTCATAGTGAGTTTCTCCATTGCGATCTGACCAGCTGATGCTGTAACTTTTTGAAGTGTTGCGCGGTTGTAATTTCAGGCCTTTTAGCCACAGTCTCAGGGCTTCCCAGTGAATTGCTCCCATCACCTTTAGGGTCATCAGTGGGTGGCTGATAAACAGCTGCAGCAGACTTTTATCGGAAATCTCCTGGCGCTGCCCGGTAAACGTCGCGTTGAGTATGGGGGTGACTTCAGTACCCTCTTTTCGGCTCTGATGAATGCATACCGACACGCTCTCCCGGGGAGGCAGAATTCTGAAACTGTAAGCGCTGTCCATCGGCATAAACGGGCTGACATACATCAGCTTATGGCAGCTGTGGCGGACAATCTTTTCATCGGGTTTGTCGTTCACCAGCAGGTAGCAGTGTCGCTGACCGAAGGTGTTGCTGACTTCGTAGAGAATCACTTCGACTTCACCGTTGCGGTTGTAGCAGAAGTAGACACTCAGGGGGTTAAATGTGTACCCCAGTATTCTTGGATAGCAGAGCAGCTCTATTCTTGCGGTGGCGGAGGCGTATCCGCGGGATGACAACAGTTCGGTTATCTCTTGCCGTAGCTGACCCTCGCCGCGACCATAATCTTTTTCGTGAAATGAAAACAGGCTGAACCGGTTGACCGCAAAGAACCTGAAGTTGCGGTTTAACTGCGGCAGTTCATCAAGGTCTGCGCAGAGAGAGAAAACCCGATAGATAAAGCGGTGACGTTTCGGCGTGAAACGGTGATGCATGACAACACCGGCGAACACCGAGGAGTTGAGCTTAGCCATTGATAAGCTCCCTGATCTGATCCTCAGCGTTTACCTCTGGCGGTCTCCTGAAAACAATGATTCTGCTGTTGGGGTTATCCAGATGCCAGGGACGGGGGATGCCGCCCAGTTGCTCCGCCACTGCCAGCCCGGACTGAAGACCATCTTCATGGAAGCCGTACCCAAACCAGGCGCCGCAGAACCAGGTGTTTTGCTGACCCTGCAGGCTCCAGAGTTTTTGCTGATTGATCAGCGAGTCCTGGCCAAAAGCCGGGTGGTCGTAGAAAAAGCTCCGTATCAGTTTATCCGCAGCCGGTTCTTTGAGCGGGTTGAGTGAAACGATAACCGGTTGCTCTGTGGCCAGAGGTTGCAGACGATTCATCCAGTAGCTGACCGATACTTGCCGTTCATCCCGGGCGCTGCCCGAAGCCATATAGTTCCAGCTGGACCAGACCTTTTTATTTCGGGGAAGCAGGCTCTGATCAAGGTGAAGCAAGGCCCGGTTTCTCTGATAGGGGAAGCTGCTCAGGAGTTGTTTTTCCTGCTCAGTCGGATCTTGCAGCAGTGCCAGGGCCTGATCCGCGTGGCAGGCGAGTACCACCTCATCATAATGCTCGCGCACGCCGTGAAGGTCTTCAATTATGATGCCGTCAGGGCGGCGGATCACTTTGTGGATACGACTGTTGATTCTGACTTTGCCTTCCAGTGCCGCGGCAATTTTACTGACATAACCGATACTGCCGCCTGGAATGGTATGCCACTGAGGCCGGTCATTCACCTGAAGCAGGCCATGATTCTGGCAGAATCGGAGGAAACTCAGAGCCGGATATTCGAGCATCTGTTGTACCGGAGTCGACCAGATAGCGGCCCCCATAGGGAGCAGGTGGTCATAGATAAAACGATCTCCGTAGCCGAGCCGGTTCAGTAACTCGCCCAGGCTGACATCAGCCAGCGAGGCATCTGTCATCATGCTGTCGGCGTTACGATAAAATTTCATCAGGTCTTTAATCATCAACCAGAATGCGGGATTCAACAGATTTCGTTTCTGGGCAAACAGACCACCGAGTCCCGAACCGCTGTACTCTAACCGGCCACTGTCAACAGAGACCGCGAATGACATGTCGGTTTCGCAGGTTGGCAGATTGATATGCTCGAAGAATTTAACCAGATTAGGGTAGTTTACCGGGTTGAAAACAATGAAGCCGGTATCAACATCAACCCGAGTACCGTCAAGATCAAAACTGACGGTGTTCGAATGGCCACCCAGGCGGTCATCCTTCTCGTATAGCGTGACCCGGTGGGCTTTGTTTAGCAGCCATGCACAACTCAGGCCTGCAATACCTGAACCGATAACGGCAATTTTTTTCGGGCGAATGGCGGTAATATTCATCTGAGCAGTCCATACTGAGGTCTGTTAAAAGCTCTTGAATAAGCCCTTTGAATCAGTGCTTCAACAAGCGCTTTGTTTGCAGGGCTATACGTGGGCTTTTTGAAAAGGGATCACAGAAACTGTTGCGAATAAACCACTTATACGCCAGATATTTTTTCAGCTAAAGATGATCCGGATAGTTAACTGAGTACGTAAAGGGGGAATATGAAGAACACACCACCGGGAGATGATGTGGATAATCTCGTACAACTGAGTCAGGCCGAAATGGCCAGCGCCGATTGGAGCGATCTGTTGGGTAGTCTGGCTGTCAAGCCCGATAAGACTATCTATGCCCGGTTGTTTAACCATTTTGCGCCAAAGGTTAAAGCCTATATTGTGCGGCTGGGTGTCGCCCTGTCTGCCGCTGAGGAGGTGACACAGGAAGTGATGTTGGCCGTGTGGCGCAAGGCGCACATGTATCATCAGGAGAAGGCGGCGGCCAGTACCTGGATCTTTACACTGGCAAGAAATCAGAGCATCGATTGGATGCGAAAACAGAAGTACCCTCAGTACAGTCTGGATGAGTGGAGTGAAACCGCCTCAGAGGCGGGGCAGGGGGAACAGGAAGTTTTATCAGACCGGGTAGCGCAGGCGATCAGTCAGCTGCCAGAAAAACAGGCGCAGGTTATTTACATGTCATATTTCGAAGGGCGATCGCATGGCGATATCGCCAGCCGTCTCGATATCCCTCTGGGCAGTGTTAAATCCAGAATTCGTCTGGCCTCAGAAAAACTGAAACAGATCTGGGGAGGTGAAGAGTATGAACATTAATCATCACCTCGATGATGCGACACTGGTGAGCTATTCTGCCGGTGCATTGTCTCAGGGGATGGCGCTGGTCGTGGCGTCCCATCTGTCGGTGTGTCCTCAATGTCGCCAACGCGCTGAGCTAAATGATGCGGTGGGCGGTGCATTGCTTGAATCGCTTGAGTCAGAATCGATTGCCGATGATATGCTGGCATCGATATTGACTCAGCTTGATGACCTGCCGCTGGCGCCGCACTCAGCAGTATATGACCTGAGCCACAAAACCATTGATCCTGAGGTACCCGCACCATTAAGAGAATACATCGATTGTTCTCTTGATCAGTTGGTGTGGAAACGGATCGTTCCCGGCGTCACTTATTATGATATGCCCTGGGAAGGCCGTGGTGTTTCCCGTTTGCTGAGAATTGCTCCCGGTAAGGCGATGTTGGCTCATACCCATAATGGTAATGAGCTGACGATGGTGCTGCGTGGCTCTTTTTCCGATGAGATCGGCCGTTTTTGCCGGGGAGATGTCGCTGACCTTGATGATCAGATCGAACATCAGCCGCTGGTGGACAGCGAAGAGGACTGTATCTGCCTTATTGCAACTGACGCTCCACTCAGGTTTACCACCCTCTTTGGTAAGCTGGTGCAGCCAATCACCGGTTTCTGAACATCTGTGAAATGAATCGACTCAACCCGAATAAACTCAACCTCAGCAAGTGGACTGCAGTAAAACCTCAAAACAGAGAGAAACACTTTCTCGTGACTCAGCTGTTAAAGGATGAAGAGGGCGTTGTGCAACAGTGTGTTCTCGAAGCGGTGTTAACCCACCGGCAGCAGATTATCCCCTGGCAGACACTTACACAGAGTGAGAGCTGGAAGCAGGGGTGGTGTTGATTGCAATTGGTAGTGATAAAAAAGCCGGACAACTGTCCGGCTTTTTTATGACTTAGTCAGGTTGCTGGAGATGAGATGATTGGTGTCTATGCTGCCCGTTATCAGCGCTCAACTGTGCTCTTTAAGATGAGCAAAGGCTTGTAGTGCCTGGCTGCGAGTCTCTTTGAGGTCCAGGATCGGATTCGGGTAGGTTGTTCCCATCACAATTCCGGCCGCCTTAAGTACCGCTTCAGGGGCTTCCCAGGGAGTGTGAATATAGCGGCTGGGGAGTTTTTTCAGCTCGGGCAGATAGCGCCGTACATAGGTGCCGTCCGGGTCAAACTTCTGTCCCTGAGTGACCGGATTAAAAATTCTGAAATAGGGTGCGGCATCGGTTCCGCATCCGGCGACCCATTGCCAACTGGCGCTGTTGGAAGCCAGATCGGCGTCGACCAGTGTATCCCAGAACCAGCGGGCTCCGTGGAGCCAGTGCTGGAGTTGATTCTTCACCAGAAACGAGCCAACCAGCATGCGAACCCGGTTATGCATGTAGCCGGTCTGCCACAGCTCTCGCATTCCGGCATCGATAACCGGAAACCCGGTTCTGCCCTGCTGCCAGTCACGGCAACGATCGGCATCGTTTCTCCAGGGAAAGTGATTAAATCGCTGATTCAGGTTTTCACGGGTCATACCGGGGTTGTGATAGAGCTGGTAATAGGAAAACTCGCGCCAGCCAAGCTCTTTCAGGAAAGTGTCCAGGGCGTCTTCCAGACCCGGCTTGTTCGCCTGTTGCTGGCTGTAGTACCAGATCTGCCGGGGGGATATCTGTCCCCACTGCAGGTAGGGCGATAGCGTTGAGGTCGCTTCCATCGATGGGAAGTCCCTGCCTTTCTGATAGTGTTGCAAACGCTCTGCAGTGAACTGTTGTAGCCGCTTCCAGGCGGCGTCTTCGGAGATCTCCCAGTGTTCACTGATACGCTCATACCAGGGGTGATCAGGCAGCAATCGAAGCTGCTGCAGACTGATTTGATCTGTACTGTCCTGAGCGGAGAATAGCCGCAGCTGTGGACTGGGCAGGGGCGCATCAGGAAGCGGGGCGTTTAAGCAGCCGTTGCGGAAAAAAGGCGTGAATACTTTGTAAGGCGTGCCATCGCCTTTGCTTACTTCCCAGGGCTCCCAAAGCAGTGAGCCATTATAGCTGTGTACTTCAATCGCGGCGTTTTTCAGCGCCCGTTTAATCAGGCTGTCCCGCCTGACTGCCTGAGGTGTATAACAGCGGTTCCAGAAAACCGCACGGGCTCCGGTCTGTTCAATCAGCTTTGACAATACGTCCAGAGGCTCGCCCCTGAACAGTTTCAGGCCGCCACTCAGCTGTTGGTTAAGCGAGTCCAGACTGTGATGTAGCCAGCAGCGGCTGGCTGCGCCGGGGGACCATTCATCAGCAACGCTGGTGTCGTCAATAAAGACCGGAATAACCGGGCCTTGCTGTGCCGCATAAAATAACGCCGGGTTATCCCGCAGTCTCAGGTCGTGACGCAGCCATACAATGACAGGTGTGTTCAAAGCATTACCTTTTTATACCTGGTTACGAAGTCCCAGATGGGGGGGATAGGGCTCGAGATAGCGCTGCGCACGAATATATTCACTGCCATTCTGATTGATATAGTGTGACAGCAGGGTCATCGGGGTTATCAGGTTTACCTCGCCCAGCCGGTATTGCTCGAATACGTTGAGAATGTCCTGTCGGGCGGAACTCTCGACGCTTTGCTTCAGGTAACCCATGATATGTTGCATCACATTACAGTGGGAACCGCGGGACGCAGGGGTGTTAATGGCAGACATAAACTGCTGCTGGTAGGTTTTCAGGAGGGCATCCAAAGGCTCGTTGTGCGCCACCGCCAGCATCTTACCCAGTTCCCGGTAGGCGGTTTGATTGTGTGCCATTAACAGGTACTTATAGCTGCTATGAAATTGCAGCAGGTTATGAAAGCTGGGTTGCCCGGCTACCTCTGTGCGGAAATTATGGTGTGCAAACACCCGCATCACGAAGTTCTCTCTTAACTGTGCATCGTTCAGTCTGCCATCTTCCTCAATAGGAAGGTTGGGGTAGCGTTGCATCAGTTCACGGGCAAACAGACCCGCCCCCCGCTCTTCGTGGGGGTGGCCGGAGGGCTGATAGATTTTGACCCGTTCCATACCGCAGCTGGGGGAATCTTTCTTCAGGATAAACCCATCCAGTTGTTCACATCGGTCCAGCATTGGCTGGCATGCATCCGTCAGTTGTTTGCTCAGATCGTGTAGCTGCGGGTTGCCCGGGTCTTTTTCTGGATCCCCGGCATTCTCCGAAGGGGGCTTTGAAAAAATCAGTGTAGGGTTCGCAGGGTCACCGGTAAGGCGCATGGTGGGTCTGGGTATACCAAACCCGGCAGCGACTTCCGGACAAAAGGGCTGAAACTTAAAATGCTTCGCCAGTTGATTCTGGCAGATTCTCGACTGGCTGTGGCCTCCGTTAAAGCGAACCTCTTCACCCATCACGCAGGCACTGATACCGACAGGAATATCGGTTGTTTCGGATATCCGGTTCATTGGTAATCCTTCTTCATCGGCTTTTATAGGCTCTGGTACGTAATCCGCTAAGCAACAGATCAGTGGCTGAGGAATAATTACCTGAATATGGCTAAAAAACAGGCAATAAAATTCTTGACTGAATTGGTAGGTTATATATATTATTACCGAGTAATTGACTCGGGTATTAATGGTTTGTATTGAGTATCTGCTCTCTCTCACTCAGGTAGGATGTACAGAACAGAGTTTCTTCCGATGATGTTCAACTGCTGTGGTCAATTTATTCATCCGGCAAGTCTGGATCTAATTGCCCTCTTTGAAGCCGCTGTGTTGACAGCGGCTTTTTTTTATCTGCACGATGTGTTGCTGACCGATCGGACGGTCAATCCTATCCGTTGTCTACCGCTCCCGCCTGGATCGCAGTGAGCGCGATGGTGAACACAATATCGTCTACCAGTGCGCCTCTGGAAAGATCATTAACCGGCTTTCGCATCCCCTGTAACATCGGCCCGATGCTGATGACATCAGCACTCCTTTGTACCGCTTTGTAAGTGGTATTGCCGGTGTTTAGATCGGGAAAGATAAAGACCGTTGCCTGACCGGCAACTGTGCTGCCAGGGGCTTTAGACCGGGCGACGCTTTCCATCACTGCGGCATCATATTGCAGCGGACCGTCAATCAGAAGCTCCGGACGTTTTTGTCGCGCGATAGCGGTCGCTTGCCGGACTTTTTCAACATCTGCCCCCTGACCCGAGCCACCGGTAGAGTAGCTTATCATCGCCACGCGCGGAGGGATGCCAAACGCGGTGGCTGAGTCTGCCGACTGGATGGCGATATCCGCCAGTTGCTCCGCGTTGGGATCAGGATTGATCGCGCAGTCGCCATAGATCAGCACCTGTTCAGGAAGACACATAAAGAAGATCGAAGAGACCAGATTACAGCCGGGAGCGGTTTTAATCAGCTGCATAGGCGGTCGGATAGTGTTCGCGGTGGTGTGTTCTGCGCCGCTGACCAGACCGTCCACATGCCCCATCTCCAGCATCAGCGTTCCCAGCACGACATTATCCTGCAACTGCTCTTCGGCGATAATCTTCGTCATCCCTTTATGGTGTCGTAATTCCACCAGGCGATTTATATAGTCTTTACGGATCAGCTGCGGATCGCTGATGGTGACATTGTCGTTGAGTATCACCCCCTGATTTTTGGCGACCTGCACGATCTCTTTAGTATTGCCCAGCAGGACGCAGCGGGCGATCCCTCGTTCTGCGCAGATGGCCGCCGCTTTCACTGTGCGAGGTTCATTACCCTCAGGCAGAACGATAATTTTGTCCGCCAGACGGGCGCGTTTGATCAACTGGTAGCGGAATGCGGGCGGTGAGAGGCGTCGCTGGTAGTTGTCATCCACCAGGGTTGCCAGCCAGTCGTGATCAATATGCGCCGCTGTTGCTTCTTTAATATCACGAATGCGCGGCAGGTCATCCGCCCGGGTTTCCTGATTCAGCTGCGTCATGGCTATTGCCGTTTGCCAGCTATCCAGAGGAATGCTGAGAATCGGCAGGCCAGCCTCACAGGCCCCGGCACAAAGCGTCAGTACTGCGGCAGAGGGGGTAAACCCTCCGGTCAGCACCAGGGCCGACAGTTCTACACCATTCACTGCCGCCATGCAGGCGGCAACGATCATATCGTCCCGGTCTCCCGGGGTGAACACCAGCGATCCCGGGCGCAGTTCATTCACGGCATTCGCCACCGTTCTGGCGCATATTGTTATCCTGCTGACCCGACGGGTGGCGATATCGCCGGTATTGATAACTGAAGCATTGAGGTAATCCGCGATATCTTTAACCCTGGGGGTAATCAGGTCCCGGTTCCATGGAATGCAACCAAGCAGGCGGAACTGGTTATTGAAAATTGTCGCGTGTTCGCGGATGACCTCCTCAGTGAGACTGTGGGTAACGGTGTTACCGGTGCTCAGAAATGGCTGCATATGTCCTTCACGGTTAACCGGAGCGCCCAGTTTGCTGAGTATGCAGCCCAGCAGATGTTTGTTTTTGATACCACCATAAGCCCGGGCGGTAATATCGATGTGATCCTGTAGTGCTTCGACAGTGTCATTGCCCGGTGTAGCAACCAGCACCACCTGAGCATCCAGAGCTTTGGCAATCTCCTGATTGATACGGGTCGCATAGGGCTGGCTTTCGGTATGTACCATCCCTTCGATAATTACGATTTCATTATCGGCTGGCAGGCTCTGCTCATAACGGGCCACAATCTGTTCCAGCACCTGGCTGCCTTTATCCTGGCTGACCAGTTGCTCAACATCGCGAATCGTAACCGGCTCGGCAATGGGGGAGCTGCAGTCCCCCTGCAGCATGGCAATCGTGATATCGGTTCGATTGCCGTTTCCCTGCGCGATCGGTTTAAAGAAGTGAACTTTAATCCCCTGGCGGTTCATTGCCTGAAACAGGCCCAGCACAGCGGTAGAAAGACCTGCACCCACACCGGTAGGGGCAAGCAGTAATGCTTGAGACATCAGAGTTCCTTGGGGTCTTTAGCGACCGTTGTTCGTTCCCGGCACTTTATACGGGTACTGAATCATCATAGTAAAAAAGGAACCAGATCTGGAAGAGTTGTTATTGACTGGTATGACTGTCGATTCTACGGGGTTGCCGGAGAAAATTACAAGCTTACTTTTTAACCTGACTGCTCACAGAGAGGATGGCATCGTGATGTTGAGATTTTTGTCGGGTTGAGGGAGGGCGAGCGATAGCGAGCGCTATCTAACTGACGGCCGTATAAAGCAATCAGCCACTTTTTAGGGCGCTCTCCGGGTAAGGCGGTTCAATCAGTCAGTCGTTCTTGAAAACATCATGGTGAATAAAGCTACTGGCTTTGGTTGTGCAAAATAACCCTTTCGATAGTTATTTTCTATGAAAATGAGTTGTTTGATATTCGTTGTGAATATTGAACAAATGTACTCCCCCGAAAAGGGTAGTCTTAGAAACTACATATCTTACAGGCTGTCTTTTTATGCATAAATAGCCTGATTTTTTACTGATTTATATCATTAAAACAATATATTACGTGTGATTTACATTATTTAGTTATTTTGTGAAAAATGATTTTAATCTGACTGAGAAAACTAACAATCGGAACTGGTGTTGCATTTTTATGAACAGACGTACTTTCTATTTCTAACGAGCAGTGTTAAAAATAACGAACACTACCCCTTGAGAGGTAGATTCGTAAATCAGGTATTTCACAGCAAAAATCAATTAATAGATTGTCTGTGTTATGACCCAAAAAACCTGAGCCATCAGACTTAATAATAAAAGGACGAAGATAGTGAAGAGAAGAGACCTGCTTAAAGCTGCTGCAACCGGTATTGCTGCTGCACCCCTGGCCCTGTCATCCACAACTGCTAAGGCGGGCGATAATGTTCGCTTACGCATGCAGACTCTGTATGGAACAGAGACTGACGACCTTTATAAAATGTTCGCTAACGATGTTAAAGCGGTATCTAACAAAAGCGTACGTATTCAGCGTTTCCGCGGTTCAGAACTGGTGCCTAATGATCAGATGCTGGACTCCGTATCCAAAGGCACGCTGGATATGTGTCAGGGATATGCCGGTTACTGGGCTGGACAGCTGGATATTGCCAAAATTGAATCGGGTATTCCGGGCGCCTGGACCAGCTATGATGAAGCGATCTATCTGCATCAGAAGCAGGGGCTGACAGCACTGCTGGAAGAGGCTTATGCTGAGAAAGGCGTCAAGTATCTGGGCGCTATCTTCGGTGGACCATACGATCTGCTGACAACCAAGCCGGTTAACAGCCTGGAAGACCTGAAAAAGATGAAAATCCGTGCCACTGCAACGGTTGCCGGTATTCTGGAAAAATTTGATATTCCGACGGTCTATCTGCCGAGCCAGGAGCTGTATGTTGCTCTGTCCACCGGTGCGATTGATGGCGTGATCTACGGCGGATCGCTGGAGTATAAAGCGCTGAAGCTGCACGAGTCTGCTAAATATTACACCTACCTCAACATGATCAACCCAGGCTATGCCGACGGTATGCTGATCAACATGAAGAAATGGGAATCGCTGTCTGAAGATCAACAGAAAGCCCTGGAGCTGGCAACCGCTAAACACGCAGTCAATATGCATGCATGGAATGTAAATGGTTGTCTGGATGTCAACGGCGAAGGTATTTTCGAGTTTTCGTCTCTGCCTGAAGCGGATTCTAAAGCGCTCACCGTTGCTGCGATGGATGTATGGAAAGAGGAAGCTGCAAAGTCGCCACGCAATGCCAAAGCGATTGATGCGATCACAGCGACCGCCAAGGCGACTGGGAGAGTCTGATGGCAATACTTTCTCAATATCTTGCTTTTCAGGACAGGGTATCTGAGTGGGTGGGCCGGACCTTCAGCTGGTTGTGTCTGGCCATGATTGCAGGGCTTTGCTACGAGGTGACAGCGCGTTATCTGTTTAACAGCCCAACCTCGTGGGCACACGAATCGACCACCATGCTGTACGGTACTTTCTGCATTCTGGCAGGGGTTTATACCCATAAACACCATGGCCATGTGCGCAGTGAAGTGATTTACAACCTGTTCCCGGAACGGGGACGGGCAGTGCTGGACGTGATCACCGGGCTGATTGGCCTGGTGGTGTTTTCAGTGTTCTTTTACATAACCTTCAATTTCGCTGCAGACTCCTGGGCGATCAGAGAGGTTTCGTCTAAGAGTACCTGGGGCCCAGTCGTATATCCCTTTAAGTCTGTGCTCCCTCTGGCTGTGGGTCTGATGATTCTGCAGAGCATCGCTGCGTTGATTCGCAGTGTCATGGTCGTTATCGGGGTACAACCAGAACCGCAGGTCTGATTCTGGCTGCACTCCCGGGCACTACTCTGTAACTCCCTATACCTGAACCGGTAGGCAATCTGTTTGCTTACCGGTCAGTTCATCATTTAAGCGAAGGTGTATTTGTGTTAGATCTAGATCCCTTAGTGGTTACCTTTGGCATGTTCTTCTCGATGCTGATCCTGCTGGCAATGGGGGCTCCGCTAACCTGGGCCCTGCTGACGGTTGGTACAGGTTCAGCATATTTTTTGTGGGGGCCTGCCGGACTTGAGTTGCTGGCAACCAGCGCTTTCTCGGCAATGGATAACTTCCTTCTGGTCGCCTTGCCGATGTTTATCTTCATGGGCCTGATGTTACAACGCTCCGGTATTACCGATGATCTGTTTGATATGATCAATAAGCTCATGGGAGGGATTCCCGGAGGCCTGGGCATGGGGACCGTGGTCATCTGTGCCATTATCGCGGCCATGGCGGGTGTCTCCGGTGCGGCAACCGTGAGCCTGGGTATTATTGCATTGCCATCGATGCTGAGCCGTGGTTACGATAAGAAACTGGTGACCGGAACGATAATGGCGGGTGGTGCGTTAGGCTTTCTGATCCCGCCCAGCGTATTGATGATCGTCTATGCGTTTCTTGCACGGGAGTCGGTGGGTAAGCTGTTCGCAGCAGGTATGATGCCCGGCCTGATGCTGGCCGGTATCTATATGCTGTATATCTTCCTGTTCTCATTGAAAAACCCGGATAAGGCTCCGTCAATCGCTCTGTCAGAGCGCTTAAGCGCAGTGGATAAACTGAAAGCGTTGAAAGCGCTGGTGCTTCCGGGAGCCCTGATTACAACGGTGCTGGGTTTCATCATTGGCGGGGTTACGTCCCCTTCAGAAGCGTCGGCTGTCGGTGCTGCCGGTTCTCTGGTCTGTGCTGCGCTCTATCGCACGCTCAATGTGAAAATGCTGAAAGAGGTGCTGATGAGCACCACTCAGCTGATGGGGATGTTGCTGTGGATCACGATCGCGGCGGTATTCTTCAGTAAGATCTATATCGGCCTGGGCGCCGGTATGCTGATTACTGAACTGGTTGAGGATTCTAACCTTTCGCCTTATCTGGTGATTATCGCGATGCTGGCAACTTACTTCATACTGGGGATGTTTCTGGATGATTTTGCGATTGTCTTCATCACCGTACCGTTGTTTGTGCCGATTGTGCAGGAGCTGGGGTTCGATACTGTGTGGTTCGCCGTGCTGTTTATTATCAGTATGCAAACCGCCTATCTGACACCACCCTTTGGCTATAATCTGTTTTATATGCGCTCGGTAGCGCCGCCGTCGATCACCATCTACGATCTGTATAAAGCGGTCATTCCGTTTATTATTCTGCAGATTATCGGTCTCGCGCTGGTGGTGATCTTTCCTGAAATTGCGCTTTGGTTACCGAATCTTATATTCGGGTCCTGATGATGAAAGGATGTGATTGAATCGTTTAAAAAGCCGCTCAAAAAAATCCGATGTCAGTGATGACATCGGATTTTCTAACAAGCTCGGCTTAGGCTCAAATGCTTAAGTGAACCGCATTGCGCTATCTAGCGGGCTTTTTGTTATCTAACAGCCAAATCATTTGCCACAGACTGGACAGTCCTGGATCCGAAAGTCATGGTTTTATGCCAGAACACTTTTGAGGTTGGAATGAGTTAGCTGCGAGTGGGCTCACTCGCAGCGGGTGATAGAGATGAATAATAAAAGGAGACTCCCGACATTCTGTCTTAGGAGCCTATAAGAATTACGCTGTTGCCATCCTTAAACGTGGGACTGGTTTGTCATTGATTGGAAGATGAATCAATGCAGAGATAAACGCCAGCACGACTGCTGACCACCAAATGGGTTCGTATGACCCGTAATAATCATAGATGACACCACCAGTCCATGCTCCCAAAAAGCTGCCTACCTGATGAGAGAAAAACACCAACCCGTATAGGGTCGACAGGTAACGAGCACCAAAAATCTGACGAACTAAGCCCGATGTAATGGGCACCGTTCCTAACCAACAAAAACCGATAGCCGCGCCGAAGATACCAGCAGTCAGTTCTGTGGTAGGTATTAACACAAAAGCACCAATCACAGCCGTACGTACGAAGTACAGCGCTGACATTACATAATGTTTGCTATACCGGTCTGCCATAGCGCCCCAGAAGTATGACCCCATGATGTTAAAAATGCCCACATAAGCCAGTGCCATGGCCGCCGTTGAGGCAGGTAAGTTTTTATCTAACACATAACTGGGAAGGTGAGTGGCGATAAACATTACATGGAATCCACACACAAAAATGTATGGTTCCCCTCATGATTGCAACACAGATTTGTGATCATGAGGTGGTTTTGCGCTAATGTATTCGGAGTCTTTAATTAGGAATGTTTCATTCCTGCTCCACGATGAGCATCCGCGCCAGATAGCCCTTAAAAAACCGACAGCTTATAACAGCTGTTTTTTGTGACAGGTTTACTACCCGGACGGTCAACCCTTTTCATCATCACGCTCTGTTATTGCAAACCTGATTAAACCTGCTGTGACTGGTAAGGCTCATTCTTGCTTAAAACAGCATACGCTATTCGTGACAGCTTGTTTGCCAGAGCAATACAGACCGTATTAAATGATTTACTTGCTCTCAGCTTTCTTAGCCAGTCATACATCGGCCCCCGATAGTTATCCAATCGTGATAGGATCGCTCTGGCTCCGTGCACTAATAAGCATCTAAGGCGTTTATTTCCACGCTTACTAATACCTAATAACTTCGACCTCCCTCCTGTCGAATATTGCCGCGGCACCAACCCTAACCAAGCAGCCATTTCTCGACCGCTTTTAAACTGATGAGCATTGCCCACTTCTGCTGCTAATTGGCTTGCAGTCATATCACCAATACCAGGAACGGTTTTTAGTAGCTGGCAACGACTGCTTTGCTTAACCTGCCTAACGATTTTTATATCTTGTTCGGCTATTTGCTCATTTAAGTAGCGGTAGTGATCATGCATCACTTGAAGCTCACCTATGATGGCTGGGCATAGTGTAACTTTTTGTGTGCTTAGCCATGAAAACAGCTTTTTCATCGCTGAGTGACCACGTGGAAGGGATAAACCGAATTCCAATAACAGCGCGCCAATACGTGACATACAAGCTGTGCGCTCCGCTACGAAGCCTTCACGTACTCGATGTACGACTACCTGACTTTGTGCGTCAACTGACTTCACTGCGACAAACCGCATATCCGGACGACCTGCCGCCTCAGTAATCGCTTGCGCATCAATGAAGTCGTTTTTATTACCTTTAACAAAAGGTTTAACATATTGAGGCGGGATTAATCGGACGTCGTGACCATAACTCATGCAGAGACGGCCTAACCAGTGCGCGCCACCGCATGCTTCAAACGCAATAATGCATGGCGGTAGTTGTGCTATAAAAGTAATGAGCTGATGACGAGAGAGTTTCTTTTTGCAGACTTGCTTATCGTGAGAATCACGACCAATTAAATGAAAAGAAGACTTGCCTAAATCGATTCCAAGGACTTTGATAGACATGAGATGGTTCTCCTTGTTGGTTTCGTCGCCTTTCCAGCATAGCTGGTTAAAAGCGAGGGGAACCATCTCATTAAACCAATATGAATCAACCAGTATCCTTTGTGCGTAAACGCTTCTTTCAATGCCTCTTTTAGCGTTTGCAGGTCTTCGTGTACAGTGTGTGCGGTATGTGTTTCTCGCTTTGCCGTATTGATGAATAATGCAAACACCACAATAAAACTACACATGACAGCGAATATCTGCATGGCACTTTGCCAATCATAAATACTCAACAATGTTTGCGTACCGGGGATCATCGCAAACATGCCAAATGACCCGGCAGCCGTGGTCAGGCCAAAGGCTTTAGCGGCATGCTCCGCGGGTACCACTTTTGCTACAGCACCCAATACGATCACGTAGCTGGTGGCACTTAAGCCAAGACCTACTAGCATCCCCAGTGATAGGTACATCATGGTCGGTTCGACAGTGATCGACGTTAAGTACAGACCCAGGGCGTAAGCGATAGCGCCTAAAATGATGATGCGCTTCGGCCCCCAACGGTCGGCGGCCATACCCACAAATGGCTGGAACGCCCCAAAAAGCAAGTTTTGCAATGCAATGGCAAAGCTGAAGAACTCACGTCCCGTGTGGAAGTAGTCGGAAATAGGTGTCATGAAAATACCAAAGGATTGCCTGATCCCCAGGCTGGTAATCAAAATCCCTATACCCAGCCAAACCAGGAATGGAAATCGGAAAGTAAACATAAATTGCTCTTAATAATGCCTGGGGTATGAGGGGGCTTTCATTTATGCCTATGGGTTCGTGACCGCCACGGTTTATGGCTTGCATTGCCACTATTTTCTCTAATCGCGGGTAAGCGATAGACAAAAATTAATGACAGACGCAACATAGTTAACAGCCTCAGTGCCTTAGCGAAAGTGGATGGAAACAAGTGCTTATATGCGCTCAACTACGAGATGGGCGCGAAGTGTAGAGAGTATTTAGAGGCGACTCAAATGATAAAAAGGGAAGTCATCTATGCAAATTATACATATATTAAATTAGCCATTGAGAATAGCACTGCACCGGGGAGTGGGCGGTGCAGTTGAATCGTAAGGTAGCTCCATGCTGAATGTTACAGTTTCATATTAATATGCCCGGATGCTTAACATGCACTTACGACGAACTCCCCCCTGTTTTGATCATTAATCAGGCGGAGCCATGGCATCAGCTTCTGTATCCAGTCCCATCTCTACCACACGTTTAGCGATTAGCTTGCCACACTCTTCTTTTACAACACTTCTCAACCATTCTTGTGCGGGTGAATGTTCACAGCGAGGGTGCCAAATCATGGAATAATCAAACGGTGTAAAATGAAAGGGTAGCGGTTTTACGATCAGGTCATAGCGCTCTGAAACTAAGTAGGCTAAATCGGCAGGTACAGTGATAATTAATGGCATCGTATCCACAATCGCCATCGCAGTTTCTAAATGATATGCCCTGAGAACCATGCGCCGTTCAGGCTTACCTTCCAGTGCCTGTTCAATAAGAGATTTAACCCCATCACTAATGGCAATCAGTGCATGAGGGAAACTCAAATAATCATCCAGACACATCTGTTTATTCGCTAACGGATGTTGCTTAGATAATAGGCACGACACCCCTACACGACCCAATGTTTCATACTGTAATGGTTCAATAGAGGAAATTGGGCGGCAAATAGCTAAGTCAGCCCGGCCGTACGTGAGTTGCTCTTTCAAGTGCTCATCTTGTAGTGGTAAAAACTCAAACGCGACATTAGGTGCTTCCTGATATATGCGGGGTAAAGCAAAGGGTAAAATAGTTTGCATTGCATAATCAGTTGTTACAATCGTGAATGTTTGATCACAAGACCTGGGGTCAAAATCAAAAGGAGATAAGAGCTGCCTCAGAGACTCAATAGGTTCATCTAAAGCCCTGTTCATTGATAAAGCTTTCTCTGTAGGTACCAGATTCTGCCCTTGGCGTGTAAATAAAGGGTCAGCCAACAAACTGCGCAATCGCCCCAGAACCCGACTCATTGCTGACTGGCTCAGGTTTAAACGAGCTGCAGCTCTACTGACACTTCGTTCCTCAACCAGAACCTGCAGCGCTACTAACAGATTTAAATCCCGACGATAAATCTCTTCTACTTTCATACCCAGCCTTAAGCACTCTAACAATATTGACAGTGTAACCAATAAAATACGGAAAAAATCTTTAAGTTGGGAGCCTTTTATTCTGGCATCATCCCCTGGCTTGCCATGCCTCTGGTATTAAACATTTCCCATCCTGTCTATGCAGGTATTCCGGTTGCTGATGGGCTGAGCTTGGCACAAAATATGATGGCTGCGATGGGAGCGGTTGCGCAAACGCTTAAGCAGATTCAGGAGTATCAAACCCTGCTTCAACAGTACGAAAACATGCTGCAAAACACACCATGGCCGCTACATGAAATGGATACTGATGACTGAACTGGTTCAGGACTCTAATCTTTCGCCCTATCTGGTGATTATCGCGATG
The DNA here is from genome assembly GCA_024397875.1 of Amphritea atlantica. Classification (NCBI taxonomy): domain Bacteria; kingdom Pseudomonadati; phylum Pseudomonadota; class Gammaproteobacteria; order Oceanospirillales; family Oceanospirillaceae; genus Amphritea; species Amphritea atlantica. The sequence goes on from CP073344.1 coordinate 1,104,761, forward strand.
CTGGCAACTTACTTCATTCTGGAGATGTTTCTGGATGATTTTGCGATTGTCTTCATCACCGTACCGCTGTTTGTGCCGATTGTGCAGGAGCTGTGGTTCGATACGGTGTGGTTCGCGTGCTGTTTATTATCAGTATGCAAACCGCTTATCTGACACCACCCTTTGGCTATAATCTATTTTATATGCGCTCGGTAGCGCCGTCGTCGATCACCATCTACGATCTGTATAAAGCGGTGATTCCGTTTATTATTCTGCAGATTATGGGGCTTGCGCTGGTGGTGATCTTTCCTGAAATTGCACTTTGGCTACCGAATCTGATATTTGGATCCTGAGGGTTATGCTGAAAATGACTCTGTATTGATGGCATCTGGTATGTAAAATTCAGCTTAAAAAGCCGCGCTCTGCGCGGCTTTTTTGGTTCAGTGACGTTTGGTCGAGTGCATCGCCTTAAGCCATCGGAGACCGTCCTCTTCCGTCAGAAAGGTACGAAAGTTGATGCCGTGCATCATGGCGGATTGTTCGGCGATGATGTTCTCTTTCTGGTTTACCGGGTCGGTATCAACATAGGCGATCGCCAGTTCCGGCCAGAGCCAGTTCTGAACGCCTTCGACGATATTGAATGTATCCATCAGTGAGCGTGTGCCATCCAGATGGAAAACGGCCAGAATCAGGTTGTTTTCCTTCGCTTTGCAGAGACTGGCAACACGTTCCCACATTGTCAGGGATTGATGTGTTACATCTGTCCGCTCTCGGGATCCTTTAACTTCAACCCGCAAATAGTAACCACATTCCGTGGTGGTGTACTGATATGACATTGATCATCTCCATATGCTAATGAATCTATTGAAGCATAAGTTTTAAATAAAACAATAATTAAGATCTGTTACCGCCAGTGAAGCCAGTAGCTGTATTCAATCCGGTTGGAATTATCGAGGATTGCTTTAAATAATTCGGAGGGTTTTGCCAGGCATTGCACCGGCTGGAATTCAGGTTCTGACCAGTCGGTCATTCCCCCCATATAAGCACGCTGGTATCCCCATTGACCGCAGGACAGCAGAGCATCATAGCCTTGATTTCGTTCACATACCACGCAGGTTTCAAAACGGATATCGATGTCTGCCCCCTCAGTGCCCCAGGCGTCAGATACATAGGGTGTATCGTAGATCGAAACGGTGGCAGCCCTGACCGGCTGGCCCTGCCAGGGTTTGTCGCTATCATCTGCCGGGGCCAGATGAACGCCCCGGCCATGTTCAAGCGGAGCATTATCGTAGAAAGGATCAAGAAACTGGTCCGGGACATCAATCTGTGACACCCGCTCTCCCGGAAGCAGGCGAGCGTTGCTGTGGCGGACCTGTAATATTCTGTAACGATCACAGTTGGGCAGGTTGAGTATTTGAGTATCGCCAATATCATTGCTGAAAAAATGAATCTCCAGTCCGACTCCGGTGGCATTGTCACCCGGGATGTAAGCCGCGTTGCTTCTACTGGTGTGATACCACTCCCTGGAGAATACCAGAAATCCGATGGGCCGATCTTTAAACGTGACCGGACAGGTTTTACCGACCAGCAGTTCTTCGGCTGCCAGGTGGGCAGGAATGAAGGGGCTGGCAAGCAACATCAGAGGCAACCCCGATAGCATAAAAGTACGCAACATAGTCTAAGTTTAGACGTTGCGGGCCGCAGTCATTGAAATTTCATTAAATTGTCATGCGGGCATCAGAGGCTTTGCCCGCAAGTGCTCTATCGATAGCTCAGGCAGATCTCAGTTCGATGACGGGGGTTTGAGATAGTCGGAAAGCGGGTCCGGTGGTGAATCCGGTGTCACCATCCGCAGTGAATCAATGAAGAGGTGAAACATCTCTGCCTGAGAGTTGATATCCAGTTTAGCGTAGATGTTCTTACGATGATGTTTGATGGTTTCCGGGCTGATCTCGAGTTTTTCAGCGATATATTTCACCGCATAACCCCGCAATATCAACTGCAGAATCTGAGTTTCTCTCTGGGTCAGTACGGAACTGCCGAAATTACTCAGGGCACATTCCAGATGGGAGTCAAGAAAATGGTCTTTCTGCACTGTCTGAGAGCTGGCCCACCATTTAAGCAGAATCGCTTTTACTGTAGAAAAAACCCGTTGTATAAGCCCTTGCTGGGCGGCGGTAAACTTTGGCTTGTTGTCCTGACGGCTGATAGATACCTGAATACTGGCGTTTTCAGTGGGGATAATCAGGCAGATCTCATCACCAAAATTGACCAGCCGGTAGTAAACCCGATAGAACTCACTCTGCTTAAAGCCATCCGGGGCGACATCGGCAAGGCTGTAAACCCCTTCGGCAGAACCATCGGTCGCCAGTCGGTAGAAAGGATCCAGCAGATAAGCGCTCTCCAGATACTGATCGATATGGATACGCGGGTCTTCACCTTTACGGCGTTTACGTGACGGGCAGTAGGGCTGCCTGCCCTCTGGATAGACAATCAGAGTGCTGCCATCCGCATCAACAACCCTTCGCAGGGTGTCCATCAGATTATCAACGGCTTCGTCATTCACCCCGTGGGTGATAATCCCTGCAATGGCATCATGCCAAAGCATAAGGGGCTGTTTAGCGACACGGTGAAACTTCGACAAATCAGAAAACCTTAATTAGCGATGTTTTAAGTTGCTAATTAAAGCCTGCTTTTCGTGTGGAGACAATAGCCGCTCTGCCAGAGATGAAAATTAGCGTTACTTTTTGGATAACAAGACCTTATCTGGTGTGTGTTCAGGCCACCTGTAAAGGCATGGCTGAATCTGCCAATTCGTGTGTGCTGGAATTTAGCCTCGCAGTGCACCCAGAGACAAAGAATAAGTCACCGCCTATCAATAAATAGAACCCGCTCGCTCATAGACTGTGTGTTAACCCGTTTGACCCTGATCGCTGAGGCGGACAGGGCAAACCCGATTCATACAAAAACAATAAGGGGTACAACATGTCTACCAGTGTCGATCCAATCACACTTGCCGTTGTCCGTGGTGCGCTTGAAACAGCGCAGCGTGAGATGACGCTGACATTAGAGAAAACCGGTCGTTCCAGTGTCTTTAATCTGGCCCATGATTACAGTAACGCGCTGTTTGACCATTTTCCGGAGATGATTCTGCAGGGACAGGATATCCCGATCCACCTGGGGTCACTGATTCCTGCGATGAAAGAGGTAGCCAGCTTCTTTGGTGATGATATCCACGAAGGCGATGTTATCTATCATAACGATCCCGCCTATAAAGGCAGTCATATATTGGACTGCTGTATGTACAAGCCCGTTTTTTACAAGGGTGAGCTGGTTTTCTGGACCGTATGTAAAGGTCATCTGACCGATATCGGCGGGCCGGTTCCTGCAGGTTATAACCCGGATGCGACTGAGATCTACGCTGAGGGGTTGCGGATTCCACCGGTGAAACTCTGGGAGAAGGGTAAGCGCCGGGAAGATGTGGTTAATCTGCTGCTGACCAATATGCGTGCCCGTCGCGATCAGGAGGGTGATCTGAATGCCCAGTACGGTGCTTGTCGTGTCGGTGAGCGTAATCTGATCGCTCTGCTGGATAAGTACGGCGTTAAACAGATTCAGGCCTGCATTGCTGAGCTGAAGAATATGGCTGACCGGCAGATGCGTTCCCTGATAGAGGCGGTACCGGACGGCGAATACTTCGGTTCAGCCGTGCTGGAAGATTCCGGTCATGGCTTTGGCGAGATGGAGATCACCTCTAAAGTAACAATCAGGGGCGATAAACTGCACATTGAAGTGCAGAGTCCGCCGCAGATTCCCTATTTTATCAACTCCTATGAAGGCAACTCTATGTCCGGGGTTTACCTCGGGCTGATGATGTTTGCCCAGCTGCCTCCGCCGTATAACGAAGGTTTATACCGCTGCGTTTCGGTGGATCTGGGTAAGAAAGGCACCCTCTGTAATGCTCAGGAACCCGCGCCTCATGTGAACTGTACCACCACGCCGATGGAAACCCTGACCGATGCGGTACGTAAAGCACTGGAACAGGCGGCTCCGGAACGGGTGGCTGCGTCCTGGGGGCACGCCAGCGGTATCAACATTGCGGGTATCGACCCGCGCACCGGTGAGCAGTACGTCACCATGGTGCTGGCATCGATTATCTCCGGTGCCGGTGCAACCCAGGTGATGGATGGCTGGCACGCCTGTGGCCCGCTGTGCTGTTTCGGTGCGCTCAGTTCCGGTGATATTGAGCTGCTGGAGTACTCCTATCCGATCATTATTCGCCGCTATGGCCTGATTCAGGACAGCGGTGGTGCAGGGATGTATCGCGGTGGCTCGGGTACCGTCTGGGAAGTTGAGCCGATCGATCATGATATGACCGTGGTTGCTTTTGGTGAAGGCCGTCAGATCCCCACCATGGGGGCTGCCGGTGCAGAGAATCAGCTGATCGAGCCTAAGTTGGGCAAGCTGGTGGTGAAAGGTGAGCAGGAGCAGGTTTATAAGGCCAATACCATCCTGACAGTTAAACCGGGTGAGCGGGTGGCAAACTTTAACCCCGGAGGCGGTGGCTTTGGTAATCCGAAGAGCCGCTCTCCTGAAGCGGTGCTGAGTGATTATCAGAATGGTCTGATCTCTCTGGATGCTGCAGCACAAGAATATGGCGTCGTGATTGATCCAGCTTTGATGAGCATCGATCAGCAGGCCACTGCCGCGCTGCGTCAGCAGTAAACCGATAACAATAACAATTAAGGAACGGAATTATGCGTAATAAATACCGTCTGGGTATCGATGCCGGTGGTACCTTCACAGATTTTGTACTGGCTGAAAATAACGGTGAACTGCGGGTTTTCAAAAGCCCCTCGACACCTCAGGATGGCACAATCGCCATTAAAGCGGGCCTGACACAGATATCCGAAGCGGTGGGCCGCTCAATCGAAGAGATCGTGCAGGACTGTGACCTCTGTATCAATGGCACGACGGTTGCCCTCAACGCTCTGATCGAGAAGAAAGGGGTAAAAGTGGGACTGCTGTGTACCGCTGGCCATGAGGACAGCCTGGAGATCCGCCTGGGACATAAAGAGGAGGGCTATCGTTACGAAGCTGACTTCCCACCGGCGCATATGATCGTGCCACGCCATCTGCGCCGGCCAATCAATGAGCGGGTTATCGGTAGCGGTGACGTGGATCAACCAATGTCCGAGCAGGAAGTGCGTGATGCTGTCAGTTACTTCAAGGCTCAGGGTGTGGAAAGTGTGGCGATCTCGTTTGTCTGGGCGGTGCGTAACTCTGCCCATGAAAAACGCGCTAAGGAGATTGTGCAGGAGATGATGCCCGGTGTGTTTGTCTGTACCGGCAGTGAGGTTTATCCGCAGGTGCGTGAGTATACCCGGACGTCAACGACGGTGGTGAATGCCTACCTGAGCCCGGTGATGCGCCGCTATGTGCAGAAGATAGACGATTATTTTAAGACGCTGGGGGCAAAATACCCGGTACGCTATTTCCAGTCCAATGGCGGACTGGCGATTGGCGAAGCGATGCAGGGGCGGGCGGTCAACGCGATTAACTCGGGTCCGGCATCCGCGCCCCAGGCGGGCTTGTTTGTCGGTCAGCCGTTCGGTATCGACAATGTTATTACTGTGGATATGGGGGGCACGTCGTTCGATATCACCCTGACTAAAGATGGCCAGACCAACCTGAACAAGAATATCGATTTCCTGCGCTATCGTATCGGCGTACCGATGATTCAGGTGGAAACCCTGGGTGCCGGTGGCGGTTCACTCTGCCAGGTGGATCAGTACGGTATGTTGCAGGTCGGCCCTGAAAGTGCCGGTGCTACTCCCGGTCCTGTCTGCTATGGCAAGGGCGGTACTATTCCGGCCGTGACGGATGCGAATCTAGTGCTGGGTTACCTGAATCCCGATGCGGTGCTGGGCGGCACTATCAATCTCGACCGGGAGGCGGCTATTGCCGCAGTTAAAAAGCATGTCGCCGATCCGCTGGGGATCAGTGTTGAGAAAGCCGCCTACGGAATCAGCACGATCGTCAACCTGAATATGGTCAACGGTATTCGCCGGGTGTCTATCGAACGGGGCTATGATCCACGCGATTTTGCTTTGCTCTGTGCCGGTGGTGCGGCGGGGATGCATATCACGGCACTGGCGGAAGAGATCGGTAGTACCACGGTGCTCGTGCCGAAAGTATCCTCGGTGTTCTGTGCCTTCGGTCAGATCATTTCCGATGTCCGCTATAACTATCTGGCGTCAGAACCGATGCGGCTGGATGATGATGCCAATCTGGATGCGCTGAATGCCAAGTTTGAAGACCTGGAACAGCAGGGGCGTGAACACCTGATGTCTGATGGTTTTAATGCAGATGATATTAGCTATACCCGCAGCGTAGAGATGCGTTATGTCGGTCAGATCCACGAGTGTAATGTGGAGATCTATCCGGGAAAAATCTGCCGCGAGAAGATGTCCGCTATTCTGGATGACTTCCACAAGCGCCATGAAGAGCTGTACACCTACTCAGAACCGCACAATCCGGTAGAGCTGGTAAACATTGAATCGACGATGGTCGGTAACGTTGCCAAGCCTGACTTCCAGACCCTGGAGGCCCGTGGTGGCAAGGCTGAAGACGCACTGATCGGGTACCGTCCGGCACTGTTTGATGCCGAGGGGCACTGGACCGATACCGCCGTTTATTCCGGCCCTAAACTGGATGTCGGTATTGAGATCAAAGGTCCTGCCGTGGTGGAGGAGCCCACTACCAACATCGTTGTACGTCCCGGCTGGCAACTGGTGCTTGAACCGAATCAGTGCTATCGCCTGACCCGCTGCTGAGGCAGATTCTGTCGCCTTATCGTTGTATTTACAGGCAGCGGTGAGGCGATCGCTTAATGGTTAAGTTTCACTATCCTGATGGCAGGATATTCAGTCAGGTAGGTTCCGGCGTATCTGACTGCTTTTTTAGTCTGATAAGGAGATTGGTAGACGATCAGCGTATTTGCCCTTAATAAAAACAGGGGTACAATTAACAGACATATGGACTCAATAACAATAAAGAGAGGCGTTCATATATGCACAACCGATACAGCACTCACCTGCTGCCCCAGCGGGAGCGGCAGGGTTACTGGAGAGAGGTCATTGAAAATGCCTACTTTCCATTAGAACTGGATTTTCGCAATCCAAATGAATTTCATGGTCATCTGAGTCAGTGGCAGATGGGCCGGGTGGGTATTTCGCGGCTGGAAAGTTCTGCGACCTGCTTCAAGCGGGTGAAGCAGCAGATCGATGAATCTGAACCCTACTTTCTGATCACTATTCCTGCCCAGGATCAGGTGCGTTTTTCACAGGCCGATCACACCATCGTCTGTAATCCCGGTGCGTTTATTCTTGAACGCAGTGATCTCCCGTATGAGTTTAGCTATAGCAAAGATAACGCCCTGTGGGTGGTCCGGGTGCCGGTCTCCCTGCTTCAGACCCGTATTCGTCAGCCTGAACGGTTTCTCTATATGGAGTTTGATAAAAGCAAAGGGATGGGTAATGTGTTCTTCAGCTTCCTGAGAACCATAGTGCAGCAGTCCTCCTATACCGATGACGCTGCCCACGGTATCCTCAGCGGTCAGTTGATTGATCTGTTAGCCCACAGCATGGAAAACGACGACCGGGTGCTGATGAGTAATGAGGCGAATCTGCGTAACGTCCATCTGTGTAACATTGAAGCCTTTGTGCGGGAGAATATTCAGCGCTCAGAACTCTCCCCGGATATGATCGCCGTGGCCTGCAGCATCTCCACCCGTTACCTGCATAAACTGTTTAAAGACTCAGACCAGACCGTCAGTCAATGGATAAAAGAACTGCGCCTGCAATCGGCTCTTAACGATATCCGCGCCGGCAACCGGCATACAACACTGGCAGAGATTGCTTACCGCTGGGGGTTCAATGACCAGGCGCATTTCTGTCGACTGTTTAAATCCCGGTTTGGCCGTACACCCAGAGAGATGCGGGAGGCAAAATAGCCCCCGTCTGGGATACCGCTCCAACAATACACAGCCGCATACCGGCCAGCTTTGCACCGCGTGTTGCATTGCTTTTAGTCAGTAGCCCTCCATCCAGCTTAGTGCTCTAGTCAACTTAGTCCTCAAGCCAGCTCAGCGCTGCCATTACCGCTGGCAGTCCTATGGTGCTGGTTAGCAGAATCAGCGTATGTTGTATCTCCTCTGTACTCGCTCCGGCTTGCCGGGCTCGTCTTACATGACTGTGTAATGCCCCTTCGGAACGGATGCTGGCGGCGGCAGCAAGCTGGATCAACTGAGCGGTCTTATCATCGATAGGTCCGGCATCCCTGACGGCTTTGCCCAGCTGCTCTACCGCCGTAGCGTAGTCAGGGTAGTGTCCCATGATCCGGGTAAACGTTTTCGGTAGCGGAGCTTCCGGTGGATGTAATATTGATTTGCTGGACATCAGAAGTACCTCCTGAAACAAACGAGGGTATTATCAGATTAGCAGCATTTGCCGGGATAGCCGTGCTTTTCAAACTATCCTGAAGCGATCCGTGGGGCAGACCGGAAAGAACGGTATTCACTGACCTACAAAAACTGATACACCTATCGTCAATAATCTGTGCGGTAGTTCTCTTATTCTGAATCAATCCCTATTCAGGGAAATTATTAATAATAAGAGAGAGTTGTTATGGCTGGTAATATAAAAACAAATAGTGGTTCGGCCACTCTGTCGGTGCCCCATGAGGAGCGCATGAACCGGGGCTCACTGAGTATGGCCTGGTGGGCAATCTGCAGTGCGATGTTCTGGTTGGTGGTGTCCGCGACCCTGGCGATGAACTTCGGCACCATAAATACGCTGATTGGTCTTGCATTGTCGGTAGTGACATACGGATTGATCAATGCGGTGATAACCCGTTATGCGATCCGCACCGGTCTTTCTGTGGCGCTGTTTTCCCGGGTACTGTTCGGCAAAGTCGGCGCGACGCTGGCAACCCTGATCTTCTTCGCGACAGCGATCTATTACTCGGTGTTTGAAGGGTCTGTGATCGCGGTGGCGATTCAGGCGTACTTTCCCTCACTGAGCATCGAACTGGCTTATCTGCTGGTGGTGTTGTACAGCGTGCCTCTGGTGTTTGGCAGTGTCCAGAACTGGCTGGATAAATTTAACGGTATTCTGCTGCCGTTCTATATTCTCGGCCTGATTGCGGCGGTAGCGGTTACCATTAATGAATACGGCTACAGCAATGCCTGGCTCAATCTGGGACCGGAAAGCGGTAATCCTGAGAATGGCTGGTGGAACTGTTTTACCTACTTTATGGGCGTCTGGATTCTGATGATGTACACCTGGGATTATGCCCGCTTTGGTAAGGAGGATGATTCCCGCTTTCATGCCAATATCAACTTCGGCATGCCGTTCTATCTTTTCACGTTTATGATCAACGGCGTGGTGGGGATCTTTCTGGCTGCGACGATTCCAACCGAGGGTGGTTTGTCTGAAGTCTCGGTGGTGCTGGCGATTCTGAAACTGATGGGTATCTGGGGCTTGCTGTTTGTCTGGGTCAGTCAGACCCGTATCAACACGGCTAACTTCTATCTGGCAGCGGAAAACATGCAGGCGTTCTTCGAGCGTTTTGGCTTAAGTTCAGTGCCGCGCTTTTTCTGGGCGATTGCCGTTGGGGCTGTGGTTTACACACTGATGTTGCTGAATGTTTTCAGCTTTATTCTTCAGGCCCTGGCCTATCAGGGAATCTTCGTGGTGGCCTGGGTGGCGATTGCCCTGGCGCATATCTTCTCGCCTAAGTATGACGAGCTGTTTGGCGGGCATATTGAGTGTTGTCCCCAGCGGGTCACTTCGTTCAATCCCTGCGGTCTGATCGCCTGGTTCTCCGGCGCGGGTTTAGGCATCATTATCCTGAATTATGCCAATGCGTCCCTGGCTTTGTTCTCCGCCCCGATCACTTTTCTGGTTTCATTCTGCGTCTATCTGATGCTGCTCAATAGTGCGAAACATCACTGGTTTGTCAGGGATGAATCGCTGACTAACTAGTTTCTGTTCCTCTGGCTGCAGCTTTTGCTGCGGCCGGCTTTCCAAAATTGCACCCTGTTATGCCGCCCCGGCAGGGCAGGTTGCGCCCTTAAAAACTTAAAAATAACAAAATGAAGGTAACTGATATGAGAAAACTGATTCCCGCTCTGGCTTTGGCTGCAGCCGCCGGACAGGTTCATGCACTGACTATAGAAGCCGGTGACTGGACGCTGGGTGTTTCCGGTAATGTGAACAGCCATGCAGTATTTGCTGAGTGTGATGATTCCGGCAATCAGGTGGATGCGAATGCGCTGCTGTGTACCGGTGAAAACGCATCGTCGGTTTCGAATGGTTATATTCCCGCTTCTCTTATGTGGACGGTAGCGACGCAGCAACAGGGTTATGATATCTCGGCTAATATCGCCCTGGAGCCGGGTCTGACCACCAACGCTGCGTTTAATGGGCAGGATGATGATCAGGCGATCCGGGCTTTTCTGCTAGCAAAGAAAGAGGGACTTGGGACGATTAAAGCGGGCCGGGATTACGGTGTGTATGCACTGGATGTGATTCTGGCGGATATGTCGCTGATCGGTGTGGGGGCTCACGGGCTGGTTAAAAGCCCGCTGAACACCAGCTTCGGCAGTGTGGGCTATGGTTATATCTTTACCGACCGTATCTCTCAGATCAGTTTCTCTAAGCCTCTGGGCGATAGCGCTGAAGCCACTATCGGTGTGTTTCAGCCGCTGGACCTGATTACGCTGGGGGCGGGTGTCAGCACCACGGGTGACAGCGGTTCCTCACTGCCGGGAGTGCATGGCAAGCTGCGCTTTAACGGCGAGAATGGCTTTGTCTCCGCCAGTTTTCTCAGCCAGACCGTCAAGGCGGGCAGTGCCGATTACACCGGTAATGCAGTTGATCTGACCGCCAGCTATACATTTAACGATCTGGGCGTAGTCGCGTCCTGTTTTACTGCAGATGGTGTGGGCACAGCAGGTCTGTTTATCGATGCGGCAGATGTGAATGGTGAAGCGCGTCGCTCAAAAGGCTGCTTTGGTCAGCTGACCTATCAGGCTGATGCCACTAAGTATGGTATCAGTCTGGGGCAGACCCGCCTGGATAAGACCGCTGCTGATCCCGACACGCTGATGAAAAGCCAGACCAAAGCGACCATCGGTGCTTATCATAACCTGACGGACAACCTGATGATGATCGCCGAGTACTCCCGCTTTAATGCGAAGAACCATGTGAATGATGAACTGGAAAACAGCAGTGTGAATCTGGGGCTGGCGTTCTTCTTCTAACCCCGACAAAAAGTATTTCCCCTTACTTTCAGGCTTACTTCGGTAAGCCTTTTTTATTGCTGTAAGAGGGCCTGTTTTTTACTGCTGACATTCCTCTGACAACGCAGCGCATTAGTCGTGGCTGCTCAAAAAGTCTGAGGGGTGTTTAACGTGGTAAAACCTAATAAGGTGCACAAGCAAGGACTCAGCAAGCTGCGCCGTTTTGGTTGGCCTAATGAGATACGCAATGAAATCTAAATTAGCGTTAGGTTACTTAGTTACTTAGTTACTATGGCCGCTTTTATGTGGTCTGGATTATTAATCGAAAGTGAATTATTAATAGGAACAGGTTTAGGTATGCTTTCGCTAATGGCGCTTCTCTCTGTACTCTTGATACTGGCTGCTGGAAGAGTAGAGAAAATGTCTGTTAGGGGGATTTCATTGGACGCAGTAGATAAGCGCACGAGTGCTTATCAGTTTTATTGTCACATCATACTGTTTTTGTTTATTTCAGTGGCTTGTATGTATGCTTCATATAAACTTTTTTCATAATTATTCTCATAAAAAAATTAAGGCCGCCCTGCGGGCTTGGGCCGTCGCTACGCTCCGGCCCTTTATGCAAGGCGTTAACTGACAGCAAGAAAGGATATGTTGTGGCAATTTCTAACGATAAAATAAAGAACCACGATTTTCTGAAAGATATGTACAGGGATGGATACTTTCCTGATTTCTTAGTGGATAAGATCAAAGGAGTATTGATCGATTTGTGTGAGCGAATTGAATCCGAAAATCCGCAAGATGACCCAAGTCTGCTGAAGCTTACTCATGCCTCGACCGAGTTTATCAATGCATTGGAAGAAGAGTTTGAAGAAAATGATAGCGAGTTAGAGACTGGCGCCAGGGAGGCCATGGCAGCAGACTTCGATTTTATTGTGCGCGCTTACGGCTTCGATAGCGTAGACATTGAAGATGTAATCGCCACTCGGGAGTGGTAATTCAGTTAAAAAGAAAAGGCAGCATCGCCCCTGTGGGGCTGGACGTCGCATGCGCTCCGCCCTTTATGGCAGCGTTATGATTTTTATCGAAATAGGTAGGTTACATGACAATATCGTTTGCAACTCAAAGGCTGAGAGTGGTTGAGGTTGTTGGTGGGCTTGCTTTGTCTGAGCGTTCGGTTTTGCTTGTACGAGTACCTGAAATTCTCACGCCATCCGTTGTTGAGAATCTTCCTCCATATTTTCATGGTATTGCCTCTGGTGAGTTAGCTGAAGTCTGGCTTGACCGAATGTTATTGGAGAGCCGCTTACTTCAAGTGAAAACCGAGAGAGACGAAATAATTGGTTTCTTGTTCGCTTACGTAGAAAATGAAAGTTATGCCCATATTGGCTATTTGCTTGCTGAAGAATACTGGGGTAAAGGCTTAGCTAGTGAATTAGTGCATGGTTTCATCGGGGAAGTAGCTAAAACTGAGTCATGGTTAAAGCTCATTGGTGGTGTTGACAAATCTAATGTTGCATCAGCTAAATTACTTAAAAAGTTAGGTTTTGTGGAGCAATCTGCTGATGAAAGTGGCGTACTTTTTTATGAATATACGATTCCCCGGCTACAATCATAACGAGGCTTTCAAATATATGGGACAGGCATATTCTAAATCCAATCAAACCAAGGCTACATATTCCTTTGTTATATGGTTCATATCAATACTATATTTTTGTTCGATCCGATTGAGGCCTGTATCCCGGATATCCACGCATTACAAACCAATGCATCCCATAGACTGCCGGTCGTCTACTTTATTGTTTGAAGCGCTTGAGTGGAGTGTTACTGCAAAAGCAGTTTCAATTTGGCTGCACCTGCAAAATGTCGCTGTTTATGCCGTTTCACATATCCTTCTATGTGTGCGCTATGGCCAATAAGGATGGCAATATGCATACCTTGCGGTCGCATCAGTTCCAACCAATGGTTCATATAAATCCCCAGCCTGTCCAATATCGGTGTTATCCGGCCTTTGTAATAACTGAGACGTGACCATGACAGCAGGTGATTTTTCCATATTAGACGGTTCCCTGATCGCACTTTCTGTGATCATCGCCATCAGCATGCTCAGACCCGGCATTCGCGACGCTCCATTCTGGCGCGCCACCGTCACCCCGCTGGCCTCGATAATCGGGAGCGGCTTCCTGGTAGTGGTGCCATTACTGGCCAGTATCACCGGATCTGAATCCGTGCTTGCCATTGTCTGCATCATACTGCTGTCTTTCTGGATCGGCGGCGCCGTACGATTTAACATCCTGCACGATGGACGCATTCATACCGCAGCAACGGATAATACCGTTGTCAGGATGCTGGAACGCCTGTCCGATGTGGCACTGGCTTTCGCCTACGTGATATCGATTACCTTTTACATCCGCCTGATGTGCGGCTTTATACTCACCGGTCTCCATACCTTTACCCCCTTTAATGCAGATGTTCTGGCAACGGTAATTCTGTCATTCATCGGGATATATGGCTTAAGGCGCGGACTGCATGGTCTTGAACGACTCGAGGAGTACTCCGTCACCATCAAACTGGCGATCATCGCTTCACTGCTGGCGGGTCTTATCTACTATGATGGCAGTAACGGTTACGATCTTTCGGCACTGCCGTCTCCTGAGACCGGACTTTGGGAAGGACTGCGCCTGCTTGGTGGTATGCTGCTGATTGTTCAGGGATTCGAAACATCGAAGTACCTGGAGTCATCCTATGATGCCCCTCTAAGGGCTCGCACGATGCGTTTCGCTCAGATACTGGCCGGAGTCATCTACGTTGCTTTCGTGGCACTGGCGATGCCGCTTATGGCTCAGTTTGCGGACATTGTCCCAAATGAAACCGCTATCATCGACCTGTCCAGAAATATTACTCTGGTACTGCCTGTCATGCTGGTGCTTGCGGCAACTATGAGTCAGTTCAGCGCAGCCATCGCCGACACGATCGGTGCCGGTGGCATCGCCGAGAACGAGACTGCCGGACGCGTGTCCGCCAGGGTCATCTATCCCGTCATCACGGCACTGGCGGTAGCATTAATATGGAACAGCAATATCTTTCAGGTGGTTGCACTCGCCTCCCGCGCCTTTGCATTCTACTACATGCTTCAGGCCGTCCTGGCTGCCCGGCTTGCCTACAGGAAGGCCAGCGGCCGACGCCGTCAGTTACTGATAGGTTCATACTCGGGTCTGGCTCTGGTACTGCTCCTGATCGTATTATTCGCTATTCCCGTCGAGGCATGATGCGAAAGGTTTGGCTGATAATGGTATATATATTTGTGTATATATGGGACAGGCATATTCTAAATCTATTCAAACCAGAGCTACATGTTCCTTTGTTATATAGGTCACATAATTCCTATATTTTTGTTCGATCCGATTGAGGCCTGTATCCCGGATATCCACGCATTATAAATAAAAGCATCCCATAGACTGCCGGTCGTCTACAATGGTTCATATCAATACCCAGCCTGTCATAAACCTTTTACCCCGTTCTGCGATAGGAAATCGTTATCTTCAAAGTTGTGAAGAGTATACGGTGTTGTTTAAGCAAAAAAGTTTTGATCTTACCCGCTTTATGTTTAGCCTCATTGGCTGATATCCTAATGAAGATTTTTCTAATTTACTGAAAGGACATGAATATACATGGACAGTAATATCTATAGCGCTCCGGAAGCTAACGTTGAAAAAAGCACGGTGTTTTGTCGCGAGTGTGGCGAGAAAATATCGGCACTGGCATCAACCTGCAATCACTGTGGTCAGGTGCAGAACACGGGTGGTAAAAGTAAGGTGGCGGCAGGCCTTTTAGGTATTTTTCTGGGGGGCTTTGGTATACACCGCTTCTATCTGGGGCAGTGGTGGGGGATCTTCTATCTGCTGTTTTTCTGGACCTGGATTCCGGGAATTATCGCGTTTATTGAGGGTATCGTATTCCTCTGTACATCAGAACAGTCCTGGCTGAAGAAATACGGTAATACCAAGGGCACCTCGGCGCTGGTGCTGGTGCTGGTCTCGGTGCTGGTTATTATTCCGGTTATTGGTATTGTGGCGGCTATTGCACTGCCTGCGTATCAGGATTATGTCCAGCGGGCAGAGATGCTGCAACAGTAATCTCGGCGACGGGCAAGCAATTCAGGCTTACTTCGGTAAGCCTTTTTTATGGGTGTAATAGTGCTAACAGCCACTGCAGTCCCGGGTCATTTGAGTAAAGCGGGTGGTGCAGGGTAACCATCTCAATACCGGGTATTCCCGCAGGTGGGGAAATCAGCCTGACGGGAAGCATCTCGGCAAACAACAGCGCCATCTCTCTTGGTAGTGTCATTATGGCATCGGTGGCCGCCACTATCCGGGCGCCAGCCATGTAGTTAACGGTGCGGGCGATAAAGGTGCGCTGCAGTTGTTGTTCAGCTAGCCACTGATCTATCTGATCCGAGGGTACCCCGGCGAGATCTGAGAACACGACATGGTTTAGCTGGCAGTAGGTTGCCAGAGACAGCTGTTGTTCAATCTGTGTATTTCCCTGAGCAATCAGACAGGCGAGGGGTTCGCTGTGCCAGGGTCGGCTGATCAGCAGCGGGTCGACCGGCTGTTTGGTGTCCAGTCCGGCGATCAGATCTATTTCGCGGTTTTCCAGTTGCTTCAAATTGCCATCTTTACGAATAACCTCAATCTGAATGCGGATGCCGGGGGCGCTGGTCTGCAGGTTTTGCATCAGCACTGGCAGCGTCAGTGCTTCGAAGAAATCGGTACTGGCGATGGTGAAACAGCGATCAGAACGGGACGGATCAAAGGGTGCCGGGGGGCTGAGACTGTGCTCAATCATGCGGATCGCCTGTCGAATCTCCGGCAACATGGCAATTGCCCGGGGAGTCGGCTTCAGGCCGTTGCCGGAGCGCACTAAGAGCGGGTCATCCAGTTGCTGTCTTAGCCGGTTGAGGGCGTGACTCATGGCTGACTGACTGAGGAACATCCGCTCTGCAGCCCGACTGACATGGCACTCTGTCAGCAATGCTTCCAATAGCAGTAACAGGTTCAGGTCAAACTGGCGCAGTGGTTTCATCGGTGTGATCCTGGTATTTGCTCTAGGTATTAATATTATGCATGTCGTCATTATAACTATGCATTTCAATAATTATAGTCGGAATAGTAAGCTGATCCGAGTTAAATATTTGAGGGTTGAGGAATGTCTGATATAGCAACGACGACGGGTAATGCTGACCTGCCGATCTATGGCTCACTGGGAATGACCTTTATGGAGTTTCCGGTGGTGAGTGATCTGAGTGCTTCTGATGCGGAAGTCATTGTGGCCGGAGTGCCGTTTGATCTGGCGACATCGGGACGTTCCGGTGCCCGCTTCGGGCCGTTGGGTGTTCGTCAGGCATCAACGCAGCTGATCTGGGAAGGGGCGCGCTGGCCCTGGCAGTTTGCTTTGGATGACCACCTGAAAGTGGCGGATTCCGGCAATGTGTTGTTTAAGCATGGCGAGCCGCAGACGATGGTGGATAATCTGCAGGGGCATATCAGCGCAATCCTTGATGCGGGTAAATCATCCCTGACCTTTGGTGGTGATCACTTCATCACGCTGCCGGTGTTGCGTGCCTATGCTAAAAAACACGGGCCACTGGCGCTGATCCACTTTGATGCGCATACCGATACCTATTCCGGCGGCACCCAATATGATCACGGTACTCTGTTTCATCACGCCGTTGAAGAGGGGTTGCTGGATACGGAACATTCGATTCAGATCGGTATCCGTACTGTCTATGATGTAAAGGGACACCCCTTTGAAGTGCTTGACGCTGCCTGGGTGGGTGATCATGGGCCGCATGGCATTCTGGAGCGTATTCATGCCCGGGTGGGCGACAAAAAAACCTATGTAAGCTTTGATATTGATGGCCTTGATCCCGCTTTTGCGCCGGGTACGGGAACGCCGGTTTCCGGTGGGATGAATATGGACTGCGCCCTGAAAGTGATTCGTGGACTGCAGGGGCTGAATTTGGTGGGGATGGATGTGGTTGAGGTTGCGCCGGCCTATGATCATGCCGAGATCACCTCGCTGGCCGGTGCGACCCTGGCTCTCGAATATCTCTATGTGCTGGCAGCGAATAAGCTGGCTGCGGATAAGTAGTTTTACCTGAATACCGCTTTGCTTGGTATATTTGGCGGTTTATCCATCTGGATAAACCGCTTTTTTTATGTCGGAATATGATGCTCAATAATTGGCTTCAGGCGCGCCAGCCCGCTATCTATCTGGGCTTCATTATATCCGGCAAAGCCGATAACCAGTCCGCTACGCGGCGGTTGTTTATCGTAGTAATACGATAATGGGCGGATGCCCAGTCCTTCATTCATCGCCTGCTCTGCAATCGCTTTGTCATCGCTGCCCGGAGGGAGCAGAAAAACCCCGTGCATTCCGCCATCACTGGGTTCCCAGATTAATTGCTGTGAAAATGTTTCAGCTATTCGTAGTAACAGATAACTGCGCCGGGTTTTATAGAGCTTGCGCATCCGTCTCAGGTGGCTGGTAAACAGTCCCCGGGCCATGAAATCTGCCAGTGCCAGTTGGGGCAGTGAAGAGAGACCGCCATCCATAAACCCCCGCATCCGGTTAAAGGGCTCTACCAGTGCGGGCGGAAGCACCAGATAGGCGAGTCGCATAGACGGATGCAGAATGCGGCTGAAGGTGCCGGAGTAGATGACACAGTGCTCACCATCAAGCCCCTGAAGCGCGGTAAGGGGAGGCCCATCAAAGCGAAACTCGCTGTCATAGTCATCCTCAATAATGCAGCAGCCCTGTTCTCTGGCCCACTTGAGCAGTTGCAGGCGACGCTCAAGGCTCAGAGTGAAACCGAGTGGGAAGTTGCGGGAGGGGGTGATAAATGCCAGCCGGGCATCTTGCTGATCAGATAGCGCCGCATCAGTGCGGAAACCCTGCCGATCGATCGGCACAGAAACCTTAATGCCGCCGACGTTACTGATCGCACCATCAATACCGGGAAAGCCCGGGTCTTCAACCAGCACTTTGTCGCCCGGATCAAGCAGCATTGAAAAGGCCAGTTGCATCCCTTGTTGTGAGCCGGAGCAGATCATCACTTGCTGCATATCGCAGCGAATACCCCGGGTGGCGTTGAGGTAAGCGGCTATCTGCGAGCGTAGCGCGGGTTCCCCCATAAAATTCCGTCCGCTGCTGAACTTCATCTGTTTGCCCGCGTATGACACGGAACGTTGCCACTGTTGCCAGGGAAACTGATCCAGTGCGGCTATCGCCGGCAGTAAGAGTTGCTGCGGGTGCTGGTGATAGAGCGGCCGGATCTGTTCAAGTTGTTCGTTCATAGCAGACAAACGCACCGCTTTCGTGTCTGCAGCAGGGCTGTTTTGTTCTGTCGGTTGATTCAGTGAAAGCTGCGGCGAAACGTAACTGCCGTCTCCGTGACGGGTTTCGATGTAACCCTCAGCCTGCAGCATCTCATACACCTGTTTTACCGTATTGCGGGAGAGACTCAGCAGTTCAGCCAGTTCCCGGCTGGAGGGCAGACGGCTTTCTGCCGGAAGCTCTCCTGAAAGTATCCGTTGCTGGATATAGTTAAACAAGGCCCGATAGCGGGGCCGCTGAGTTGTACTCTGTTGCAGAAAGGGGGTGAAGCTTTCTGAGTGGGGCTGCTTCTTATCGACGAGCGCTTGCAAAAGTGGGCCTTATAAGTTGCTCTATATTGGGTCTTATTTGGATCCACTATAGCGGTTAATCTCATCCTTTCATACATAACACCGATGACTAAGGACGAACAATGAGTGAGATCGCAGTAACCGAACGAACCCGGGTGAAGCGTGGTAGGAAAATAGCGAACTATGACCGGGAGACAATCAATCGCATTATCGATGAAGCCTGGGTATGTAATATCGGGGTCAGTGCGGCCGGGCAGGCAATGGTGCAACCGACCTCTCACTGGCGCATCGGTGATGAATTGTTTCTTCATGGTTCGGTGAAAAATGGTTTGTTTCAGCAGGTGATGAAAAGTGAGACGGCCTGTATCACGCTGTTTTTACTGGATGGTCTGGTGTTTGCCCGTTCAGCCTATCATCACTCGGTGAACTTCAGGTCTGTGGTGATATACGGTAACGGCAGACTGGTGGATGATCCTGAAGAAAAACGCTCCGCACTGGATACGATGCTGGAAAAATACTCTCCTGGTCGTTCAGCTGAAGCACGCCCGCCAAATGAAACTGAGCTGAAGGTTACCGCGGTATTTGCTTTCCCGATTGAGGAGGTCTCCGCTAAGGTGCGTACCGGTGGCCCCAATGAGGAACCGGAAGATATGGCGCTGGATATCTGGGCGGGTGTCAAGCCGGTCACTTCTGTTGTTGGTGAGCTGATCCCCGATTAATAAAACCTGCTCTGTGATCATTGAGCCTGGCCTATACTGCCTGTTATCAGGATAGGGGGGCACAATGGTTTTCTGCATGAAACGTATAACTTTGCTGGTGGCTTTGACGCTATATGCAGCGCTATTGTCAGGCTGTAACGGCTTTCCTGGCTCAGCGATGAGTTCAGGTGACCGGGTGAAGGATAATCCTGAGGTTGCTAAACAGCAGTTTGGTCAGGGGTTGGCTGTGACTCAGGGGCGGGGGGCGTCACAGGATTACCAGCAGGGAGTCCGGCTGTTTGAACAGTCCGCTTTGAATGGCTCCCCGGAGGGCGCCTATCTGGCTGGGATGTCATACCTGACCGGCAGAGGGGTCAGTATCAGCTTCTCAGATGCGGCATACTGGTTAGATATTGCCGCCAGTAAAGATCACCCGGGGGCGTTGTACCAGCTTGCTGTGCTTTATATGAATGGTAAAGGGGTCAAAAAACACCGCTTATGGGCGGGTTTTCTGCTCAGTCGTGCTGCTGATCTGGGTCATACACAAGCCATGTTTGATCTGGGAGTCGTTTACGCCCGGGGATTGGGGCTTCCGCAAAGTCCTGCTGCTGCCTGGTATTGGTTTGCTCAGGCTGAAAAGAGTGGGGTGCCGTTATCGACAGAGCTGAAAAACAGAATGTACTCTCTCAGTACTCCTGCGGCCCGAAAATATGCCCGCCGGATAATGTCCTACCGTTCAGGGCGGATTGATCGCTCGATAACGCTGTTTTTGCAGCTGCGGCTGAATCAGTTGGGTTATGCATCGGGTCCGGCTGATGGTATCTGGGGGGGTAAAACCGATCATGCCTACCGCCATTTTACGCGCCAGGCACTGTTGCTAAGCAACCTTGAAATCAGTTGGCAGAACCTGCAGCTGATCAGAGATTTTTAACCTCAGGCTTCTGTAGCGCTGTCCGCTGTCGCTGAGTCTTGATTTTCGGCTTGCGGGCCTGAATCGGATTCAGGTTCTGCTTCTGCCGCTATGCCCAACAGGTCATTGACCGCTGAGACGACCGCTTCATTGATCTCTTTATTAGCGGCCTGGCCAAGAAAGCCCATCGCTGCCTGCTCCAGTTCTGCCTGTTCCTCTTCAGTAGACGCTTCCCTGGCGGCATAAACTGCGGCTTCGTACTGAGCAATCAGACCGACAGCGGAGTTGGGAGAGGCATGGGCCCGGGCCGTTGCAGATGCATGGGCGGCATTGAGCCGACCGAGGCTGGCAGCCACAGACTTTTGATTGTTGCCAAGGCCTTTACCATTTCCCAGACCATGATTACCTGCGGTAGCCGATCTTCCCGGACTATTATCATCGTGGCCAAACCCGTGACCATTGCCGTGGCCCGCGCTGGCTGAATTGCCATGGCCGCCGCTATTACCACCCCCGTTGCCACCGCCATTACCGTCATTACCGCCTTTGGCCTGAGCCTGATTTCCCAGATCGAAACCTGTAATTTGCTGGGTGATAATGGGCGTTGCCGTCAGCGCTAGCAGCAGCGTTGTGGCGCTTAAGACAGAAAACAGTGTTTTTAGAAACATAGCGATTGCCCCGGTTATGATTACATTCATTTTAGTGGGTTACTGGCGAGCCACAAATGAATTTTATTCTACCCGATAGGCGCTTTTGTCAATTATCCGGCAGAAGTGGTTGAGTAAATAGGGGTCATGCTTGATTCCCGATTCCCTGTTTATCTGCTCGATAATTTCCGTATGTTTATAACCCTTATGGTAGGAGCGTTTAAACGCCATCGCATCGTAACTATCGACGATACTGATAACTCGTGCACCTACCGGGATATCTTCGCCTGCAATTTTGTCAGGGTAGCCATTGCCGTTGAAGTGCTCATGGTGATGACGGATCATGAGGGCCGTCTCCGCGGCACCTTCCAGTTCGGTCGACAGTACAATCTGTTGGCCGATTACCGGATGGCGATGCATCACTGCCCAGTCATCTGTGTCGAGTTTTCCGGGTTTCATCAGAATCCGGTCGGGAATGCCGATTTTACCGATATCGTGAAATATAGAACTGATTCTGAGGGCGCTTATCTGGCCTTCACTCAGTCCGGCGGCTATGCCCAGTTCGGTTGCCAGTTTCTGCACCCGGTCAGAGTGATCGAGTGTCGACTGATCCCGGAAACCGAGTGCGGTTGCTAACGCTTTTGTACGACCTTCCAGTGTCTGATAGGTCAGCTTTTCAGCCGGACTCATGGATACTTCCTCTGTACAGTGTTACCTGATATTACATGAACGGTGCTGACTACTGAAAGACCGTTGTCGCTAAGTTGTATCATATTTGTTTATCGCTCTAAGAGCGCTAATCTTTAAGTTAAGCGTTATTAATCACGGATATGCTATTGCTTATGAAATACGTCACTGCTGGTTTGCTGTTACTGCTGGTAATGAGCGGTTGTTCCACTGCTGGGAAGTTTGGCAGCGAAAATTATATTGTTGATCTGGAGCAGCAACGCTACTGCATTGAGGGCCGGTCTGCTTGCCGTTATTTTTCGCTTATCGGCCCCTCGTACAGAGAGGGCTGGATCGCGGATGCGTTCGGTATGCCTGAACAGTATTACAGCTGGACTGGCGGTGAGCTGGCGACCATAGTATTAAATCCCCCCGATGGCAGTTATCAGCCAGAGCTGATCGGCGGCAGACAATACCGCTTACCCCCCACTTTCGCAACTCATATGGTGTGGGATGTGCTGGCAATGGAGTACTTCTCGCTTTATCGGGATGATGAGGGCTTTCAGGAGCATTGGCCGCAGCCGCGCCGGTTCTCTGTGCCTCCGTGAGCGGCTGTCAGCCCAGCGCCAGCCAGACACCTACTCCAGCCATCAGTGATCCGGCAATCCGGTTCATCAGTTTCACGTTACCCCGGTCCAGTAACAGGTGGCGTAGTGCTTTTCCGCCACTGGCGTAAATCAGCAGGCAGCTGAACTCTAACAGCAGAATCATCGCGATGAGCATCGACAGTTGTGGTGCCAGCGGCTGGCTTTGATCCAGAAAGGGGGGCAGCAGGGTGATAAAGAAAGCCCAGCCTTTAGGATTAGCAATAGCGGTGATGAAACCGTTCAGGGCGAGCTGCAAATTGCCCTGTTGTCTTACCTCGGTACCGGGTTCGGGCATCACCAGCTTGCCCTTCGACTGCCACATCTGAATCCCCAGCCAGACCAGGTAAGCCCCGCCGCCGAGTTTCAGAAAAATAAAGGCCTGTGGCAGCTGCAGCATGAGCGCGGCGACGCCTGCTGCCGCGGCGGTGGCGACCAGGCCCACACCGAGCAGTTCGCCCCACATCATATGCAGACTGCGGCGTACGCCAATGGACATGCCCAGGCTCAGTGACAGTGTCATACACATTCCGGGTGTAATCGAGACAAAGAAAAACGTGGGTATAAAAATAGAGAGTATTGCGGCGGACATCCGTGCCTCAGAATCAGTGAAATAAAACGGCAGTTTACTCTTTTGGCGGACTATAAAAAAGGCCACCCGGATAAATCGGAGTGGCCTTTATCAGGCTAAAGAAGGGGGATCTCTGTACGCGCCTGATATTAGTGCTTAACCCGTTTAGAACGTGCGGGAAACGGTTAGCAGCAGTGTATTATCATTACGGAACGCACCGGAATCGGTTTCGTCTACACTGTCGATACTGTTAAACAGGTACACGGCCGACAGATCCAGGCCGATAGCAGAGCCTGAGATGCCGACAGAGTAGTCCTGATAGTCGTTTATATCGGTGGTGCCATCCCAATAGTCACCTGTGCTGTAACCTGCATGAAGATCCAGACTCACCTCTTCGGTGATGCCGTGGCTGTAATCAATGCTATAGTACTGTGCTGATTCTCCGCTGTTAAAGAAATCATCGGAATAGGCCATGGTGAAGCCAAAGTCACCGTAATACAGCGCCAGAGCCAGTTCACCGTACTCGGCGTCTGTGTTATAGCCAGGGTAGGTATAGAAACCGTAGGAAACGTCATAGCTCAGATTGTCATTGATATCATTGGCAAAGCCAACGTAGTAATCAATTTCCAACTTTGCATCGTCGTCGCCAAAATCAACATTGCTGCCCCAAACGCCAGCATACACGCCATTTTCAAAAGCAACATCCAGGCTGCCCTGAACAGCAGGATCACCTGCTGATTGTGAGATGCCACGGAAACGGTAGTCGTTGGTGAATGAAACGGTGCCAGTTACGTCAGCAGCCTGAACCGTTGATGCCAGAGCCATTGCAGCGACCAGGCCTGTAAAAATCTTCTTCATCGATTTTTTCCTGTAATAATTTTTATGGATCTTGATTATCGGTAAAGCATGCTGTCAGAAGATATACCCATCGCTAGGTATTCCTTTGTGAGTATCTTATTGATTAGTGGGGCATTAACCCTGCCTTTATCGACCACTTTGTTTTTCGGTTACTGCGCCAACTACCCCCTCATATATATAGAGGAAATAAAACCAGTGGGAATATACTGTTAGCAAATATGAATGGGAGCGCTGGCGGAGCCTGCTGTCCCGATTCTGCGTGTGATGAACCGATATTCTGGAGAAGAGAACCGATGAAAAGCTATTCTGAATGGCAAGCCCTGAGTGAGACCCTGACCTTTCATCATCAGGCCTATATAAATGGTGGGTTTCAGTCAGCGGTGAGCGGCGATACTTTTCCCAGTATCAACCCGGCTACCGAACAGCTGCTTGTCGATGTATCCAGTTGTGATGAGGCCGATGTGAATATCGCCGTTGCTAATGGCCGTGAAGTCTTCCGTTCTGGCGTGTGGTCTGAGATGCACCCCCGGGAGCGTAAGAAAGTTATGATCAGATGGGCCGATCTTGTTGAACAGCACAAAGATGAGTTTGCCTTGCTGGATACGCTGGATATGGGTAAGTCTATCTCCGAAATGGTCAATATTGATGTCCCGGATGCGATTGACTGTATCCGCTGGACCGCTGAGAGTATTGATAAAGTCTATGGTGAGATTGCGCCTACCGGACACGATACTCTGGCGATGATTCATCATCAGCCAGTCGGAGTGGTCGGTGCGATTACGCCCTGGAACTATCCGCTGCTGATGGTCAGCTGGAAGATTGCTCCGGCCCTGGCGGCCGGCAACTCGGTGGTGCTTAAACCCTCTGAGAAGTCTCCGTTAAGTGCGCTGCGTCTGGCCGAGCTGGCGGTTGAAGCGGGGATGCCAGCAGGCGTGTTGAATGTGCTGCCAGGATTTGGTCACACCGCAGGCAAAGCGCTGGCGCTGCATATGGACGTCAACGTTCTGGCCTTTACCGGCTCGACCCGTGTTGCCGGAATGCTGATGGGCTATGCCGGTGAGTCGAATATGAAACGGGTCTGGCTTGAAGCCGGGGGTAAGTCGCCGAATCTGGTATTTGCCGATGCGGATATTAAGGCAGCAGCAGCGGCATCTGCGGCGGCGATCTTTTGCAATCAGGGGGAAGTGTGTATCGCCTGTTCCCGTCTCTATGTTGATAAGAGTATTAAGGAAGAGTTTGTTGCGGCGCTGGTTGAGGCCGCTGCCCGGTTCCAGCCCGGCGACCCGTTAGATCCTGCAACCACGATGGGGCCTATGGTGGATGCAACTCAACTGGCAACGGTTGAACGTTATATCCGTTCAGCTCAGGAGGAGGGTGGCAGTGTCATTATGGGCGGCGTCCCGGAATACAATGAAGGGAAAGGATTTTACGCCAAGCCTACTATCGTCGACGGCGCGAACAACAGTATGACTTTCGTTAAAGAGGAGATCTTCGGGCCGGTACTGGCAGTATGCGAATTTGAAACGGAAGAGGAGGCGATCGCGCTGGCCAATGACTCGGCTTATGGGCTGGGTGCGGCGGTCTGGACTCAGAATCTGTCCCGGGCTCACCGTGTCAGCCGTAAGGTCGAAAGCGGTATGGTATGGGTAAACACCTGGGGTGAAGGCGATACCACCGTGCCGTTTGGTGGGGTAAAAGCATCCGGCAATGGGCGGGATAAATCTCTGCACGCGCTGGAGAAGTACACCGATATTAAGAATGTGCTGATTCGGTTGTAAAAAGCAGAAGCGACACTTCGGCTAGAACAAAACCGCCTTCGGGCGGTTTTTTTAAGGCCGTAGTTTGATTGTCACAAGTCATTTGATCGCCGCAGAAAGCGTGACTTGTTGGTTGCTCAATAAAAACTTTCTTAATATTTGTAGGAGCGGCTTCCAGCCGCGAGCAGTGTCTGGTTATTTGCATTCGCGGCTGCTACCCAGAGAGTATGCTAAAGCCGCTCCTACAATAAAAGTTGTTGTATGGGGTTAGTAATGACCAATAATTCTGAGCAACGAGCAACGAGCAACGAGCAACGAGCAACGAGCAACGAGCAACGAGCAACGAGCAACGAGCAACGAGCAACGGCTTTTCTAGCAAGGAAAGCGAAGCTTTCCGTCTAGCCACTAGCAGGCGCAGAGCGCCGTTCTAGCAACTTTTATGCATTAGCCGCAGGGTCGAGTTCTTTCAGGTGGGCCAGAAACAATGTGAATATATCAGATTGGGTGGAGGTGTTGAGCCGGGTATGGATATTCTTACGGTGTACCTTTACCGTTCCCAGACTGATATCCAGCATGTTTGCGATCGCCTTTGATGAGTGCCCCTGCAGGATCAGGCCCGCAATCTGCTGTTCCCTGGGGGTGAGTACGCCGCTGCCGAAGGTGCTGATCGCCTGATTCATAGCCCCTTCTGATTTTTCGTATTGTACGAATTCCTGAGATTGCGACCACCAGAACTGACGAATAATCGATTTGATCACCGGGTAGATAGCATTCAGGCGGCTTAGTTCAGCCCGGGTAATGGTGCCCCGGCTGGTTCTGCGTCCCAGTGAGATGGCGCAGCTGACTTTAGGATCGAGTTCGATGACCAGGTTGATCTCATCAATCAGATCAAACTCTTTGTAGCAGCTTTGGTAGTACTTGGTGGTTTCAAAACTGTCAGGAGCGATATCAATCAGCCGACTGACGCCCTCTCCAAGGGTGCCACTGCGAATCGCATTAAACAACGGGTCCAGAATATAGGCCCGGTTGATATAGTTATGCAGTGTCAGACTCTGTTCTGCAGGATCAGTGGGGTGAAGAATGAGTGGTTTCAGCGATTTTCTGAAAGTGACGACCAGCATGGTGTCAAAATGGCACTGACTGGCGAGAAATTTTTCCAGCATACCGCCAAAGCTGGGCAGGCGAATGGTGTCTATAAGTGCAGCAAGATCCTTTTGCCAGTTTTCAGACGCGTTGTGCTGTGCACTCATGCTTTGCATAGCCGGGCTCCTGCTCTGGTCATTTAAACGGAGAAAAAAATCCGGCTGCAATTATCTGTAACGGTTGGTCAAAGATAAACAGCAGAATCAATACCGGTAATATCGATCCGATGCAGCCGAATAATGGAGGTCAGGGTATTTCTACTTCTGACCTCCGCCTGTATAACGATAGTGAAGGAATTACACAGGTGAAAGGGTAAATGTCCCGATTAGCTGACTGACTTGAGGGTCAGATCAAAGCACAGACGTACTTTTTCACACAGCTCATCTACTTCAGCATGGCTGATCACCAGGGGTGGTGAAAGTACCATCCGGCTACCTACCGCACGCATGATCAGGCCGTTGGCGAAGCAGTGATCGCGGCAGATCATACCGATATCGATGTCATCCCCAAACAGCTCCTTAGGTGCTTTGTTTTTTACCAGGGCAAGACCTGCGATCAGACCTGTCCCTTCGATATGACCAACCAGCGGATGATCTGCAACCGCTTCGCGCAGTTTTTTCTGGAAGTAGGGGCCGATATCTTTGGCAACGTACTCAACGATATTTTCTTTTTTCATCAGTTGGATGTTGGCGATGGCAACCGCAGCAGCAACCGGATGGCCTGAGTAGGTAAAGCCGTGGTTGAAGTCCTCGTTGTGCTCGATAAATGCGTTGGCGATGCGATCACCTACAGCGACAGCTGCAATCGGCAGGTATCCGGAAGAAAGCCCTTTAGCCATCGACATAATGTCAGGTTTAAAGCCCAGGGTTTCGCAGCCAAACCAGCTGCCGGTACGGCCGAAGCCACAAATGACTTCATCTGCTGCCAGCAGAATACCGTATTTATCACAGACCTTCTGAATCTCTGTCCAGTAGTTGGCAGGTGGAACGATAACACCGCCGGCACCCTGTATAGGCTCGCCGACAAAGGCCGCCACATTGTCAGGGCCCACTTCGAGAATCTTTTCTTCCAGTGCTTTGGCGCAGGCGATGCCAAACTCTTCTTCGGTCATATCACCGGCTTCACCATACCAGTATGGCTGGCGGATACGCTCGATATTCGGCACCAGCGGGCCACCCTGTTTATGCATGCCACCCATGCCGCCCAGGCTGGTACCACCGATGGTGCTGCCGTGATAGGCATTTTCCCGGGCAATCAGGATATTGCGGTATGGCTTGCCTTTGATAGACCAGTACTGGCGCACCATCCGGATAATAGTGTCGATCGCTTCTGAGCCCGAGTTGGCAAAGAAGATGTGGTTCAGATCACCGGGGGTGACGCTGGCGATCTCTTTGGCAAGCTCAGCGACTGGCGCATGAGTTGTCTGAAAAAAGGTATTGTAATACGCCAGCTGCTTCATCTGGCTGTTGGCCGCGTCAATCAGCTCGGTGCGGCCATAGCCCATATTGACACACCACAGGCCTGCCATGCCGTCGAGAATCTTGTTTCCTTCACTGTCCCACAGGTAAACACCGTCAGCATGAGTGATCACCCGTGCTCCTTTCTTATTCAGTGCACCGGTATTGGTAAAGGGATGCATATGGTGTTCAGCGTCGATAGCCTGTACATCTGCAGTGTTTAGTGAATTGCTGTTATTTTCGAGCATTGACTCTCTCCCAACCAGTCACCGGATCTGAACAGTAAGCCGGTGAGTAAATAAAACGATGAAAAGACTTGAAACAGTTATATCCAAATCAATTTTGTGATCACTATTTTGTGATCACAAAAATGTAAAGTCAATAAAAAAAGCCCCAAAAGATAAAAGATATCGTCAGGGGCTTGTTTGTGATTTCTCGGTTTGCGTATAAAAAGGCGAGTTCAGTGGCCTGAGCTTTCAATAAATGTGTGTAGCATTTCAGGGGTTCCGGCAAAGGCAATGCCTTCGCGGATATCGGCAGCGATAGCCATCTGCAGGGCGTAGGCATCTTTTCTTTCGATAGCAGACATCGCTTCATTATGCCGGTCGACCAGGTAGTGTTCCTCCAGCTCACTGGTAGCCATGCGCACAAAAGGACCCAGCTGTAGCCAGAGGCTTTCAATCAGAGGCAGGGTGACCTGGTGCGGATTGGCAGTATAGAGTGCGCGGTGAAAGTTCTGGTTGAGAATGCTGATCTGGTCGAGGTTGTCTTCTTCCTGCGCCTGATCAATGAGACTATCCAGTGAACGGAGTTGTTCCAGCCGGTCATTGTCAATATAGGGGAGAGCCCGGGCGGCAGCGTGAGATTCAATGGCGATTCGGGCTTCACATAACTCATTGAATTTCATGGCAGTCATTTTCGGCACCATCACTCTGCGGTTGCCCTGGATTTCCAGTGCATTCTCTGCCGCCAGCTGTCGCAGGGCTTCACGCACGGGCATGGGGCTGACATCCAGAATACCGGCCAGTTCACGGATGGTGAGCACCCTTCCGGGGAGGATTTCACCGTACATGACTGCGTTGCGAAGCGTCTGGTATACCCATTGGGTGATAGTTACAGACTCATCACGTTCAGTTAATGTTATTTCTATCGGAGATTTCTTGTCCATAATCAAAGTTGGTTCTGGCCTTGTTCTCTTGGGAACCTGATGGCAGGTTCTCTTGTTTTAATGCGATCACTAAATAGGGTACATGACATTTTTAACAGATGTCGATATTGACCGCCACAAAAAAATGTGATCACATTGCCTTATTGTTTGTGATCACAAAAGCATGTTGGCTAAGCTAAACTGATCGTGATGGTTTGTTGTGACTCGTGCAGAGTGCGGGTATGAAAGATTTCGAGTGAGAATCTTATGACGTTTAAAAAAGAAAAAGATAAAGAGTTTGACCTGTTTATAGCTGACCTGAA
The DNA here is from genome assembly GCA_024397875.1 of Amphritea atlantica. NCBI lineage: Bacteria > Pseudomonadati > Pseudomonadota > Gammaproteobacteria > Oceanospirillales > Oceanospirillaceae > Amphritea > Amphritea atlantica. The sequence continues at coordinate 1,134,548 of CP073344.1, forward strand.
TGGTAATTTGCGGGGTAAACGGTTGCCAGCTAATGCAGCCGTTAAGGTATTTGAAGAGGGTGTTAAGCTGCCGCGTTCAGTTCTTGGCTTCGATTTCTGGGGTGATGATGTGCTGGATAATGGTCTGGTTTTTGAGACCGGTGATATGGATGGTATCTGTATGCCTGTTGGTGACCGGCCTATTCCGGTGCCATGGGCGGAAGAGCCAAGGGATCAGATCCTGGCAATGATGTCTAACCCCGATGGTACGCCTTTTGGTTGTGATCCGCGTCAGGTGCTTGCGGGTGTGGTTAAACGCTTTAAGGCGATCGGGTTGACGCCTGTGATGGCGACTGAGCTGGAATTCTATCTTATGGATGGTGAGTCTGAAGAGACTCAGCGTCCACAACCGCCTATTTTATCCGAAGGGCATGGTCGCCGTTTGAGTGAAACCGATTGTTACTCGATTGATGAGATGGACGGTCTGTCGGCTTTCTTTGCTGAAGTGCGTGAAGTGTGTGAAATTCAGGGTGTCCCCGCGGATACTATTATCTCTGAGTTGGGGCCTGGGCAGTTTGAGATCAACCTGCTGCACGTAAATGATCCGCTGATGGCGGGTGATCAGGCGATCATGTTCAAGCGTCTGATTAAAGGGATCTCCCGTAAGCATGGTTACTCTGCCACCTTTATGGCGAAACCTTACTCCGATAAAAGTGGTAACGGTTTCCATGTTCATTTCAGTCTGCTGGATGAAGCGGGTAACAACGTGTTTGATGATGGTGGTGAAGACGGCACCGATATGCTGAAAAATGCAGTGGCGGGCCTGATGCATACCATGTCTGACAGCATGCTGGTGTTTGCGCCGCATATGAACTCCTACCGTCGTTTTATGGCGGGCGCTCATGCACCCACGATTGCTACCTGGGGCTATGAGAACCGTACTGTGGCGATTCGTATTCCTGAGAGTCCCTGTGTCGCCCGCCGGATTGAGCACCGGGTTTCTGGCGCTGATGCAAACCCTTATCTGGTGTTGGCGGCCGTTCTGGCCGGTGCACTGTACGGTATTGAAAACAAGTTGATGCCACCGGCTCCGGTGGAAGGCGATGCCTATGCGGATGGTGATCAGGAGATGATTCTGCCGAATAAGTGGGATATTGCTACCGATCTGTTTGCCGAAAGCGGTGTGCTGAAAGAGTATCTTGGCGAGGAGTTTGTTCGGGTGTTTTCTGCAGCGAAGCGGCAGGAACAGCGAAAGCTTAACGAGCAGATCTCTGATATAGAGTATGAATCATATCTAGGATTGCTTTAACATATTGATATATAAGGATTGTTTTCTAGTACCTATTGGGGGGTATATAGCGGACAGGGAGGTTGCAGTACATTTTTACTAGTTGCAGAAAATGCTGCGACAGTTTGAGAAGCTTGAGCGCGGCCTTCCTGATCAGAGGAGGTCGCCGTGACAATAACAACAAAAAGATGTGGCTCTGATGAGCGCCGCTTTGCGGCATCTAAAGAGTTAATGCTTATAGATGGGTCGGCAAATGCTGCGACATCTGAAGCACCAGAAATGGAGTAATACAATGAATCCGAAGAAGCTTGGTCTTGCAGTAGCACTGGCTGCGTCCGTTTCCACTACTGTGATGGCTGAAGAGCAGGTTGTAAATTTTTACAACTGGTCCGATTATATCAGCCCTGAGATCCTTGAAAACTTCACCAGAGATACCGGAATCAAGGTTAACTATGACGTTTATGACTCGAATGAGGTGCTTGAGGCTAAGCTGATGTCTGGCGGCACCGGCTATGACGTCGTTGTGCCAACCGGTTCTTTTCTTGAGCGCCAGGTGCAGGCTGGCATCTACGGTGAGATTGATCACAGTAAGCTGGCCAATTACGGCAACCTTGATACGGTAATGCTTGAGAAAATTGCTCGTCATGATCCTGATAATAAGCACAATGTTCCTTATGCCTGGGGAACGATCGGTATTGGCTATAACATTGATATGGTCAAAGAAAGACTGGGTGATGTGCCTGTTGATACTCTGGATCTGGTGTTTAAGCCTGAGATTGCTGCCAAGCTGAAAGACTGTGGTATTTCCCTGCTTGACTCTCCTGCCGAAATGATTTCGATGGCGCTCAACTATCTGGGGCTTGATCCGAATTCTGAGAAGAAAGCTGATCTGAAGCAGGCGACAGATCTGTTGAAGTCTGCCCGTGACAGCTACCGTAAGTTTGACTCGTCTGCCTATATTTCCGATCTGGCAAATGGCGATAGCTGTGTGGCTGTCGGTTATAACGGTGATGTGCTGCAGGCTCAGGGGCGGGCAGAAGAAGCCGGTCAGGGCGTGAATGTGGGTTATGTCATTCCAAAAGAGGGTACTTTGGTATGGTTTGACCTGTTGGCTATTCCCGCCGATGCGCCACATAAAGACTCCGCTTATAAGCTGGTGGATTATATCCTCAGAGCTGATAGCGGCGCATCGATCTCTAACTATGCCTACTATGCTGTAGCTAATAAGGCGGCAGAGCCAATGGTTCTGGAAGAGGTGTTAAATAATCCCGGTATCTATCCGTCAGACGAGGTGAAGGCTAATCTGTTTACTCAGAATGCGCATACCGCTAAATTTGACCGATTGCTGACCCGGGCCTGGACTGGAATTAAGACCGGTCGATAAGTCTGCCCCTGGCAGGGGGGAGCCCCTGCCTGTGAGTTATCAAAAAGCTTTCGGCATGCGCTGTGAACCGCTAGCAAGCGGGGAGGGCGCCAGTTGCAAGCCTCATAAATAATTCCCTGAGCGCTGCAGGTCAGAGTTCAGAGTATGAATATGTAATCAGGGTGTAGTATGACTTCTACTTTAACAATTGAGCCGCACGTACCTGCGACCGCTATCGAAACCTCTAAAATGCCTATCTGGAAGCAGGAAGGTGCACAGCCTTTTCTGCGAATAGAAAACATTACCAAAAAATTCGGTGAGTTTACCGCCGTCGATAATATCTCACTGGATATCTATAAAAACGAGCTGTTTTGTCTTTTAGGTGGTTCCGGTTCGGGTAAAAGTACTCTGTTGCGTATGCTGGCGGGCTTTGAGTCACCGACCAGTGGCCGTATTATCATTGATGGCGTTGATATGGCGGGTATTCAGCCATGGAAGCGCCCGGTCAATATGATGTTCCAGTCGTATGCCTTGTTTCCGCATCTGTCGGTCGAAGAAAATGTTGCCTTCGGTCTGAAGCGTGAAGGGCTTGATCGCTCTGAAGTTAAACAGCGTGCCGCTAGCATGCTGGATATGGTGCAGCTGGGGCATCTGGGTAAGCGTAAGCCTAATCAGCTTTCCGGTGGTCAGCGACAGCGCGTTGCGCTGGCACGCTCTTTGGTTAAGCGGCCTAAGCTGCTGCTGCTGGATGAGCCGTTGGGTGCCCTGGATAAGAAATTGCGCGAGGAGACTCAGTTTGAACTGATCAATATTCAGGAGGAGCTGGGAGTGACCTTCGTGGTGGTAACCCATGATCAGGAAGAGGCGATGACGCTGGCTTCCCGAATTGGTGTTATGAATCACGGTGTTATTGTGCAGACTGCTGAACCTCACGATGTTTACGAATATCCAAACAGTCGTTTCGTGGCTGAGTTTATCGGCTCGGTTAACCTGTTTGAAGGGCGGGTGGTTGAGGATCTGCCTGATTCTGTAAAGATAGACTCAAAAGATGCCGGAGTGATCCTGCATGTGAATCACGGCATCAGCTGTGCTCCGAACCAGAAAGTTCATGTTGCGCTGCGTCCGGAAAAAACCCGCATCAGTAAAGAGAAGCCTCAGCAGCAGGAAAACTGCATCAAGGGGGTGATTGAAGAGACCGCTTATATGGGCAGTCTGTCGGTTTATCGGGTGCGTCTGGCGAGCGGTATGGAAGTGCGCGTCACTCAGCCGAATATAAACCGGGAGCTGGGTGCCCGGCTGACCTGGAATGATGAAGTGTATCTTTACTGGGATATAGACAGCAGCGTGGTGTTAACGGCATGAGTATTCAGACAGGTTCTGCCTGGGTGGATGGCTCCGGTTCACACCTGGCAAAGTATAATTTACTAAATCGAATTAACTGGGGGCGGTTTTCTGTAGTCGCGATCCCCATGCTCTGGTTAGGGGTGTTTTTCTTTGTCCCCTTCCTGGTGGTGTTTAAGATCTCGCTGTCAGAGACAGCCATTGCAGTACCGCCTTACACGCAGCTGCTGGACTGGAATCTGGAAGATGCCTATGTCAATCTGAAACTGAATATGGGCAACTACCTGTTCCTGTTTGAAGATTCGTTTTATATCGATGCTTATCTGAGCTCGATTAAGATTGCTGGTATCTCTACGTTTTTTACCTTGCTGATTGCGTTTCCTATCGCTTACCTGATCGCCCGTAGCAAGCCGACAACCCGGGCGTTGCTGTTGTCGCTGGTGATCCTGCCCTTCTGGACCTCGTTTCTGTTGCGGGTGTATGCCTGGATGGGGTTTCTCAAGAAGAATGGTCTGATCAATGAGTTTTTACTTAGTACAGGCCTTATTGATCAGCCTTTGATTATGCTGCAGACCGATTTTGCGGTTTATATCGGTATTGTTTATACCTATCTGCCATTCATGGTATTGCCGTTATACAGTGCCCTGGAAAAGATGGATATCACGCTGTTGGAAGCTGCCGAAGATCTGGGCTCAAAGCCGGCAACCAGCTTCTTTCTGATCACTGTGCCGATGGCGATGCCGGGTATTATTGCCGGCTGTATGCTGGTGTTTATCCCGGCGGTGGGCGAATTTGTGATTCCGGCGTTGCTGGGTGGTTCCGATACGCTGATGATCGGGCGGGTATTGTGGGATGAGTTTTTCCTCAATCGTGACTGGCCGATGGCCTCGGCGGTTGCTGTTGTGATGCTGATTGTGCTGGTGTTACCAATCATGTTGATCCGAAACAGTCAGGGTAAAGAGGAGACGGTCTGATGAAACGTAGATCTCTGTTTTTAAATACGACCGCGATCATGGGGTTTATCTTTCTGTATGCGCCGATGATCGCACTGGTGGTATACAGCTTTAACAAGTCCAAACTGGTAACGGTCTGGGGTGGCTGGTCGCTGAAGTGGTACGGCGAACTGTTTCGCAACGATCAGATTATCGATGCGGCGCTGTTAAGCTTTAAGATTGCCTTCATCAGTGCCAGCGTTGCGGTTGTGCTGGGTACTATGGCGGGATTCGTGCTGAGTCGCTACAGGCGCTTCCGGGGCAAGATGCTGCTGGCGGGCTGGGTCAGTGCGCCACTGGTGATGCCTGAGGTGATAACCGGTCTCTCACTGCTGTTGCTGTTCGTGGCGATGGAGGGTGCGTTTGGCTGGCCCTCAGGTCGTGGCACCAGCACTATCATCATCGCCCATGTGACTTTCTGTATGGCTTATGTTGCGGTGATTGTGCAGTCGCGCTTGTCACAGCTGGATGAGACGCTGGAAGAGGCTGCGATGGATCTGGGCGCCAAGCCTTCGTCGCTGTTCTTTCTGGTGACGCTGCCACTGATTATGCCGGCGGTTATTTCCGGCTGGTTGCTGTCCTTTACCATGTCTCTGGATGATCTGGTTATTGCCAGCTTCGTATCCGGTCCGGGTAACAGTACGCTGCCGATGGTGATCTTCTCCAAGGTTCGTTTGGGGGTTTCGCCTGAAGTGAATGCGCTGGCGACACTGATGATCGCGGTGGTGGCGATCGGTGTGACGGCGGCTATGTATCAGATGCGACGTCAGGCAAAACTGCTGCAGAAGCAGGAGTAATTCAGGGCTTTATGTCAGCGCCCACTTTGAGTGGGCGCTTTGGTTTTAAGGGTGAGAAGCAGATTATGAAAATAGGTATTCTGGCGACCGGTATTACACCGGATGAGTTGCTGGGTCAGTATGGCTCATACGCGGACATGGTTGAGCAGTTGTTTGCCCTGGTTGACGCTGATTTTGAATATGCTGTGTTTGATGTGCGTGACGGTGTTTTTCCGGACGCGGCTGAGCAGTGCGATGGCTGGGTGATTACCGGGTCGAAGTTCAATGTTGATGAGAACCGTGACTGGATGCAAAGGCTGAAAAAGCTGATTCTCGAGATCGATGCTTGTGATCGTCCATTGCTGGGGATCTGCTTTGGTCATCAGATTATTGCCGATGCCTTTGGTGGGAAGGTTGAGCCGTATCAGGGTGGCTGGGGAGTGGGGCTGCACAGCTATCAGCTGCTTGGCGATAATCCGTTCATCAAAGATGGCGCCGATCGGTTTTCGATCAGCGCGATGCATCGTTATCAGGTCACTGAAAAGCCGGAAAACGCCAGAGTTTTTGCGCAGTCCGACTTCTGTAAATACGCCGGTCTGGTGTATGGCGACAATATCCTCACGGTGCAGGCGCACCCTGAGTTTAATCTGCAATATGAAACGGATTTGGTGGCGCTACGAAAGGGCGTGGCGATCCCTGATGATACCGCTGATGCCGGACTGGAAACGTTGCACGCCGAGGGTGCGGCCACCGACTCGGAGCGGGTCGCTCGCTGGATGGCTGACTTTCTGGTGCGGTAAGCCGGGTCAGTCTGGTGAATGTTAAGGCCGCTGTTTTCAGCGGTTTTTTTGTCTGGAGGCGTTATGAAAATAGGGATTCTGGCGGCAGGTAGTAATGAAGCTGACCTGCTGGCGCAGTTTGGTTCATTTGCGCAGATGACAGAGACGATGCTGGCGGGTGCGGGGTTTGATTTTCAGACCTGGGATGTCCGGCTGGGCGCGTTTCCCGATTCGGCCGCGCAGTGTGACGGCTGGATCATTACGGGTTCGCCCGCCAGTGTGTATCAACCGCTGACGTGGATCGCGCCTCTTGAGCAGCTGATCAGGGAAGTGGATGGGTTAAAGCGGCCGTTGGTGGGGATCTGCTTTGGTCATCAGATTATTGCCCGGGCGCTGGGCGGGTCAGTGGTTAAGTCCGATTTGGGCTGGGGGTTGGGTATCGATAGTTATACTCCCGTCGGTAGTGGTGAGAGCCTGCTGCGGTGTAATTCAATCCCCCTGCATGTCATTCATCAGGATCAGGTGGCTGTCCTGCCTGAGCGTGCTGAGCGGCTTGCAGGCTCCGCTTTTTGTCCCAACGGGGTGCTCAGATATGACGATCACATTTTTACCGTGCAGGCTCATCCTGAATTTAGTCTGGAATATATGCAGGCGCTGCTTGCCTCGATTGCTCCTGAGCACATAAGTTATCGGGATGCCGGGAATGCCATGCACTCGCTGCGCACTCAGCAGGCCGGGGCGGCGGCGATTATTGATCAGGTTGTTGCTGTTCTCCGTGGTGCTCAGTCGCACCGTGGATCGGTTGGAGCTGGGGCGCAAATATTGCCCAGCGCCTTCTGATCTCATCGGTCTGCTGACGCAGCCAGTGCTCAAATCGTTGTACTTTCGGGCGCTTGAAGTGGTGTTCAGGTGCGACCAGATAGTAATCAAAACTGCTGGGCAGGTAGATCGGCAGTGGGCAGATGAGCTGGCCACGTTCAATCAGTTCATATACCAGGCTGAAACGGGCGGCTGTCACCCCCTGTCCACTTAATAAAGCTTCCACCAGAATGTTGGAATCAGAGACCTGCAATCGGTGGGTTTTCGGTGTGTCGGGCAGGCCGAGCGCTGTTTCAAACAGTGGCCAGAGATCTTTCATGTCCGGAGCGTCATCCGTCAGCAATGGCAGTTCTTTCAGCTGTTCCGTCGCGGGCCTGTTGCTGTTGATCAGTGATGGGTGACAGACCGGCAGTATATAATCCCGCATCAGCAGCCGGCTGCTCAGGCCGGGGTAGTCTCCCTTACCAAAGCGAATCGCCAGGTCGAGAGCGCTGTCGTCAAAGCTGTCCAGTTTTATTCCCGGTGAGATATGGATGCTCAGGTTTTCTTCCTGAGACTGAAAATTGCCGAGTCTGGGTACCAGCCAGCGGCTGGCAAATGAAGGCAGGGTACTGAGCGTTAATCGTTGAGGGGCTGGATCATCATTGAGCCGGTCGATCCCCTGTTCCAGGTGATGAAAGGCTTTGCTTACATACGGCAGCAGTTGTTGTCCCTCCCGGGTGAGCTCAATATCCCGCGTCAGGCGATGAAACAGTGTTACTCCCAGTTGCTGCTCCAGGGTCTTGATCTGTTGGCTGATGGCGGCCTGACTGACATAGAGCTGCTCGGCTGCCAGCTTAAAGCTTTTCATCTCAGCGGCATGGCGGAAGGCCTGTAGTGCTTTAAGTGAGGGAAGGCGGGTCATGATAGCTTCCATTACAGCATATAAGTAAGAAAAACTTAATTATAGGGTGTTAAAACTCGTTTGTCGTCAGTTTGGTAAACCTCGAATATAGGCTGTATACATCAGCCATTAAATGGGGTTTGTTATGAAAACGATAGTGTTACATCAGCAGGATATAGGAACAGGTAGTAAAGAAAAGCTTAGCTATTGGTCTGCTTTTCAGCGCTGGTTGCAGCGTTATCGTAGTCGTCGCATGTTGCAGCAGCTGGATAGGGAGCAGCTTAAAGATATTGGTATTACGCGGGAGGAGGCGCTTGAGGAGGTGCGTAAACCTTTCTGGCGATGAGGTTCTGATGCAAGGTGGAGTGAATCCGGTAAATAGCAGGCATAAAAAAGCCTGATCGTAATCAGGCTTTCTTCTGGAAGCGACAGATCAGAGATCTGTTAGCTTACACGGTCTCAGATAGCAACGATGTTTTCTGCTTGTGGACCGCGCTGACCTTGAGTTACAGAGAACTGTACCTGCTGGCCTTCTTCAAGAGTTTTGAAGCCGTTGCTCTGGATTGCACTGAAGTGTGCGAATACGTCAGGGCCGTTTTCCTGCTCGATGAAACCGAAGCCTTTGTCAGCGTTAAACCATTTAACAGTACCGGTTACAGTAGCCATGTTAGTTGTCCTATTTTATAAATAATGTTTTGCCATCAGAGATGGCGGATGATGCAGGAATTTTTACTATACATTATGGAAACAGGACGAGAAGCTGAAACAGGATCTTCGAAATGATGCATAAAAATACGGTGAATCTTCAAGCAGGTATTAATATATACAGATATTTTTTTTATATCAACACTTTAATTATTTATTTTCCCCCTTAAACGCTTCGCGGCGCCTGTGTGGACGATCCTTCTACCTGATTGCGGGATCTGGATTTTGCCCGGTACAGAGCCTTATCGGTGCGATTAAACAGCTCAGAGGGCGACTCTGGCCGATATATTCGGCGATACCAAAACTGGCGGTCACAGCGAGTCTGAGATCATCAACGAGTAGCAACGACTCCTCTATCTGCAGGCGCATCTTTTCTGCGACCAGTCGGGCGTTTTCCTGATTGCAGTTGGGCAGGACGATAAAAAATTCATCGCCTCCCCAGCGGCAAATAGTGTCTGATTTTCGCAGATTGTCGGCGAGTATGGCGGCGACCTGAGTCAGGGCCTTATCGCCCAGAAGGTGGCCATGGGTGTCATTGAACACCTTGAAATGATCGATATCGACCAGAATAGTGGAAACCGGATTCTGGTGGCGGTCGGCAAAACTGAGAATCTGCACATAGGTCGACTCAAAGGCGTGGCGGCTGGCGGCGCCAGTCAGGGGGTCGGTGTTTGCCAGAAACTCTAAGCGGCGCTGATATCCGCCCAGAGTAAAGTGTTGCAGTAGCAACACTATCAGGATGACCGCCAGACTGATTGACAGGTTGATCCACAGTGTTGCCGTAATCTGTGATTCGCTGTGCTGTATATGCTCAACGATCAGATACCAGTCGAGCTCAGGAATAAAACGGGTTTTTATTAGATATTGCTGGTTACCGTTGCTATAGCTGTATGAGCCACCGGGCGTGGTCAGTATAAGGGGGGAAATATCGCGAAGCCCGGCAATCTTATGGATATCGTCAGCACCGCTGAACTGGCTGCCCTGCAGGGTGACCTGTCCCTGGCGGTTAATGAAATATACCTGGCGGCCATAGCGGCTCTGATAAACTTCAATCAGCTCCCTGATTTTTTGTGATGCGAGGCCGACACCGATAATCCCCAGGAACTGTCCCCGGGCATCCTTTACCTTGTGGTTGACGAACAGGGTTGTGGTGGAGGAGTCAGCGGTATCCTGGTCAAGGTTGATATCGAACCCGGCCTGGGTTTGGCGGCTGGTGAAATACCACTGATCGGCCGGGTCTGATTCAGACACCTGTTTAATAATCCCGGAACTATGGTAATAGTTTGTTGTTTGTTCAGAAACAAAAAAAGCGGTGAAAGCGTTGTAGCGTGTCTGGATTGAGGTCAGGTAGCGCTGCATCTGCCCGGGGGATAGCTCGCCGCCCTCAATCCAGTCGTGGACAAAAGTATCCTGCGCCATCAAAGATGAGACCAATACCGGTTGTAACAGATCCCGCTGCACCTCTGAATAGATTGTGTCACTGGTCAGGGGCAGGGTATTGGTTTTGATGTGCTGGTTCAGGGAGCTGTTGGCAACATAATAGCTGATCAGACTGATTGCTGAGAATGCAGCGACCAGCAGCAGACTGCTGATCAGGATAAAAGAGGGTTTGCGTAATTTAATTTGGCTCATCACATCTTATCTGTCGGAAACGGAAAGCCGACAGCCGAATATCATCCCTGGTGTCGAGCCTGTATCCTATCAGAATCGCGCAGCTTACTCCCCATAGAATATTGTTATACACCTGTTGCCTGGCTGCTATGCAAGGTTGACCGTTATATTGCTAGCGGATGTAAAGACCGTTTATAAGCAAAAAAAACGCCCCGAAAGGGGCGTTAATATGGAGTAAAAAAGTTTCAGATAAAATATCTGATCAGTTGCCTGTTTTGATATTTGACCAGGTACGGCTGCGCACCCGGGCTATCTTTGCTGGCAGTGTTGCCGGCATATAGAGGCGTGAGCGGGTTTCTGCATCGGGATAGATTGCCGTATCGGCGGTGATCTCAGGGTCTACCAGGTCAGTGGACGCGGTGTTTGGATTAGCATACCAGACGTAGTTGGTAATCTCCGCTATGATCTCAGGACGCATCAGGAAGTTTATGAACTTATGCGCGTTCCCGGCGTGTTTAGCATCGGCTGGGATCAACAGCATATCAAACCAGATCTCAGTTCCCTGTTTGGGAATACTGTAACTGATCTCAATCCCTTTGCCCGCTTCCTCCGCCCGGGCCTGTGCCTGGAATACATCACCGGAATAGCCGATCGCTACGCAGATATCGCCATTTGCCAGATCGTTAACATACTGAGATGAATGAAACTGGCGCAGGTAAGGGCGCACGTTTCTGAGTACGTTGGCCGCCGGACTATCGCTCTTGTGGCTGGCTTTTGTGATATCGGTTGATGACTGGCCCGCGTAGAGTAGTGCCAGCGGGTACATCTCATCGGGTGAATCAAGGAAGGTGACGCCGCACTCCGCCAGTTTTTTCATATTTTCCGGATTAAACACCAGCTCCCAGCTGTCAACGGGGGCATCGTCCCCGAGTACGGCTTTTACCTGCTTAACGTTGTAGCCGATCCCCGTTGTTCCCCAGAGATAGGGAGCGCCGTATTTGTTGCCGGGGTCTTTCTTATCCAGCAGGGCCATCAACGACGGGTCCAGATTGCCCAGATTACTGAGTTGGTCTTTTTGAAGTGGCTGGAATATACCGGCTTTGATCTGTTGCTCCATAAAATGGGCGCTGGGTACCACCAGGTCATAGCCGGAATTACCGGCCAGTAGCTTAGCTTCCAGTGTTTCATTACTGTCGTAGACGTCATAGATCACTTTGATCCCGGTCTCGGCTTCAAATTTGGCTATGGTGTCTTCAGCAATATAATCAGACCAGTTATAGAAGTTGAGAACTTCTTCGGCCTGAGCAAAGGGAACAGAAGCAGCAAGGCTCAGGGTGGATATTTGCAATGCTTTTCTGATCAGCGAAGGTACAGCTGTCTTCATAGTGAACCGCCTCTCGTTGGAGTTTTCAGATTAACGTGTAGCAATCTATCGTTTTGCACCTTAAATCTGCCGTCAGGCAGAATCTAAGGTGCGGGGTTATTAAACGTTCAGTAACAGGTATTCCCGTTCCCAGGAACTGATGACTTCGTGGAAGGTTTCAAATTCGGCACGTTTCACGCCGATGTATGCCGCGACGAATTCAGCCCCCATGATTTCACACAACTCGGGACAGTCTTCCAGCAGTCTCAGGCCCTCTTCGAGAGAGCGGGCCACTTCAACAGTATCATCCTCATCTGCTGCTAATGCTTCGACCGGTTTGCCTGGTTTAAGGCTCTGCTTCAAACCCAGATAACCGCAGGCCAGACTGGCTGCAATGGCCAGATAGGGGTTGCAGTCGGCACCCGGAAAGCGGTTTTCGATGCGTGTCGCCGCCAGTGGCGCATTGGGAACCCGCAAGCCGGTGGTACGATTATCAATGCCCCACTTGAAGTTAACCGGCGCGGCAATATCGGGCGCAAAGCGGCGATAAGAGTTCACATTAGGCGCGTAGAATGTAATCGCATGATGGGTGTATTTCTGCAATCCACCCAGATAGTTGTAAAAACGCTCTGAGAAAAGGTGGTCTTCATTGCCGGCAAAGATATTTTCGCCGGTTTTTATATCGATGAGGCTCTGATGGATATGCATCGCGCTGCCCGGTTCATGCTGCATCGGCTTGGCCATAAAGGTGGCATACATATCATGCTTGAGTGCTGTTTCACGCAGGGTGCGTTTGAAGACAAACACCTGATCAGCCAGATCCAGCGCATCACCATGGAGAAAGTTGATCTCCATCTGCGCGGCACCGGATTCATGGATCAGAGTGTCTACATCCAGTCCCTGCGCCTCGCAATAGCTATACAGCGTATCGATAACCGGGTTGAACTCGTTAACCGCATCAATACCGTATGACTGACGTGCCGTTTCCCGGCGACCGGAGCGACCAGTCGCGGGTTTCAGCTCATAGTCAGGGTCGGTGTTTTTCTGTATCAGATAAAATTCAACTTCCGGAGCGATAACCGGGCGCAGTCCCAGATCTTCATAGAGTTTCAGTACCCGGCGGAGCACTGAACGGCTGGCCAGCGGGTGGAGCTCGCCAGCGCTGGTATAGCAGTCATTGATCACCTGAGCGGTGGGTTCGTCTGCCCAGGGCACTAATCGCAAGGTGTTTGAGTCCGGCACCAGAAGCATATCCCGGTCTGCCGGATCGACAATATCATAGTGGTTATCAGCCCATTCACCGGTCACGGTTTGCACCAACAGGGTTTCAGGGATTTTCCCCCCTTTTTCTGCCAGATACTTTTTCGTCGGGTAAAACTTTCCCCGGGCATTACCGGTCATGTCCGGCAGGGTCGATTCGACCTCTGTAATATTGTTCTCTTTGAGAAACCTTTCCACGGCTTCCATAAATCACCTATCTGTCGTGTTTATCTGTTGGCCTGCTGTTCACTATAGAGCTGATGAAGCTGTCTGCAGGGGTTGTTGTGTAAATACGGGAATAATTTTTTGCCTACGCGGCCTGTTCAAGAGCCTTTTTAAAATTGCTTAGTCGAAACATTATTCGGGTTTTAGGTTATTTCATGACTTTTAAAAAATCAACTGTAATTTTATATTTGTTACGGTTTTATGGGCTTGTTGTTCGTTTAAATTAGAATTATCATTCGGTTTATTGTGTGGTCATGTTCGTTTTGTTGACTATTAATGTGCTTTTAAGGAGACCCGCTCTATGAGTCTTAACAATGATCAGCCCTCTTATTATGCGGATTCGGCCAATGCCAGCCCGGGATATCCGCCGTTAAGCGGTGAGCAGCAGGCCGACATCTGTATTATAGGTGCCGGCTATACCGGCCTGTCTGCTGCTTTGCATCTGGCACAAAAAGGTTATTCAGTGACGCTGCTGGAAGGAGAAACCGTGGGCTGGGGGGCTTCGGGTCGCAATGGCGGGCAGGTGTGTCCGGGTCATAATATGGGCCATGCTGAACTGATTAAAAAAGTGGGCCGCAACGCAGCTGATGCCTTGTGGCGGAGCTCGCTTGATTCAGTTCAGCTGGTTAAAGACCTGATTGATGAGCATCAGATTAGCTGTGACCTGAAGCAGGGGGTCATGCATGTGTCTGCCAAGCCGGGGCATGTCGCCGAGATGCGTGAGAGCGTTGAGTATAAGCACAAGGTTCTGAATTACGACAAGATCCGCTTTGTTCCGGATAGCGAAGTGCAGGCGATGCTGGGTACTGATAACTATTTCGCTGGCGAGTACTGGGAGGAGGGGGTTCACCTGCATCCACTGAACTATGCGCTTGGGCTGGCATCAGCGGCGACTAAGGCGGGGGTGGTTATACATGAACACAGCCGGGTCACGGGTTACACCACAGGTAAAGCGGCTGAGGTTTGTACTGACAGTGGCAGGGTAAAAGCCAGATATATTCTGCTGGCCTGTAACGGTTATCTGGGCAAGCTTGAGCCCCGCGTAGCCGGTAAAATTATGCCGATCAATAATTTCATTATTGCCACTGAGCCCCTCAGTGAAGAGCTATGCCGCAGAATTAACCGGGATGATGTCGCGGTGGCGGATTCCCGATTTGTTATCAACTACTTTAAATTGTCCGGCGATAACCGCTTACTCTGGGGCGGTGGCGAAAACTACAGCAGTCGTTTTCCCCAAGATATTCCCGCTTTTGTCCGGCCTTGCATGTTGCAGTACTACCCGGAGCTTAAGGATGTGAAGATCGACTACGGCTGGGGAGGCACCCTGGCGATCACTCTTAACCGGATGCCCCATTTTGACCGGATCGATGAAAATCTGTTCGTTGCCCAGGGGTATTCAGGGCATGGTGTAGCACTGGCAACACTGGGTGGAAAGCTTATGGCCGAGGCGATCAGCGGTTCGGTTGAGAAGTTTGATATGTTTACTAAAGTACCAACGCCGACATTCCCAGGCGGGACGCTGCTCAGGTGGCCGGGGCTGGTGACGGGTATGCTGTATTATTCACTGCGTGACCGTTTTTTCTGAGGGACCGGTTACACAAGGTTAATTGTTTGACGCGGTGTTTTCAGAACCCTGATAATTCAGTCTATAATGCCGCCATTCAGTGGTTATTGAGTCGGAAGAGTTGAAAACAAAAGTGACAGAGAATCGCCGGGTAAAAACCGCACAGGACCTGGCGCCGCGCAATGCGCCGGTGCAGGGGCGTTCTAAGCTGCGTTCAAAGCAGATTATTGATGTGACCGGTGAACTGCTGGAACGGGTTGGGCTGGATGACCTTAACACTATCCTGATCGCCAAAGAGGTGGGGATCTCAGTTGGTTCGCTGTATCACTACTTTCCCAATAAGCATGCGATTCTGTATGCCATGGGGTCTCGCTGGCTGGAAACCGTGGAAGCGGCTTTAGATGAGATCGCCCGCTGGCCGGTTGAAGATCTGCCGCTGGAAACTCTGGTGGAACAGATGCTGGGGCTGAAATTGAAAACCTATAAGCAGCAGAAGGCGATCCTGACGCTGGTGCAGGCGATGTTTTCCGTGCCGGAGTTACGCGAATTAGATGAGCAGCACGATGAACTGGAAATTACGCGGATGGCCGAGGTGTTCAAACGGATGGGTATCAACCGCCATCTGAAAGAGCGGGAGCGTTTGGGCCGCCTCTATCTGGAGGTGACCCACAGTGTCATGTTGGTGGTCGTAAATCAGAAAGGTGAGCGGGCAAAACGCACGCTGGCCGATCTGAACATGATCATCTGCAATCTATTGGGGCAGTATTCGCCGCAAAACCACTGACCCATGTGCTTATTACGCGGGTCTTAACCCTCAGTCTTAACCCTCAGTCTTAACCCTCAGTACTTAACCCGTAGTGCTTAAACCAGAGTACTTAAACCAGAGTGCTTAAACCAGAGTACTTAAACCAGAGTACTTAAACCAGAGTGCTTTGCAGCCAGCGCAGCAGGGCATCGTTGACGGCCCGGGGTTGCTCCATTGTGCTCATATGGCCGGATCGCTCAATCGCAATTACTTCGCTTCCCGTGACTAATTCAGCCATATCGTAGTGACGCTCAAGCGGACTCCAGCTATCCTGATCACCGCAGATAAACAGCGTAGGGCATTTCAGTGAGATCAACACATCGGTCGCGTCCGGTCGTTCGATCAGGGCGGTTTGCTGATGTTCAAACTGTTGCACTGTTTTGCGTTCAATCATATCGAGAATGCTCTGGCAGAGCTGGCTGTCCTGCAGTCGTTCAGGAAGCACCATTCCCTGCATCCATGCCTCACCCATCTCCCGCATCCCCTGTTGCCGGGCTGTTTGAACCAGCGTCAGTCGTCCGGAAACCTCCTGTTTACCCGCATCGTCCGGGCTCAGTCTCCGGTAGCCGGTATCCATCAGAATCAGGTGAGAGATCTTGTCAGGGACGCGGCGCGCCACCTCCAGTGCAACACGGCCACCCATTGAATGGCCAATCAGTACACACTTATCCGGTGATTGTTCTATGGCGATTTCAGCCATACGGCCAAGACTGTCGGCATCACCGTAATCGATCACCCGGCATTCATATCCCTGCCGGGTTAGTTCATTAACCTGAGCCTGCCATACCGCTTGGTCACAGATTAAACCGGGTAAAAACACAACTGTTTGCATGTCTGCTCCTCTGATAACAAAAGTTCAGGCTGTTTAGTATTTAACTAAAAATTGCGTCAGTGGATTATATATGAGTTAACTGAGGTTATTGCGGCTTGAGGCAGCAGGCCGGTTTTATCCGGTCGCTGATTTGGCAGTGTTACAGGCTGGCCAGAACTGACCCGGGCAGGGTCAGTCTGGGCTCCGCTAAGCGGTATAGGCGTGTCTGATGAGTTGTGTCGTGACGTTTTAGCTGCCTAATTGGGCGACGGCCTTCTTAGCAATTGGCAGCAATTCACTGCCGTCACTTTCAAGATAATCCCTGATCTGGGCCTTCATCGAACGCGCCCAAAACTTGCTGAGATGGTTTGCGACCATCGCAGCTTCGGCGGTTTCGTCGCCGATATGGGTGTTATTCGCCGCGATCTGGTTGGCCATTTTGATCAGGCTGTTAAGTTGGTATTGTCCCATGAATTATTCCTCTGAATCAGCAATTTCAGCCTGATTGTAAATGACATGTCTGCCGGTGCGTGCAAATCCGATCAGGTTTAATCCGGCCTGTTTTGCCAGGTTCAGCGCGAGCCCTGTGGGCGCGGAAACCGCGACCAGAGTGCTGATGCCGCAGCTGGAAGCCTTGTGTACCATCTCGTAACTGGCGCGGCTGGAAACCAGCGCGAAGCCATCGCTCAGGTCAGTATTTTCCCGTTGCAGTGCGCCCAGTAGTTTATCCAGGGCGTTATGGCGGCCGACGTCTTCTCTGAGTAGCTGTATATTGCCCCCCTTGTCACACCAGGCGGCTCCATGGCAGGCACCGGTAATCGCCTGCAGGGGTTGTTTTTCAGTCAGTTGGCTGATGGCAGCCTGCACCGCTGCTGGCGCGGCGGGTGGCAGAGGCGGTACCGGTTTTACCGGACGGATCGCCTGCTGCAGTGATTCGGCACCACAGAGACCGCAACCGGTACGACCGGTGAGATTGCGGCGCCGCTGTTTCAGCTGCATTGAGCGCTGAGTGGTGATCGATATCTGAATTTCGATACCGGCCGCCAGAGATTGAGGGTCGGCCATCACCACATCCAGTCCGTAGATCTCTTCCGGTTTCCTGATGATGCCTTCGCTCAGGCTGAACCCCAGTGCAAAGTCTTCCAGATCGCAGGGGCTGGCCATCATGACCACATGCGATATGCCGTTGTAGATCATGGCAACCGGAATCTCTTCGGCGATACTGTCCAGGGCATCCAGCGTCTGCCCCTGTTGCCAGCGGATAACGGCGGACTGCTTATAGCAGCCTTCCACCGTTACTCTGGTTTCAGGATCGCCCTGTTTGAGTTTTTTGATTGCCATCTTACTTTCCCGCAGCTGCCGGCTCTTTTTGGCGTGCTTTGTTAAGGTAGCCTAGCTGCTTCTGGTTAAATTCACGATAGCGTTGCTGCCAGTCCGATGGTTCAGTTACTTTCACGGCCTGTACCGCAGTTACCTTGTACTCGGGACAGTTGGTGGCCCAGTCTGAGTTATCGGTGGTGACCACATTGGCGCCGCTGTCCGGATGATGGAAGGTGGTGTAGACCACGCCCGGCTGCATCCGGTCAGAGATTTTAGTACGCATCACGGTTTCACCGGCACGGCTGGTAACACCGACCCAGTCGCCATCTTTCAGGCCGCGATCTTCAGCATCCTGCGGATGCAGTTCCAGCACATCTTCATCGTGCCAGATCTGATTATCGGTACGCCGCGTCTGCGCGCCCACATTGTACTGTGACAAAATCCGGCCAGTGGTCAGCAGTAGTGGATACTTCCGGGTTGAACGCTCTTCGGTGGCCACGTACTCGGTAATGGCAAAATGCCCCTTGCCGATCGGGAAGCTTTCCAGATGCATGATAGGTGTGCCTTCCGGGGCTGCGTCATTGCAGGGCCACTGAATGCTGCCCAGCTCATCGAGACGTTCATAACTGACGTTGGTAAAGGTCGGTGTCAGTTGCGCTATCTCATCCATAATGGCGGACGGATGGCTGTAGTTCATCGGATAGCCCATGGCATTGGAGAGCGCCTGGGTGACCTCCCAGTCCTGCATACCTGCCAGAGGCGGCATCACTTTGCGTACCCGGTTGATACGGCGCTCGGCGTTGGTGAAGGTGCCATCCTTTTCGAGGAAGGAGGAACCAGGCAGGAATACATGGGCAAACTTGGCCGTTTCATTGAGGAAGATATCCTGCACCACCAGACACTCCAGTGAGCGCAAAGCGGCCTGCACATGGTTGGTGTTGGGGTCTGACTGAGCGATATCTTCACCCTGGCAGTACATCCCTTTATAGGTGCCATCCAGCGCCGCATCGAACATATTGGGGATCCGCAAGCCCGGTTCGTCATCCAGTTTTACGCCCCAGACCGACTCAAACCGTGCCCGGACGGCATCGTCAGAGACATGCTGATAGCCCGGCAGTTCGTGCGGGAAGGAACCCATATCACAGGAACCCTGAACGTTGTTCTGACCCCGTAGCGGGTTAACGCCGACCCCTTCACGACCGATGTTGCCGGTTGCCAGCGCCAGGTTAGCGATACCCATCACCATGCTGGAGCCCTGACTGTGTTCGGTAACGCCCAGGCCGTAGTAGATGGCAGCGTTTTTGGCATTCGCATAGATGCGTGCCGCACTGCGCAACTCAGCGGCAGGGATACCGGTGATCGCTTCGGTGTTCTCCGGTGAATGGCGCTCTTCACTGATAAAGCTGCGCCATGCATTAAAGGCTTCGGTTTCACAACGCTCGGCGATAAAGGCTTTGTCTTCCAGTCCTTCGCTCATAATGACGTGCGCCATCGCATTGATAAACGCGACGTTGCTGCCGGGACGCAGGGTCAGGTGATGCTGTGTCTGGACGTGAGGGCTTTTTACCAGATCGATGCGACGTGGGTCGGCAACGATCAGCTTAGCACCCTGACGCAGACGCTTTTTCAGCAGCGAGCCGAATACCGGGTGAGCGTCGGTGGGGTTTGCACCGATCACCAGCACTGTATCGGTGTACATCACCGAGTCAAAGGTCTGTGTACCCGCCGATTCACCCAGCGTGGTTTTCAGACCATAACCGGTTGGTGAGTGACACACCCGGGCACAGGTATCGGTGTTGTTGTTACCGAAGGCTGCCCGGATCAGTTTCTGAACCAGATAGGTTTCTTCATTGGTACAGCGGGAAGAGGTAATACCGCCGATACTTTCGCGGCCATACTTATCCTGAATGCCGCGCAGTTTAGTGGCGGCAAAGTTCAGGGCTTCATCCCAGCTGACTTCCTTCCACGGCTGATCGATAGAGTCGCGCACCATCGGTTGAGTAATGCGATCCTCATGGGTAGCGTAACCAAAGGCGAAACGGCCTTTGACGCAGGAGTGACCGTGATTTGCCTGGCCGCCTTTATAGGGCACCATGCGGATCACTTCGCTGCCTTTCATCTCCGCCTTGAACTGACAGCCAACGCCGCAGTAGGCACAGGTGGTAACTACGCTATGCTCTGGCTGGCCGGCATCAATGACCGATTTTTCCATCAGGGTTGAGGTCGGGCAGGCCTGTACGCAGGCACCACAGGAAACACACTCGGAATCGAGGAAGTCCTGGTTCTGCCCGGGGGAAACCTTAGAATCGAAGCCGCGGCCATCAATCGTCAGGGCAAAGGTGCCCTGAACTTCACTGCAGGCACGAACGCAGCGTGAGCAGACGATACATTTGCTCGGATCGAAACTGAAATAAGGGTTAGAGTGGTCTTTTTCGGCCTCCAGGTGATTCTCTCCGCTGAAGCCGTAACGCACTTCCCGCAGTCCGACTTCACCGGCAACATCCTGTAATTCGCAATTGCCGTTGGCTGGACAGGTAAGGCAGTCCAGCGGGTGGTCGGAGATATACAGCTCCATAATATTGCGACGCAGTTTGCCCAGACGTGGATTCTGGGTGGTCACTTTCATGCCCGCTTCAGCCGGTGTGGTGCAGGAGGCCGGGGTGCCGCGCCGGCCCTCGATCTCTACCGCACAGATACGGCAGGAGCCGAACGCTTCGAGGTTATCCGAGGCGCACAGTTTAGGAATATTGATATCCGCTTCTGCAGCCGCGCGTAAAACCGATGTGCCCTCTGGCACAGTGATACTGACACCGTCGATTTCCAGCGTGATCAGGTTTTCTGAAACACTGGCAGGGGTGCCGTAATCTTTATCTGGATCAAAGTATTGCAGCATGATCAGGCACCTCCTTCGCTGTTCTGGGTTTGTCGATCAAAGTCGTCAGGGAAATATTTTACGGCACTCTGTACCGGGAAGGGGGTCATGCCGCCCATGGCGCATAAAGAACCGTCGATCATGGTTTCGCACAGATCGCTCAGCAGTTCCATATTCTCGGCGCGGTTTTCATTGTTACGAATCCGGTCGATTACCTCGACGCCGCGGGTCGAACCGATCCGGCAGGGAGTACATTTACCGCAGGATTCAGCGACACAGAATTCCATTGAGAAGCGAGCCTGCTCCGACATATCCACCGTGTCATCGAAAACCACGATGCCGCCGTGTCCAAGGCCTGCACCGATCGCCTGGAAGGCTTCATAATCCATCGGTGTATCCCACTGGCTCTCCGGCAGATAGGCACACAGTGGTCCGCCCACCTGCACCGCCCGCATCGGCCGGCCAGTGAACGTGCCACCGCCATACTCTTCCAGCAGCTCGCGCAGAGTGACACCAAAGGCCAGCTCAATCAGGCCGCCCTGTTTAATATTGCCTGCCAGTTGGAAGGGCAGGGTGCCAAGGGAGCGACCCATACCGTAATCGGCATACGCCTGACCGCCGTTGGAGAGAATGTAGGGGATCGCCGCCAGCGACAGCACGTTATTAACAATAGTTGGCTGACCAAACAGTCCGACAATTGCCGGCAGTGGCGGTTTGGCCCGCACCATGCCGCGTTTGCCCTCAAGGCTTTCCAGCAGCGAGGTCTCTTCACCACAAATGTAGGCTTTGGCGCCCAGTCTTACTTCGAGGTTAAAGGTTTTACCGCTACCGAGGATATTTGTTCCCAGGAAGCCCGCGTGTTCCGCTTTGGCAATGGCTTCGTTAAGAATCTGATGGGCCACCGGATATTCGGAGCGCAGATAGATATAGCCCTGATCGGCACCGACCGCGAGACCGGCGATGGTCATACCCTCGATCAGCATATAGGGGTCGGCTTCCATTACCATCCGGTCGGCGAAGGTTCCCGAGTCACCCTCATCCGCGTTGCAGACGATATATTTCTGTCCGGTTTCACCCGGATTCGCATTGAGCACGGTTTGCCACTTGATCCCGGTCGGGAACGCTGCACCGCCGCGGCCCCGCAGGCCAGACGTTTTCACCTCATCAACAATTGCCTGACCATCGATCTGCAGCGCTTTTTTCAGGCCGTTGAAGCCATCCAGTTGCTGATAATCGTCCAGTGAAACCGGATCAGTAAGACCGGCACGGGCAAAGGTGAGTCGCTGTTGTTTCTTCAGGTAGGGGATCTCTTCGGTGAGTCCCTGACACAGTGGGTGAGTGTTCTCGCCCAACAGGAAAGACTGATCAAACAGGCTATCGATATCCTTGCATTCCACCGGGCCGTAGGCGACCCGCCCGGCCGTTGTGTCCACCTCGACCAGCGGTTCCAGCCAGAACAGACCACGGGAGCCGTTACGGATAATCTCAACCGTTTCACCCCGGTTAGCCGCTTCCGCCGCGATTTCACGGGCCAGTCGGTCGGCACCCATTGCCAGTGCAGTGGTATCCCGTGGGATATAAATCTTTGTCACTGAATCGCTCATCAGTGCACCTCCAGGGGTTGTGAACGCAGTTCATCGATCAACTGATCAAACTTCTCCGGGGTCACCCGGCCGACGATCTCATCATTGATTCTGACCGAAGGGGAGCAGGCACAGTTCCCCAGGCAGTAAACCTCTTCCAGGGTGATGTTCTGATCGCTGGTGGTGCCGTGATAGTCCACACCCAGGGTTGCCTTTGCATAGGCTTCCAGCTGGCGCGCGCCCATCGACTGACAGGCTTCAGCGCGACACACTTCAACGGTGTGTCTGCCCGGTGCAGTGGTACGGAACTGGTGATAGAAACTGATGACACCATGAATATCTGCGCGGGATTGGTTCAGTGCTTCGGCGATCAGCGGGACAGATTCTGGCGGGATGTAGCCCAACCGATTCTGGATCTCGTGGAGGATCGGTAGCAGGGCTCCGGGTTTATGCTGTAAACCGGAGATGACTTCACTGACTACCGGCAACATCTGCTCGTTAACTGCGGTCATTTTTTTATTCTCTGTCACATATGAAATTAAGTTCATATGTTGCTGTAGGGGTATCTGAAAAGCTCAATTTATGTGCTTTAACGTTATATTTAAAGTAGCATTAGTTGGTGTTCTACAAAATATGAAATATTGTGCATATGAAGCGAATTCAAGTTGTTCCAAGCTGGTCGTTCCGGGACTCTGGCGGTAACCAATTGAATCCACAGCTGTTTTCTTTGCTGGGGGCGATACATGAGACGGGTAAGTTAACGGCCGCCACGTCGCAAATAGGCATCTCCTACCGACATGGCTGGAACCTTCTGAATACCTGGGCGGCGTTCTTTGGTTTGCCGCTGGTGGATATGCAGAAGGGTAAAGGGGCAACACTGTCGGCGCTGGGGGAAAAACTACTCTGGGCTGAACAGCGGGTACTGGCGCGACTGGAGCCCCAGTTAGACAGTCTGGCCTCCGAGCTGAACCTGGAAATTCACCGGGCTCTGGAAGGGGTCAGCCCACTGTTGCGGCTGCACGCCAGTTACGGTTATGCGGTGGCCCTGTTACCGGAGTTTTCCGGTGATATCCAGCTGGACCTGCAGTATAAAAGTGCCGAGGAAGCACTGGCCTCCCTTAACCGGGGTGTCTGTGATGTTGCGGGGTTCCATGTGCCGGTGAATGGCCGGGCAGGGGGCATGAGTGATGCCCTCTATGACACCTACAACCGACACCTGAAGCCCCGGGGACATAAGATTATCAAGTTTATTACCCGTCAGCAGGGGCTGATGGTAAAGCCCGGTAATCCACAGCAGATTAGCGGGCTGAAAGATCTGTTGCGTAAAGAGGTGAAGTTCATCAACCGGCAGAAAGACTCTGGCACCCGCGCACTGCTCGATGAACTGCTGCGTCGCGAGGGGATTAACAGTAAAAAGATCACCGGTTTCGCCGATGAAGAGTTCACTCACTCTGCAGTAGCCGCCTTCGTCGCCGCCGGCATGGCGGATGTGGGGATGGGGGTAAAAGCGGCGGCCAGCCAGTTTGGTCTTGATTTTATACCGTTATCTTCAGAGCATTATCTGTTGGTGTGCCACAACAAAACCCTCAAACAGGAAGCGATGCTGCGATTGTTGAAGAGCATCCGCGGCGAGGCATTCCAGCAGGCGGTCATAAAACTGCCGGGGTATTCGCCGGATTGTTGTGGCGAGGTAGTGTCGGTGGACAGTATCTTTACCGGATAGGAAAAACCGTTGTCAGACCGCTGCTTCGCTGCTCGCCAGACATGGTTTCTCAGTTCGCCACTTGCCAGAAAGAGCGGAAGCTTACCGTTTTTCGTAGGAGCCACGTCCCGTGGCGATTGTGTTTGCTTGTCTTCTGGCAAAAAAATTAAAAAATGTAACCCGAAGGCAGCAGAGAGCAGGGCGGTTAATAAAAATGAATTTATTTCATTTATTGCTGTGCTCCTGTCTTTGTATTGCCGGATTGAAAGCTAAACCTGTCGTGGACAAGTAAAACGGCCCCGAGTCGATTATCCGGATGCAAGAGTGGCTATCATTGTGCCACGGGTCATCAGGCCCGCTGTCTGGCTTCATCGGATTTGATGAAAAGTATCAGCATCATGATCATGCCGGCGAGGACAAAAAAAGATGCCAGGGCGAGGACCGGATCGATGGTCTCCATAGGGATAAAGCCGCCATAGAGCAGGAACAGCCCCAGAAACAGAACAGCAATACCGATTTGATGCACATAGAACTGGACTTTTTTCAGTGTGTTGATGGCGCCACCGAGCCATAACTTGTGGCAAAGCGCGTATATAAATGACACCACAAACCCTGCCAGCATGATGTGAGCATGGGTGACCATCTGTTCATGATTATGTGATGCTGCCATGAAAATGCCTAAAGACATGCCGATGACAGCATAGATCAAACCGGTGAAAACAAACTTCCTATCCATAACGGTATCCTCGTGTACGACTTTCTCTAGTCGAATAGAGATCAGTCGAGTAGTGATCAGTCGTGCAGTGATCAGTCGTGCAGTGATCAGTCGTGCAGTGATCAGTGGAGTAGTCATCAGTATAGACGCGCCTTAAAAATAACATTAAGTCGATACACGCAGGATTGGATTGCAGACCCTCCCGATCTCAGCTGGTAATAACGATAATCAGGGATCTGTTTAGAAAACAGCATAGGGGCTCGAAGAGAATGGGGGTTGGAACAGTGGTCAGGTCTCGTATGTTGCACTCCCTCTTGCCATGACGTGATAAAGCGCGTCTGCAAACTAAATTCTCAAGGGTCGATCGATAACACATATCCTGATAGTTAACGAATCAACCCTGCAAAATATAAGAGCACCCTCTGACTTACAGTCAGCCAGGCTTATTACAGTTCAACCACACGAAATACTTCCCAATAGGTCGATCCTGAGACGACCACATCACTCAGTTTTCGGCCCCAGTCCTCGTGCATCTTGATAGCAGCAATCGTGTCAAAGAACTTATCGAGATCGGCAAGATCATCGATTTCAATATCATGCTGTATTAACGCCTCTTTTGCGCCGACAGAACCGGTGATCAGACGTGAATTTTTCATATCCAGATTTGTCTGATTTCCGATCTGTTCCATCCATTCCTTCATGAGGTTGAGTGCATCCTGTTTGTACCCGAAACGGGCCTCACAATTCCATCTTGCGATCAACATAATCTGATACCTCCTCAATAGCGTTGCTTTTAGACTATAGCAGTTGATATCGGGCGCTGCGCAGGCTATTTCAAAGCACCATTATTGCGCTATGTCTGTACAACTTGCATAACGATCGCGGACCCTATCGATACTATCCAGGGGGAGTGAAACTTTATGCCGTTCAAACTGTAGAAGGTACGGTGTTTATCTGCACTGGACGTGTAGGACCACACAGGCGGCGACCTGTAATCATCTCTCTGCTCCTAACCCGAGGTTAAATGCGGGCCCGTCAGTCAGAGCATAGCAGCGATCGATTTATCATAGCGCCAATGATTCTCTGGCATAAAGCATGCACTCATAAGCAGTAAACAGTCCGCTTAACGGACAAACAGACTATATCAGCTCTTTTATGGTGCGCGGCGCGCACCATAAGGTTTTGTTTGCGCTAAATCTGTGCAAAACGGAGTATTGGGGCCAGAGTAATGTCAGCATTCCAGAAAATCCTTAAAGTGCGACGTCACTATAACAAGTGGGTTGCCGACCAGACGCTGGAGGATTACGCGTTGCGGTTTACCGCGCGTAAAGGGCGTCATATGAGTATCTCCCGGGTGGGTAAAACCGCGCTGGGGGCGGCGTCATTTCTGGCACTCGAAGGGCTGGCAGCGGCAGTAACGCTGAGCTATGGCTTTACCAATACCGTGTTGGCGATGGTGGCGGTGTGTATTGTGCTGTTTATCACCGGCTTTCCGATTGCCTATTACTCAGCCAAACACGGGCTGGATATCGATCTGCTGACCCGGGGCGCCGGGTTTGGTTATCTCGGGTCTACCCTGACGTCGCTAATTTATGCCTCCTTTACCTTTATCTTTTTTGCCATCGAGGCGGCTATTCTGGCCTCTGCGCTGAAGGCGTTGTTCGGCATTCCGCTGGCGCTGGGATACCTCCTCTGTGCCCTTGCCGTGATTCCGATTGTGACCCACGGGATTACTGCGATCAGCCGGTTTCAGGTGGGCACCCATAATCTCTGGGTGGCGCTGCAGCTGGCGGCAATCGTCGTGGTACTCGGGTATGAATTCGACAGTTTACAGGGCTGGACCGAGTTCAGTCCGGGAATGGCGGCCACCGCCAGCGGCGAGTTTGATATCATTATGTTTGGTGCCGCGGTGTCGGTGTTTTTTGCTCTGTTTGCGCAGATCGGTGAGCAGGTGGATTATCTGCGCTTTATGCCGGAGAAGACCGAAGCGAACAAGAAACAGTGGTGGTTCTGGCTGATTCTGGCCGGTCCCGGCTGGGTCTTCACCGGCATGATCAAGATGTTGCTGGGATCGTTTCTGGCCTATCTGGCGATCACGCAGGGGATGAGTGTGGTCGAGGCGTCTGATCCGACCTATATGTATCAGCGGGTGTTTCAGTTGATGACCGGCTCACCCGAGATCGCGCTGCTGCTGGCGGCACTGATGGTGGTGGTCTGCCAGATGAAGATCAATGTCACCAATGCCTATGCCGGCTCTATCGCCTGGTCGAACTTCTTCTCCCGACTGACCCACAGCCACCCGGGGCGGGTGGTCTGGCTGGTGTTTAATGTCACTATCGCCCTGATTCTGATGGAACTGGGGATCTATCAGGCGCTGGAAGCGATTCTGGGGATCTTTGCCATTATTGCCATCAGCTGGCTGGCGTCATTGTCGGCGGATCTGCTGATCAATAAGCCGCTGGGGCTGAGCCCGCCTGAAATTGAGTTTAAGCGCGGCCATCTGTATGACATTAACCCGGTAGGTATGGGGTCGATGGTGATCTCTACGGCGCTGGGAATGCTGAGCTATCTGGGTCTGTTTGGCGAAGAAGCCCGCAATCTGTGTCACTTTGTCAGTCTGATCAGCTGTTTTGTCTGTGTGCCACTGATCGCCTGGCTGACCGGTGGCCGCTACTATATCGCCCGAACGAACGAAGAGCTGAACCAGTATATCCGTCTGGTGCCGACGCCGGATGAGGCGCGAACCGTCAGTATTGTCACCTGCGGTCTCTGTGAAAATGATTTTGAGCGGGAGGATATGAGCTACTGTCCCGCCTATGATCTGCCGATCTGCTCGCTGTGTTGTTCGCTGGATGTGCGCTGTCTGGATAACTGTAAGCCCAAGGCGCGCTTGTCCCGCCAGGTGATGGAGATGCTGCATCTGTTTCTGCCGCGCCGGGCGGTCAAGCTGGTCAGTTCCCGGCTGGGTAAGTTTATCGCCCTGTTGCTGGTGGTGAACCTGGTACTGGGGGCGTTGCTGGCGGTGATCTACCGGCAGCTGGCACCGGCCACACCGGAGGAAACCGCGCTGGTGTTACAGACCATCTGGACCCTGTTTTTTACCCTGTTTATCGCCTCCGGGGTGGTCACCTGGCTGTTCCTGCTAACCCATGAAAGCCGGGTGGTGGCGCAGCAGGAATCGAACCGCCAGACCATGAAACTGACCCGCGAGATCGACGCGCACGAACAAACCGATCTGGAACTGCAGCAGGCCAAAGAGCTGGCAGAGCGGGCCAATGCCGCCAAGAGTCGTTACCTCTCCGGCATCAGTCATGAACTGCGCACCCCATTGCAGTCCATTCTGGGGTATGCGCAGCTACTGCGCGAACGCTCCAGCCTGCAGCCGGATCAGCAACGCGGGCTGGATATTATTCATCGCAGTGGTCTCTATCTCACCGACCTGATTGAAGGGTTGCTGGATATCTCCAAAATCGAGGCGGGCCGGCTGGATCTCTACCGCAATCAGGTGAATCTGCCGGAACTGATCGAGCAACTGGCGGAGATGTTTCGCCTGCAGGCGCTGCAGAAAGGCATAGAGTTTAACTGCTATATCGCCGACCCACTGCCGCAGCGCATCGTCACTGACGAGAAGCGTCTGCGCCAGATTCTGATCAACCTGCTGTCCAATGCAGTGAAGTATACCCCGACAGGGCGGATCGATTTTGATATCCACTACCGTAATCAGGTGGCGGAGTTCGCGATCCGGGATACCGGTCCGGGTATCGATCAATACCAGATGCAGCGGATCTTTGCGCCGTTTGAGCGGATTCGTAATCAGGATACCGCGCACCTGCCGGGCACCGGCCTGGGCCTCACCATCGTTAAGCTGCTGACCGAGATTATGGGGGGCGATCTGCAGGTGGATAGCAATCCGGGGACCGGCAGTTGTTTCCGGGTGTCGATGATGCTGCCCTGGGTCAGCAACGAGGCGCTGACGCCGCTGCTGCAGGAGCAGCGGATCATCGGCTACGAAGGCTATCAGCGCACCCTCTGTCTGGTGGATGACGATCCGGTATTGCGGGGGCTGCTGGCCGATATTCTGATGCCGCTGGGCTTCAGCATTATTGAAGCGCAGGATGCCGAGGCCTGTCTGGCGCAGTTGCAGCACAGTGAAGCGGATCTGTTCCTGCTGGATATCTCCATGCCGGGGATGTCGGGGCTGCAACTGGCCAGTATTCTGCGCCAGCGTAAGGTGCCGGGGAAGATCGTCATGCTGTCCGCCGATGCCCGGGAACTCTCCGCCACAGAGGATGGCCACGACAGTTACGACGACTATCTGGTTAAGCCAGTTGCCAATCATCAGCTGCTGGAAACTCTGGGGCGGCATCTGCAGCTGAAATGGATTTACCGGGGCGATTCAGAACCCCTCAAAGCAGACGAGGTGGTTGCAGCAGAACCCCCGGTGTCTGCGGGACAGGGAATTGAGATCCTGCAGCCGGGGCATCCGTTGCTGCTGGAACTGAAAAACTGCGCCGAACTGGGCTACAACAAAGGGGTGATGCAGTGTCTGAAAGAGATTGAGGGGCTGGCGATTATGTCGCCGGGCGCCTTAACCTATCTGCGGCAGCTCAGTGAGAGTTTTCTGTTTAGTAAGCTGGTCGCGTGTCTGGAGACCCCGAATCAATGAATATGAAAGAGAGCGGATCAACCCGTAGCGACGTGGTACTGGTGGTGGATGACTCCCCCAATGCACTGAGTCTGATTAATGATGCGCTGGAAGGGGCGGGACTGGATATTCTGGTGGCCCTCGAAGGGCGTCAGGCGCTGACCATCTGCAAACGTATCCGCCCCGATATTATCCTGATGGATGCGGTGATGCCGGTGATGGATGGTTTTGAAACCTGCCGCCAGCTGAAAGCCGATCCTGATCTGGCGACCATCCCGGTAGTGTTTATGACCGGCCTCACCGAGACCGAAGATATTGTCCGAGGGCTGGACTGCGGAGGGGTGGATTACCTGACCAAGCCGATCAGCCCCAACGAGTTGCTGGCGCGTATCCGGGTGCATCTGGGTAATGCCCGCCAGACCAGCAGTGTTCACAGCGCGCTGGACAGCACCGGGCAGCACCTGCTGACGGTGGGCAGTGATGGCCTGCTGCGCTGGGCGACTCCAAGAGCCTATGGCTTGCTGGGGCGGGCAGGGGTGACCGAAGCGTTGCAGGAGACCTGCTTGCTGCCGCAGATTCGCAACTGGCTGACTCACAAACCGTTAGAGCAGGAACGGATGCCAGTCAGGGATCTGGAATACCCGTTAACCCTGAAACTGATCGGCTATCAGAGTAATGGTGAAGTGCTGATGCAGCTGATCGATGGCAATAAACCCTCCGGTGCCGAACTGCTGAAGCTGGAACTGGAGCTGACCGAACGGGAAGCCGAGGTATTGTTCTGGCTCGCCAACGGCAAGACCAACCGGGAGATCGCCGAGATTCTTGAAATCAGTCCCCGCACCATCAACAAACACCTGGAACAGATCTTCCCCAAACTCGGCGTCGAAAATCGCACCGCAGCGGCGGGCATCGCCTTGCGGCTGATTGCTAGTCATGAATAAGAGCAGTCGCTAGACGTCGCTACGCGACTTGCCAGACGCGGCTTCGCCGCTTGCTAGTTGTTAGAAAAAGCTTTCAAAAGCCGTTGTTTGGAGCTTCTGTGGGAGCGACGCTAGCATGCGCTCTGGGTATCGAGTCGCGACTGGATTTGTTGAGGAACTTGTTATTGTAGTCGTTCCCCCCTCTGTCACAGCCTGTTGTAGGAGCCCCTTCCAGGGGCGATCTTTTACTTGAAAAAGGCTTTTAGCCCTTTAATTACGTTAAGAAGGCCGGTATCCCCTGATGTTCTGGCTAAATTTCTGAAGAAGGATCAGGCGGCTTTTGCCTGTTGGAAACGCTGGTTGAATTTATCGTTCACCATGAGTGCTAACAGAATAATCGCCCCTCCGATCGATAGACGCAAAATATCCGCATCACGGTTCCAGAATAAAACGTTAACCACAATGCCCGCAGGGATTAGCAGGTTGTTGGCGACCGCCAGTGTTCCGACGCTGACCTGTGTTGCCCCCTTGTTCCAGGCGAAATAGCCGAGTCCGGACGCAACCAGCCCTAAATAGGTCAAAATTGACCATTGAAGGGGGGTAGTCGGTAGTTTATCCGGGTTGCCAAGGATGAGATAACAGGGAATCACAACCGCTAACGCGCCGATAAAAAACCAGCCAAACACGGTGCGCTGTGGCAGGTCTGTGCGTTCTTTTGCAATGATGCGTTTGTAAACCACTTGCCCTGCTGCAAAGCATACGTTAGCGCCTTGCACGATAAATAAACCTTTCAGGTAGCCTTCATCTACCCCTTGATAGCGAATTGTGATCGCGCCAATAACGGCTAATAAGGCACTGATAATAAAGCCAATATTAAGCCGATGATCAAGTAAGTCATTCAGCAGGGTAATGTAAATGGGCGTCATGACGGTGAAGAGTAAAACTTCGGGTACAGACAGGTATAAAAAGGATTGGTAATAAAAGCCATACATGATGCCAAGCTGAAAAGCCCCACACACCATTAGCTGAAGAGCAGTTTTAGGTTCGATTTGCCGCAGTTTCAGAAAAGGTAAAAAGATCAGAGTCGCCAGGGCGACGCGCATCAATACCGAAAACCAGGCATCGACCTGTCCCGCGAGATATACCCCGATCAGGCTAAACGAAAACGCCCATAAAATAGTGACGGCAACCAGTATTGGCATGATAGCTAAGTCCACATAGATAAAGTGGCGCTCAGTTTACCGACTTCTTTAATCAGGGTAAAACTGTTCACTAAAATATTTATTAATGGTTACTGGTGTGTGTTTTGTGATCGATGTTTTTAGATCAGTGGCTAGACGTCGCTTCGCGACTTGCTAGTTGCTAGTGGCTAGGAAGAGCCTTCTATATAGCGTTTAGTGCAGGCGTTTACGTTAAGTGCGATGTAAGAAAGTTGTTTGTATATAGTTTATTTTGTCCAGTTCAGCGGTTATGCTGGTTTTATCGTTGGATAAGGGTATGTTTTGCGGCTTAGAGCTTCGTAACACATCAGAAACAAAGGGATAGGTGAGAAACGCCGGTGGGATAATACGCCGGGCTAAGAATGCGATTGCGCATTCACGTTTTTGTCTTAAGGGAGATCGCGATATTCACTGGAGATAATAAATCTGTCCCCTTTTTATCTTTTAGTTGACCCCATTGATTCTGGGATTATTCACAAGGCGAGCTCTAAACCATAAAGAGCAAATGGAATAGCTAAAGGATGTCGCTTTGATTTTTTATTAATGAATTGAGCAACAGTGGAGGGATACATGGAAGGGCAATGGGTTGGTGTAATACAAGGTGATAACTCTGGCGGATTAATTATCAATATTGACTGTATTGATGGAAAATATCAGGGGTACTTTTTATTGTGGGAGGAAACTAACGAAATAGTATCAGTTTCTGCGGATATCACTGTTGTGCGTAACGAAAATAGAGTTTCTTTCACTGGGAGTAATATTCAAGGAATTGATAAATATACAGGACAACAACTTAGTTATATGCAGTTGGAAAAAAAGTTTCCCGAGTGCATACTACCAGCTTCTATTAACGTTACGGCAGATTTTGGGGATAATGGATACCTCAAAGGTCATTATAAAACTAGTATTGGGAATTCTGGAATAGTAACTCTGTGTGGCCCTAACTTTGCGCCTTCAATAATTAAGGTTGAAGAAACTAGTTGGAAAAAATTTAAAGAAAAAGCTTGGGAGTTTAAAGATAATAGCTATCTGTATCGTGGGCAGCGAGATAATACTTGGCGTTTAAGAACCACATTTCATCGGCGAGGTCGAGCTGATTTACGTCGATACTTTCGCGAGGATTTGCCTAGATTGTATCGCAAAGTACACGCACAGACAGGAATTAAATTTGATTTGAAATGCAATCAAGATATTGGTTCTCTGTTATATTTAGCGCAACACCATGGGTTTCCGACTCCTTTATTAGATTGGAGCGAATCTCCTTTTGTTGCTGCATACTTCGCGTTCAATGAATATAAAGAACTGAAAGCTAATAAAGGCCAATTAGTACGCATCTATATTTTTGATAAAGAGGCGTGGTGTCGAGACTCAATACAAGTAGAGTCTTTCGACTCAAACCTCCCAACAATCACCTATAACGAACTGCTTGCATCAGGTAACCCCAGAGCAACCCCTCAACAAGCGGTTACTACTCTGTCAAATATTGACTACATAGAAGCCCATATTCATCAGCACTCTGTTAAGACAGGAATTCAATACTTAACAGCATATGACCTCCCAGCTGATGAGTTTGAAACGGTTCTTGCTGAATTGAGACTCATGGGTATTAGCGCTTCGAGCCTGTTTCCTGATTTAGATGGGATCTGTAGAGATCTTAAAGAACAGTACTTTTAATACTTAACGTGGATTCCTTTGATGCACAACTTAGAATTGCAACTTAAGAGCAGAATAAGCAAGGTGGAAAAATAGTAATACTAGGAGGAATAAATAAATCAGCATTGATAGAATATTTAAAGAGAATAAAGAGGGCGAAAGTTTAAGCTTAATCGGCTAATAATTACAGTTTGTTTTTATATGTCGGGTTGAGTTTTTTTATTTTTTATTTATTGGGTCAGAATATACTATATGAATGGAGTGTCATTTGTTGTTTCAATTTTAGGCTTGTTTTTGGCCGCAGTGGGAGTTTATTTCCCTCGTGTAGCTTTAAAAATTGAAATGTATGGAAATAAATTTGCAGACATGCGGGTGCTTTCTTTTCCTGATAATTACGTCAAATTTTGGTTGAAAAGATGGTACATCATAGTGCTATGTTTTGGAGGGGCAAAGCTAATCGCTGATTTTCTGTTTGTAGCGATAGGCGTAAGCTGGGAGGGCTTTATTGCATATCTGGTAGCGTTCCCTCTTACATATGTATTCATGAAAGGATTGATTTTTTTGCTTTACCTTATGTTTTATTTCTTAAAGATTCTATGCTGGATATTGTACTTTATCAGCTATGGCTTCGTTTGTTGTTCCCGTTTCATTAATAAGGAAGCGGAGGTGCTTACAGGAAGTGGAGTTATAATTGCTGTGGTTGGAACTGCTCTAAGTGGCTACTCCTTTTTTTTCTAAACTGCTAAAGAGGGTAGATCTATTTTCCAAAGTGATGATATAAACAGCCACTACAATATTCCCCGCTCTTCCGAGCAACGAGCGACGAGCAACGTCTTTTGCCTTTGCTTTTCCTAGCAAGCGAAGCGTCTAACAACTAGCCACTAGCGACTGCTTTCCAGACTGCTTTCTCCGCCGTCAGGTTATTATCCGGGATCCTTTCAACGTCTTAGCCTGGTACATTTTTTTATCTGCGATAGTAATCATTTCATCCAGACTCATGTGCTGTTCGGGCCCGGTTTCCACAACACCCATACTCAGCGAAAAGTCAGGATAAACTTCGGCAAAGCTGGCCACAATTCGTTCAGCGACCGATTGCGCAGACTGGGTTTCTGCATCGGGCAACATAATGCAGAACTCATCGCCGCCATAGCGGCAAGGGACATCAGATTCCCGAACATGCTGTCTGATGCACTCTGAAATAACTTTTAATACCTCGTCCCCTTTCAGGTGGCCGTGCTGATCATTAACCTGTTTAAAGTTATCTATATCGAAGTAAATCAGGGAAAAAGAAGCCTTACGTCGGGCAACCGAACTCAGCAGAATACCGGCAAGTTCACGCATCGCTCGCTGATTATTGATACCCGTCAGAGGGTCTTTTTTAGCCAGCTCCTCCAGCTGGACAGTGCGTTCTGAAACTTTGACCTCAAGGCTATTGGCATACATCTCGGTTTTCTTCTTAGCCAGTTCCAGCTCTGAAATCATGCTGGAAATATAGGTATCAAATACCAGCGTTGTATCGAAATAAAATAACTTGTCCAGGGCCTCTTTTGTCTCCACGAGGACGTCAGTATCCACAACAGAGTTATCGAGCACATCAAAGAGAATCAGTTTCAGTGAACTAATCGCACTCAGATAGAGTTTCGGTTCAACCCCAATCCGCTTATGGACCATACCGATACGTAACCGGTTATTGACATAAGTACTGTCGTACTGGCCTGAAAACAGATCAAGAATATACTGATGCTGAGCGCCTTTCAGCCGGTTTAAGGTATCCACATCACCGATCAGTACAGCGATTTCATCGATTGCCAGCTGAGAAATATAAAATCGCTCAACAATTGAGTCGATTTGTGAGTTGATAAGCGGAAGTACGTCTTTAAGCAGTTCAAAGTGGCTGAGGGACAGTGCTGCAAGTTCCAGCCTGCTCTGAATCTCTGCATCACTAATCTTCATTTGATCCAAAAGCGTTTGATGTGTCCGAAGCATCTTTTTACCCCAGCTGCTGATTTCCATTCAACCAAGACTTTCCTTTCAGAGTCTCGAGCGGCAATAACCTGTTTAATGAATACCATAGTAATTTAGTCAAGTAAAATTGCTTGATAGCAGTACTCAGGATGAGGAGCGAAAGGATTCCCTCCTCAGATTCTCTATCACCAAATCCAGATCGCTTGTGTCGAACCACGAGCGACGGCTTTTCAGCCTTTTCTAGCAAGCGAAGCGTCTAACACCTAGCTACTTCTTTGCTGTCCCTCATTCCTGGCTACTAGCGACTTCTTTGTCGTCCCCTATACGTCATTTGACGTATAGGGGTGCGTCAATCACCCCATACCTTCATTGAGCGCTATTTCTAATAATGGTTTGGTCAATAACAGATTCCCGGGATAAAAATCCGGCCCGGCCTAAAAGAATCGAAACTTAACCTCAAGAAGGGAAATAGATATGAAGATCAAACATCTGGTTTCAGGTATTGCTCTGTCTATGGGCGCCAGTGTGCTGAGTGTCAGCGCTTTGGCGGCTGATACGATCAAAGTGGGTGTGCTGCACTCTCTGTCCGGCACTATGGCGATCAGTGAGACAACCCTGAAAGACACCGTTCTGATGATGGTTGAAGAGCAGAATAAGAAAGGCGGTCTGCTGGGCAAGAAGCTCGAAGCTGTGGTGGTTGACCCGGCGTCTAACTGGCCGCTGTTTGCTGAGAAAACCCGTGAGCTGCTGACCAAGGATGAGGTTGATGTCATTTTCGGCTGCTGGACCTCCGTTTCCCGTAAGTCTGCACTGCCGGTTCTGGAAGAACTGAACGGACTGATGTTCTACCCGGTTCAGTACGAAGGCGAAGAGTCGTCTAAAAACGTATTCTATACAGGTGCTGCGCCAAACCAGCAGGCGATTCCTGCGGTTGACTACCTGATGAACGATCTGGGTGTGACACGCTGGGTGCTGGCGGGGACCGACTATGTTTATCCGCGTACCACCAATAAAATCCTCGAAGCGTACCTGAAAGCTAAAGGCGTGGCTGAAGCCGATATCATGATCAACTACACGCCGTTCGGTCATTCCGACTGGCAGTCCATCGTCTCTGATATCAAGGGCTTCGGTGCGGCAGGTAAGAAGACCGCGGTAGTGTCTACGATTAATGGTGACGCTAACATTCCTTTCTACAAAGAGCTGGGTAACCAGGGCATCTCTTCTGAAGATATTCCGGTGGTCGCATTCTCAGTCGGTGAGGAAGAACTGTCGGGTCTCGACACTAAACCTCTGGTGGGGCATCTGGCGGCCTGGAACTATTTCCAGAGCGTAGAGAGCGATGCTAACACGGCCTTTATCGCTAAGTGGAAAGAGTTTACCGGTAATCCTAAGCGTGTCACCAACGATCCAATGGAAGCCACCTACATCGGTTTCAAGATGTGGACTCAGGCGGTTGAAAAAGCCGGGTCGACTGATGTTGATGCGGTTGAGCAGGCGATGATCGGCCAGGAAACTGAGAACCTGACAGGCGGCATGGCGTACATGAATAAGAACCACCACCTGAGCAAGCCGGTACTGATCGGTGAAATTCAGGATGATGGTCAGCTTGAAGTTGTCTGGGAAACTGAAGGCGTTGTTCCGGGTGATGCATGGTCTGACTTCCTGCCAGGCTCTAAGGATCTGATCGCTGACTGGACGGCTCCGACCGCTTGCGGTAACTACAACACCGTAACCAAGACCTGTTCTGGTCAGAACTATTAATTAGAACTATTAAATAGAGCTTTGAATCAGAACCCGTAATCGGGACTGGTAATCACCGGTTCCTCAGGTTTTGAAAAGCAGGCTTCTCAGGAAGCCTGCGCCAGCAAACGGCAAACCTATTCAGGTGTCGCACATTAGCCATTTAAATAGGTTTGCCAGCCCCATCCGGACGGAGAATTCCTGTGAGATATTTTAAAGCGATCTGCGGCTGCCTGCTGGGTTTGCTGATCAGCACCAGCGTACTGGCAGAGTCGCCCTCTGAGGCACAGCTGCCGCTGCTAAAGGAGCTGACCGAGGTGAAACTGAGTAAGGCGTTGCCGGTACTGGAACAGCTGGAGCAGACCGACGGTGCCGATCTGTTGCCGTTGTTCAGGACTATGCTGGCCGGTAGTCTTTACTATGTAAAAGCTGACCGGCGGCTGATCGCTGAACGCGAAGAGCAGGGTGTAAGCCGATACTCTGACATGTTTACCGGCGAAGCGCTGACCGGTCTGAGCAACAAGCAGGTTAAGAAGATCAAGGTTAATAATAAGCTGCGGGGGTATCTGCGCGAAGCGATTGCCCGTATGCAACTGCATAATCCCAGTTCAGAAGTGCGCCGGGATGCCGTTCGCTCACTGTTCTCTGATCTGGATACGAATACGATTGAGCTGATTCGTGCGGCCCGTCTCGATGAGCAGAGTCGCTCGGTTCAGGAAGTGATGGATGTTGCGCTGGCACTCTACCGTGCCCGGCATTCTCAGGAAGCGACAGAACGCTTGCAGGCTGTGAAAGCGATGCAGGAGAGTCTGGAGCCCGAGGTGCGTAATATGCTCACCACACTGGCGCAGAATGATGATTCCCGCAGTGTACGTAAAGCGGCCCAAAGCGGGCTTGATAAAATTGCTCAGCAGTCTGAGATGTACGGTTTTATCAATCAGCTGTTTTTCGGCCTCAGCCTGGGCTCGGTGCTGCTGCTGGCGGCGATCGGGCTGGCGATCACCTTTGGCGTGATGGGCGTTATTAATATGGCTCACGGCGAGATGATCATGCTGGGGGCCTATACCACCTACGTGGTGCAGCTGATGCTGCCGAATATGATTGAATACTCCCTCTGGATCGCGGTGCCGCTGGCCTTTATGGTGTCCGGTCTGGCGGGGATTCTGATCGAACGCCTGGTGATCCGGCATCTGCATGGGCGGCCGCTGGAAACCCTGTTGGCGACCTTCGGTATCAGCCTGATATTGCAGCAATTGGTACGTACGGTGTTCTCTCCCCTTAACCGTCAGGTGGCGACACCCGACTGGATGAGTGGCTCTATCGAGATCAATCCGCTGCTTAGTCTGACCCTGAACCGTCTGTATATTGTCGCCTTTGCCCTGCTGGTGTTCATGATTCTGTTAATCGTGCTGAAGAAAACCTCGCTGGGCCTGAATGTACGCGCCGTGTCACAGAACCGTGATATGGCCAAAGCGATGGGTATCCGCACCGACCGGGTGGATGCGATGACCTTCGGTCTGGGATCGGGTATTGCCGGTATTGCCGGTGTGGCCCTGAGTCAGTTGACTAATGTCGGCCCGAATCTGGGGCAGGCGTATATCATCGATTCCTTTATGGTGGTGGTGTTCGGTGGGGTCGGCAACCTCTGGGGTACGCTGGTGGCCGCCTTTACCCTGGGTATCGCCAACAAGTTTATCGAGCCGGTTACCGGAGCGGTGCTGGCCAGTATTCTGGTATTGGTATTTATCATTCTGTTTATTCAGAAACGACCTAAAGGGCTGTTTCCGCAGAAAGGGAGGGCGGCAGAATGAGCACCTTTATAGACAAGTTCACCCGTTTTTCCCGGCTTAACGGCGATAGCAAGGTGGCTCCTTTTGTGGTGGTCCTGCTGGCGGTGACGGTGCTGGCGTCTGCCAGTAATCTGCTGATGCCATCGGACTCGGTGTTTTATGTGTCCACCTATACCATCACCCTGTTAGGCAAGTATCTGTGTTATGCCATGCTGGCGCTGGCGGTAGATGTTATCTGGGGCTACTGCGGTATTCTCAGTCTGGGTCACGGGGCCTTCTTCGCCCTGGGTGGCTATGCCATGGGTATGTATCTGATGCGTCAGATCGGTGATCGCGGCGTCTACGGTAACCCGGAACTGCCCGATTTTATGGTGTTTCTCAACTGGAATGAACTGCCCTGGTTCTGGCAGGGGATGGATCAGTTCTGGATCGCCATGCTGATGGTCTTGCTGGTGCCGGGTATTCTGGCGTATCTGTTTGGCTGGCTGGCGTTCCGCTCCCGGGTCACCGGCGTGTATCTGTCGATCATGACGCAGGCGCTGACCTACGCACTGCTGCTGGCGTTCTTCCGCAATGAGATGGGCTTTGGTGGCAATAACGGTCTGACCGACTTTAAAGATATTCTCGGCTTTGATCTGCAATCCGATAACACCCGGGTCTCCCTGTTCATTATTACCGCGTTGCTGTTGTGCGGCCTGCTGATACTGAGTAAGAAGATCATGCAGACCCGTTTCGGTAAGGTGATCGTGGCGATCCGCGATGGTGAAAGCCGGGCGCGCTTTATCGGTTACCGCACGGAAAACTACAAGGTCTGGCTGTTTGTCTATTCGGCGATGATTGCCGGGATTGCCGGCGCACTGTATGTGCCCCAGGTAGGCATTATCAACCCGGGCGAATTCTCCCCGATCAATTCGATTGAGATCGTTATCTGGGTGGCGGTTGGCGGTCGTGGCACCCTGATTGGCGCGATCATCGGCGCGATTCTGGTGAACTACGCGAAAACGAAATTTACCGCCATTATGCCGGATGGCTGGCTGTTTGCGCTGGGCGCGATGTTTGTACTGGTGACCCTCTATCTGCCAAAAGGTCTGATGGGACTGTTTGCCCAACTTAAAGATCAGCAACACAAAAAACAGCAGTTAAAAGGGCCGCACCTGAATTCAGATAAAGCGGCTGTGAATATCACTGCGAATGAAACAACAGAGGAGGGCCGCGCATGAGCTTACTCGAAACCACCCGTGAAGTGATGCGTCGGGATCAGGTCTGGCCCTTCCTGCAGGATCATGAACAGCAGGTGGATATCTCGCATCAGGTATTGCTCTATGTTGAAGGACTGAATCTCAGTTTCGATGGTTTTAAGGCATTGAATGACCTGAACCTGTATATCAATGATGGCGAGCTGCGTTGCCTGATCGGTGCCAACGGTGCCGGTAAAACCACCCTGATGGATGTGATTACCGGTAAAACCCGGTGCGATAGCGGCATGGTGTATTTCGGTCAGTCGATCAATCTGCTGGATAAAGATGAAGCTGAGATCGCTCAGTTGGGCATCGGCCGTAAGTTTCAGAAACCGACCGTGTTTGAGGCGCACACGGTGATGGATAATCTGGAACTGTCACTGAAGAGTAATAAGTCGGTGATGCCGACGTTGCTGGCGACGCTGACCAGTGAGGAGTATGACTTTATTGATGAAGTGCTGGAAACCATCGGCCTGAAGGGCGAGCGGATGATGCTGGCGGGCTCTCTGTCCCACGGGCAGAAGCAGTGGCTGGAGATCGGTATGCTGCTGATGGCTAACCCGCGATTATTGCTGGTGGATGAGCCGGTGGCCGGGATGACGGTGCAGGAGGGTGAACGCACCGCCGAACTGCTGACTTCACTGGCTGGCGAGCGCACCGTGGTGGTGGTCGAGCATGATATGGAGTTTGTCCGCAGTATCGCCCGCACCGTGACGGTATTGCATCAGGGGTCGGTGCTGGCCGAGGGCAGCATGGATGAGATCCAGAATAACCCCGATGTGATCGAAGTGTATCTGGGAGAAGCGCCATGATCAGTATTAAAAATGTGAATCAGTTTTATGGTGGCACGCAGATTCTCTGGGATCTGAATCTGGATATTAAGCCGGGTTCCTGTACCTGTATTATGGGCCGCAACGGGGTGGGTAAAACCACGCTGTTGAAGTGCATTATGGGGTTACTGCCGGTCAGCAGTGGTGAGATTCTGCTGGAGGGCGAAGCGCTGCAGAAGAAAAAAGCGGAGTATCGTGCACCTTCCGGTATCGGTTATGTCCCGCAGGGGCGGGATATCTTCCCGTTGCTGACAGTGGAAGAGAATCTCAAGGTGGGGCTGCCAATCCGTAAGGATGGTGCAAAAGAGATTCCGGAAAAGATCTTCGAGCTGTTTCCGGTATTGAAAGAGATGCTGCAGCGTCGTGGTGGTGACCTCTCCGGCGGTCAGCAACAGCAACTGGCGATTGGCCGGGCGCTGGTGCTGGAACCGAAAGTACTGATTCTGGATGAACCGAACGAAGGTATTCAGCCGAATATTGTTAAACAGATAGGAGATGTTATTCTGAAGCTCAATAAGGAGGAGGGGCTGACGGTGATTCTGATCGAGCAGAAGCTGGGCTTCGCTCGCCGGGTTGGCGAGGAGTTTCGCTTAATGGAGCGCGGTCGGGTGGTCGCCAGCGACCGGATGGATAACCTGAGTGAGGAGCTGATCCGCCAGTATCTGGCGGTGTAAATTATGACCAGCCTGTCTCAACCGCCACAACGCTTACCGGAAACGCCACAGCAGAAGGCGGCTCTGGCCTGGAACGCCGAACTGTATTTGCAGTTTGGCCGCACGGCCCGGGGCTCGGTACTACAACGCGCTGAACATCAGGGGCCACTCTATGTGCAGAAAGCGTTTTATCCCGAAGGGCCGGATCTGGCCCAGGTCTACCTGTTACACCCTCCCGGCGGCCTGGTATCGGGCGACCGTCTGCAGATCACTGTCGATTGCAATGACGACAGCCACGCACTACTGACCACACCAGGCGCGGGCCGGGTTTACCGGGCGCGACCGGATCGTAGCCTGCAGCACCAGACCAATACTCTTAATGCTGGCCGCGGCAGCTCTATCGAGTGGCTGCCGCTGGAAACGATTCTTTATCCTGATGCCTGCACACGACTGGATACCCATGTAAATCTGGCGGATAACGCCCGCTTCATTGGCTGGGAGATCACCAGTCTCGGGATGCCCAATCAGAATCTGCCGTTTGCGACCGGCAATCTTTCCCAGACCCTGCAGATCAACCGTAATGAACGGATTTTGCTGCGCGAACGGCTGCAGATAGATGACCGGAGCCGGGCGTTACTGCAGGGCAGTGCCGGGTTGCGGGGTAATCCGGTGACCGGTCTGATGGTGGCCGGACCATTTACCATGGCCGACACACAAACCACAGAACCGCTGATTGATGCACTGATACAACAACTGCGTCAGCTGACCGATGACTGTGATGCGCTGGCGGCGGTGAGCCTGACCGGTGAGTTCATAACGATTCGCTATCTGGGTAACCAGACCGATCAGGCGATGAAACTGTTTATTCGTTGCTGGCAGGCGATCCGGCCCCGGCTACTCGGGCGCGAGGCGTGCGAGCCCCGTATCTGGGCGACCTGAACAGGCAACTGAATCTTAACAGCGCTCATCCTGTGAGCGCGAAGAACGAGATAAGGGATAGAGTATGGAACTGCTTCCAAGAGAGAAAGACAAACTACTGGTTTTTACCGCAGCCCTGCTGGCCGAACGTCGCCTTAACCGGGGCCTTAAACTGAACTACCCGGAAGCGATGGCCTATCTGACCATGGAGATCATGGAGGGCGCCCGGGACGGTAAGACCGTTGCCGAGCTGATGGGCTATGGCAAAACCCTGTTGAGTGCAGACCAGGTGATGCCGGGCGTGGTTGAGCTGATCCATGAAGTTCAGGTGGAAGCCACCTTCCCCGATGGCACCAAGCTGGTGACTGTCCATAACCCGATTTGCTGAGAGGACAACACTATGATTCCCGGAGAGATTCAGCCTGGCAAGGGCGATATCCAGCTAAACGAGGGACGTAAAACCATCACCCTGCGGGTGGAAAACCGCGGTGATCGTCCGGTGCAGATCGGCTCCCACTACCATTTTTTTGAGGTTAATCCCGCGCTGGAGTTTGAGCGTGACAAAGCCCGCGGCTATCGTCTGAATATCGCCTCCGGTACGGCGGTTCGCTTTGAACCGGGGCAGGGACGCGAAGTCGAGCTGGTGGAGTATGCCGGCAGTCGCACCGTGTATGGTTTTCGTGGTGAGGTGATGGGTCAACTGGATGCCGGGGAGGATACCGTATGAGTAAGATGGATCGCACAGCGTATGCACAGATGTTTGGCCCCACCACCGGTGATCGGGTGCGGCTGGGGGACACTGAACTCTGGATCGAAGTAGAACAAGATTTCACCACCTATGGCGACGAAGTTAAGTTCGGCGGCGGCAAGGTGATCCGCGATGGTATGGGGCAGAGCCAGTGCAGCAACGATATTGCCGTCGATCTGGTCATCACCAACGCCCTGGTGCTGGATCACTGGGGCATCGTTAAAGGTGATGTGGGCATTCGTCAGGGGCGCATCTTTAAGGTGGGTAAAGCGGGTAACCCGGACACCCAGGACAATGTTGATATCGTTATCGGGCCGGGCACCGAAGTGATCGCCGGAGAGGGCAGTATTCTCACCGCCGGTGGAATCGACGCCCATATCCATTTCATCTGTCCGCAACAGATTGAAGAGGCGCTGATGTCCGGGGTGACCACCATGATTGGTGGTGGTACCGGCCCGGCAACCGGCACTAATGCCACTACCTGTACACCGGGACCCTGGTATATCGGTAAGATGCTGCAGGCGACCGATTCAATGCCGATGAACCTCGGTTTTCTCGGCAAGGGCAACGGCAGCCTGCCGGAGCCGCTTGAGGAACAGCTGGAAGCGGGGGCCTGTGGCCTGAAACTGCATGAGGACTGGGGCACCACCCCGGCCTCGATCGATAACTGTCTCTCTGTGGCTGACCGGTATGATGTACAGGTGGCGATCCATACCGATACCCTGAATGAATCCGGTTTTGTCGATGATACTCTGGCGGCGTTTAAAGACCGGGTGATCCATACCTATCACACAGAAGGTGCCGGTGGTGGTCATGCGCCGGATATTATCCGTGCCTGCGCTTATCCCAATGTCTTGCCCTCATCGACTAACCCGACCCGTCCCTACACCCGTAACACGGTGGATGAGCATCTGGATATGCTGATGGTGTGTCACCATCTGGACAGCAATATCCCCGAAGATGTGGCATTTGCCGATTCCCGCATCCGTAAAGAGACCATTGCTGCGGAGGATATTTTCCATGACCGCGGCGCGTTTAGCATGATCTCGTCGGATTCTCAGGCGATGGGACGGGTTGGCGAAGTAGTCACCCGTACCTGGCAGACAGCCCATAAAATGAAAACGCAGTTTGGTCTGCTGCCAGAAGACGAAGAACTGGGCTGCGATAACTTCCGTGCCCGCCGCTATATCGCTAAATATACGATCAATCCGGCCATCGCTCACGGTATCTCTCACGAGGTAGGCTCGATTGAACCGGGCAAACTGGCGGATCTGGTGTTATGGAAACCGGCTTTCTTCGGCGTTAAGCCCTCGCTGATTATCAAGGGAGGGATGATCGCTGCGGCCCCGATGGGGGATCCGAATGCCTCTATTCCAACCCCGCAGCCAGTGCACTACCGACCGATGTTTGGCTCATTCGGTCAGGCGCCGGCGAAAACGTCGGTGACCTTCGTGTCCGCTGCGGCACTGGAAAAAGATATCGGTGGGCAACTGGGACTGAATCGTCGCTTAGTGGCCTGCGCCAATACCCGCAATATCGGTAAGAAAGATATGCTGCACAACGACTGGATGCCGGTGATTACGGTTGATCCGCAGACCTATGAGGTGCGTGCGGATGGCGAACTGCTGACCTGCGAACCGGCTGAGGT
This sequence comes from Amphritea atlantica, assembly GCA_024397875.1. Taxonomy (NCBI): domain Bacteria; kingdom Pseudomonadati; phylum Pseudomonadota; class Gammaproteobacteria; order Oceanospirillales; family Oceanospirillaceae; genus Amphritea; species Amphritea atlantica. The sequence goes on from CP073344.1 coordinate 1,179,272, forward strand.
GCTGCCATTGGCGCAACTGTACAATTTATTCTGAAGGTTTTTATAGGCCTGTTTTGTTAAGGAAAAGTGATGCTGGAAGTCTATGAACGTTTAGGGGATCACTGTCACGGCGTGGTGTATACCACCGTGGTGCTGAGCCATGAACAGCGTGATCGTGGCCGGTTAAAACTGACCGGCGAAAATGGTGAAGAGGTGCGTTTGTTTCTGGAACGGGGCAAACCGTTGCAGGTGGGGGAATATCTCAAAACCACCTGTGGTAAATATGTTCAGGTTGAAGGCGCGGTTGAGCCGGTGACCTATGCCGCGTGTGACGACTGGCATACCTTTGCCCGGGCCTGTTACCACCTGGGTAACCGCCATGTGAAACTGCAGGTTGGAGACCGCTGGCTGCGGATGCAACCGGATCATGTACTGGAGGAGATGCTGGAACTGTTGGGTCTGTCACTGACCCATGAGGAAGCCATATTTGTACCGGAATCGGGAGCCTACAGTAATGGCGGCCATCACCACCACTGATACAGCCCTGTTACGGCTGATGCAGCTGAGTAGTGTCAGTCTGCCGGTCGGCGGCTACGCCTTCTCTCAGGGGCTGGAGTTTGCTATCGAGCGCGGCTGGATCAGCAACTCACAGCAGGTGTCTGAGTGGCTGGAGCAACAGCTGCTCTATTCGGTTGCCCAGACTGATCTGCCGCTGTTGCGACTGGCGATGACCGCCGCTGAAGCGCAGCAGCAGAAACAACTGCAACACTGCAATGATCTGGCGCTGGCCTGCCGTGAAACCCGCGAACTCAGGTTGACGGACAGTGCGATGGGGGAGGCAATGAACCGGTTGATGGTGAGTCTGGCGGTGCCACAGCCGTTACCGACATCCGGGGGACTGAGTTTTGTGGTGCTGTTTGGTATCGCCGCGCAACACTGGCAGATCGGTTATCCAACCGCTGCTCTGGGGTTCCTCTGGTCATGGTTAGAAAATCAGGTCGCCGCTGCCACTAAGCTGGTGCCGCTGGGACAGACCCAGGCGCAGCAGCTGCTGGGCGAACTGCAGCCGTTGCTGCCTGAGGCAATTAGCCGGGCAGAACAGGTAGAAGAAGATGAGATTGGCAGTGGCCTGCAGGGACTGGCGATCGCCAGTGCTGGTCATGAAACACAATATTCAAGATTATTCCGCTCCTGATCGAATCAGGCGGAAAGGTAGCATTCAGGAGAGTTACGTTGAGCTCAGAAATAAGTACACAGACAGTAAAACCAAAACAGACGCTGCGCATCGGTGTCGGCGGTCCGGTCGGTTCGGGTAAAACAGCCCTGCTACGCTCACTCTGTTCAGCGATGCGGGAGCATTACGATATCGCCGTGGTCACCAACGATATCTATACCCAGGAAGATGCTAAGTTCCTGACGCAACATGAAGCGCTGGATGCCGACCGGATCATCGGTGTGGAGACCGGCGGTTGTCCGCATACCGCGATTCGTGAAGATGCCTCGATGAATCTGGCGGCGATCGATCAGCTGATCGCTCGTCATGGTGAGCTGGATGTGGTGTTTGTCGAGAGTGGTGGTGACAACCTCAGCGCAACGTTTAGTCCGGAGCTGTCGGATCTGACGATCTACGTGATCGATGTCTCTGCCGGCGACAAGATTCCCCGTAAAGGCGGTCCGGGCATTACCCGTTCCGATCTGCTGATCATCAATAAGACCGATCTGGCACCGCTGGTGGGTGCCTCCCTTGAAGTGATGGATGTGGATGCCAAACGGATGCGTGGTGAGCGGCCTTTTGTGTTTTCAAACCTGAAGAAAGCCGAGGGGCTGCAGCAGATTATCGACTTTATCGTGTCCGAAGGGATGCTGGAAGCGAAGCAACTGCCGCCAGTGAAGGCCGTTGTTTAACAGTTAATAGTTAATAGTTTTTAAGGAGCACATAATGAATAAACGCAATCAGTTACGTCTGCTAACCCTTGGCGGTGCACTGGCTCCGTTGTCAGCGATGGCGCATACCGGGCATGAAGTCGCCGGTTTTTTCCAGGGATTAGTGCATCCGCTGTCGGGTGCGGATCACCTGTTGGTGATGCTGGCGGTGGGACTGCTGGCCGTGGGCCAGACCGGTGAAAAAGCCCGTGACATGACCCGCCGGACCCGTATTGCCGTTCCCGCAGCATTTTTGCTGGCGATGGTGGCCGGCACGCTGTTGGCGATTGCCGGACTGGCGGTTCCCTTCGTTGAGCAGGGGATTGTGGTATCTGTCATTGCTGCCGGTGGACTGCTGGCACTGGCGGTGCGCTTTTCGCTGGTGGCCGGAGTCGCGGTAGCCTCAGTTTTTGCATTGTTCCACGGACTGGCCCACGGCGCTGAACTACCACTGGCAGCTCAGCCGGTGGCTTATATTGCCGGTTTCCTGATCACCACTTCAGCATTACTGGTTGCGGGTACCCGCCTCGGACAACTGGCTGACAGCTACAGCATGGGCCTGATCTCCCGTCTTGCCGGTGTTGCCGTTGCCGCCTTTGGTGTGTTGGCGGCGGTTTAAAATGAATTGTCCCCGGTAGGAATCTTAGCTGCCGGGGGCTTCACATCGGAGCTTCTATTCTAATAGGGGTCTTATAGTTTTCGCTTAGCTAATATTTTGAACAGGTTATCGGACCCCTCAGCCAGCTCAGTTAAACGGCTTTTTAGCAGCTTACAAAAATCTAACGCTAGCTGCGAAACTGGACGGGTAGCCGGGTATATCAGATTATATTTAAAGGGTATTGAGATAGAGAAGGGTTTTACTACAAGGCCCTGCTTGATAAAACTCAGGGCGGTCACCGGATCAACCAGAGAAACCCCTGAACCTGAAAGTACATAACTACAGGCGATATGGGATACCTGAGTATCAAATAGCATTTTTCTTTTTACCTCCGCATTCTCGAAAGCATCATCTACTTTGTAACGATGCTCTGTTCCTAGCGAAATAAAAACATCATCTTTAAGATCCAACGGTTCGATGAGTTCTTTATTCTCAAGAGGGTGCCCGGGAGGCAGTATACAGACCAGCTCGCTGCGCGCCAGTAATTCTGTTTTTATGGATGGGTCTGATACGGCAATGGCAGCAAAACCTATATCGAAATGTTCGGTAGAAATCCAGTCTGCGACCTGTTGAGAGCTACGGACCTGCAGAGTCATCGAAACTCCCTGATTCAGTTCCATAAACTCTCGGGAAACCTGTGGTAAAAACGCCTGAGCAAGGGCTGGCATACAAGCTATTCGCAGCGTTCCCCGATGAAATGTCCTTAACTCCTCTGCAGTACGAGCCAGCTTTTCGATACCGACGAAGGATCGTTCTACCTCTTCAAACAGGATTAGCGCTTCCGGTGTGGGAACCAATCTTTTTTTCAATCGATCAAACAGCGGCACCTTCACCGAGTCTTCAAAATCACTTAATAGCCTACTAACTGCAGGCTGTGAAATAAAAAGTATTTCTGCCGCGCCTGTTGTGGTGCCAGCAATCATTACCGCGCGGAATGCCTCGACCTGCCTGAAACTTAACTGAGCCATAAATGATAGTCTCCTGAGTGATCTGTAATATAACACCATGTTATCAAGTATGTAATATTCATGATTTGATATTATTTGTTCGATTTATGATCATGTAACTACACCATTAAGGGTGCTTTTCAGGAGGCACTATTTATGAGCTCCGACAAGAGATAATAATTATGGAGACATTGTTTAGGTACACTTTGGCGATATTGATCAGTACGGTTGCAGGGATGCAGTTCGTGCAGGTAATAACCCGCTATGTGTTCGAGACGCCTATTATGGGGCTTGAAGAAATAGCTGTTATTCCGACCTTATGGCTTTATATTCTCGGTGCAGTCAATGCTTCCCGGGAAGACACACAGATCCGGGCGAATGTGCTCGAAATTTTCCTTAAAACAGAACGGGCACGGCATATTTTGCTAGTCGTTTCTGAGTCTGTCAGTCTGGTTATTTCAAGCTGGCTTACCTATTGGGCCTGGGATTACTTCCAATATGCAATGCGGGTCTCGAAAGAGACCCCGACCCTCTACTTACCAACACTTATCTATGAATCGGCTCTGTTTATCGGTCTGTTGCTGATGACGCTTTATGTTCTGATGCATCTGTTCAGGCATGTTCGGGTTTTGCTGGCAGGCGGAGCTGAAGTCGATAAATTGATTGATCATGAGCATCCTCATACGGATGAACTTGATGAGTTCCAGTTGCTGTCACCGAAGGAGGATCGTAACAATGGTTGAGATAGCACTGTTAGCGTTTGCCGTATTAGTTATTCTGCTGAGCCTAGGTGTGCCACTGCCATACTGTTTTGGTGCAGGTTTGATGGTGATGGCTCTGATTGGCGAAGCCACTTTCAAGGGCATGATGCTGTGGGGTTTTAGTCAACTGACCAATCCAGTACTGCTGGCGATCCCACTGTTTGTTTTTGCTGGCACGATTATGAGTGTCAGTGGTATCGCCGCGAGTTTGCTGAAGTTTGTAAACGTTTTTGTGGGACGCATTCGGGGTGGACTGGGGGTTGTCGCTTCCATTAGCTGTGCCATTATCGGGGCGATCTCCGGTAGTGGCCTGACAGGTATTGCGGCGATCGGACCACTGCTGATTCCTGAAATGGAGCGCAAGGGATATCCCCGCGCTTATGCGACAGCATTGATTGCTAACTCTTCCATTCTGGGGCTGCTAATCCCACCCAGTGTCACCATGATTGTGTATGGCTGGGTCACTGAAACCTCTATTCTGGCGAGCTTTTTGGCAACGCTGGGGCCGGGCCTGCTGATCATGCTTAACTTTGCCATCGTCAATCTGGTTATGGCGCGAAAGTTTCCACTGGTGATGGATGACAAGGCCTCTTTTAGCGAGACAGTTAAGCTGGCGGGAAATAACACCGTCCATGCGATTCCGGCGCTGCTTATGCCGGTGATTATTCTTGGCGGTATTTACGGTGGCATTATGACGCCGACCGAAGCTGCTGCGGTCGCCGTAATCTACGCGCTACCAGTCGGTTTTATGATCTATAAGGGGCTGACCTGGAAAAAGTTTCTTGAAGCCGGAAAGGAGTCTGCTACAGCGGTCGGGGCCATTCTGATTATGATTCTGTTCAGCTTGATGCTGAGTCAGATCTTCGTCATGGAAGATATTCCTCAGGCACTGGTTGAATCAATCTTTGAGCTGACTCAGGACAAAACAACCCTGCTGATTCTGGTAACCCTGTTTCTCTTCGCCATCGGAATGGTGGTAAATGATATCACCGCAATCATTCTGACCGCACCGTTGCTGATGCCACTGATGAACGCGCTGGGGGTCAGCCCAATTCAGTTTGCTGCAATTATGGGGGTGACCACTGCGATGGGGGGCGTGACGCCGCCGTATGCCAGCATCCTCTATCTGGGTGCCCGGATCGGTAATGTGAAATTTACCGAGGTGATTAAGCCCGCCATGATTTTGCTGCTGTTCGGTTATCTGCCGGTGGTGGTGATGGTGCTGGTCTGGCCTGAGCTATCCGAATATATCCCTGCGATGTTGGGTTACTAATCAGATTAAACGTTAAACATAAACCATTTCATAGTCCGGTGGGACAAAAACAAAAATGAGGAAAGTCATGTTTACTTCACTGTCTAAAAAGCTTGTTCTGGCCGCTTCTTTATCGCTGGCTACTCTGGGTGTAGCTGAAGCTGCAACCCTAAAACTGTCCCATGTTCGCCCTCAGGGAACGGCGATTGATAAGGATGCAGCACAGTTTGCCGAAGCAGTTAAAGCGGCAACCGATGGCAAGCTTAAAGTTAAGCTGTACCCGGCAAACGCTCTGGGTGACTACACCGTTGTTCAGGAACGTGTGGGGTTGGGAGCCGTGGATATGGCGGTTCAGCCAATCGCATCCAGCGTTGATAAGCGTTTCCAGATCGTTTCTTTACCCTATATGGCTCAGGACTGGGCGGACGCACAAAAGAAATTCGGCCCCGGTTCTGTGATGCGAAATACGGTCTCTGATCTGTATAAACAGCAGGGCATCAAGGTGTTGGGTGCGTGGCCTGTTTATTTTGGTGGTGTTGCGCTGAACAAAGATGTTGAGGGTGCTGCGGATGCCGATGTCAGCAAAGCCGCGAAAGTACGTGTACCACCGATCAAGGTATTCCAGTTATTGGCGGATAATCTGGGTTATATCGGTTCACCCCTGCCGTTTTCCGAAGCGTTTACCGCGGTTCAGACCGGCGTTGTTGATGGCGTAATTGGTTCGGGTGCTGAGGGTTACTACGCTTCTTTTCGTGATGTGACTAAATACTATGTGCCTATCAATACTCACTTCGAAGTCTGGTATCTGTTGATTAACGAAGAGCGCTTCAATGATCTTAAAGCTGATCAGCAGCAGGCTGTTGCTCAGGCGGCTCTTGAGTTTGAAAACCGTCGTTGGGAAACCGCAGAAAAAGATCAGGCTGCCAACGAACAGCGTCTGGTTGATGCTGGCGCAACGATCGTTAAGGTGACGCCGGAACAATTGGCAGCGACTGCTGCAAAGGTTAAGCAGAACGTATGGCCGGAAATTGTGAACGATATCGGTAAAGAGTGGGCAGACAAGATTCTGAAAGCCGCAATGGCTGAATAAAATAGCACCTTCGGTCAGGTGATCGCCTGGCCGTTTTTACTGATAAATCCCCTTTGTATTGGAGAAGGCATATGACGGAGAGTGTGCGGCTAAACCGTGGCAGCTCTGACGTAGCTGTCATTGGTGGTGGCCTGGTTGGGCTTTGTATCGCATTGGGTATTCAACGGCAGGGGCAGCAGGTCACTGTTTATGATGAAGGCGATATCGCTTTGCGTGCATCACGGGGCAATTTTGGATTGGTTTGGGTGCAGGGGAAAGGCGATAACCTTCCTGCCTATGCCCGGATTACCCGCCTTTCGGCTAAGCTCTGGGGTGGTTTGGCAGAAGATCTGACTCAACATACCGGCATTGATATTCAGCTGCAGCAACGGGGAGGCCTGTTTGTCTGTCTGAGTGAGTCTGAATTGAACAGCAGGCAACAGATGTTGGAAAAAATGGCAGCGGAACATCCACAGGGCTACCCCTTCGACGTACTTGATCTGCAGCAGTTGCGGGAACTGATCCCGGAGATCGGACCGGAAGTAGCAGGCGCAACTTGGGGGCCAGAAGATGGTCATGTTAACCCGCTCTATCTGATGCGGGCGCTGGTTAGTCGGTTTGAGTTACTCGGTGGCAAGCTGGTCAGTGCCGGTCAGGTCAGAAATATTATATCGCAGCAGAGTCAGTTTGTACTGCAGTCTGAACAGGGTGATTTTAGTTGCAATAAAGTAGTACTGGCAGCGGGTTTGGGTAATAAATATCTGGGGCCGATGGTTGGCATAGACGCGCCGGTTTTTCCCAACCGGGGGCAGGTTCTGATTGCTGAAAGAGTACGGCCCTTTTTAAATTACCCCACGGGTCATGTACGTCAGACTGAAGAGGGCACCGTTCAGTGCGGCGACTCAAAAGAGGATGTCGGTTTTGACACCGGTACAACAACGGATGTACTGGCACAGATTGCTCACCGTGCAACAACGATGTTTCCTCTGTTGAAAGATGTGAACCTGATCCGTTCCTGGGGCGCTTTGCGCATCATGACCCCGGATGGCAATCCTATCTATCAGCAGTCGGAACAATACCCCGGGGCGTATCTGGTTACCTGCCACAGCGGTGTCACCCTGGCGGCTGCACATAGTGGCCCTATTGCTGACTGGATTGCGACGGGCAGCACTGACCACGCTATAGATTTGGAGAAGTTTCATGGCAGCAGATTTAAGTTTTAACCGCTTGCCCTGTAATGAGAGGGCTGAGATTGAGATTACTGTAGAGGGGCAAACAGTGATTGCTCTGGAAGGTGAAACTGTTGCCGCTGCAGTTATGTATGCAGGCCTCAGACCCACTCGTACGACACCGGTAAGTGGCTCCGGCAGAGCGCCCTATTGCATGATGGGCGTCTGTTTCGAATGTCTTATGAATATTGATGGTAAACCCAATACTCAGGCCTGTATGACGGAGGTCCATAAAGGGATGGTAATCAGTGTTCAGCAGGGGGCCCGAGAGGTAGGCGGAGACAGCATATGACAGGTTTAGAGCAATATGATCTGGTGATTATCGGTGCCGGGCCTGCGGGCATGGCCGCTGCCCGGGAAGCGGGTGAAGCCGGACTCAATACCCTGATATTGGATGAACAACCCCGGGCGGGTGGACAGATATACAGAAATATTGGTCGGCCAATACTGCGCGATCGTTCGATTCTGGGCAACGATTACTATGTAGGTGAGTCGCTTTTAGCGGGATTAACTCACTCGTTGGTGACTCATATCGTCAATGCTACGGTATGGGAAGTGACCGCAGATAACACTCTGTACTATTCAGCAGAAGGGGTTAGTCGCCAGGTTCGTTTCAAAAAATTACTGCTGGCGACCGGGGCACAGGAGCGTCCGGTACCCTTTGATGGCTGGACACTGCCTGGTGTGATGACCTGTGGGGCAGCGCAGATATTATTGAAATCGTCTGGTCTGACTCCGGCAGAGCCGCTGGTGATAGCTGGCAGCGGTCCGCTGTTATTGTTGATCGCCTGCCAACTGATCAGAACCGATGCCAGAATCGAAGCTATTGTAGACACGACACCGGCCTGTAATTACGGACAGGCGTTTAAGGAGATCGGTGGCGCGATCAAAGGCTGGCGTTATCTGCTTAAAGGGATGCGGATGCTCAACGAAGTCCGCCGTAGTGGAGTTAAATACTACAAGAGTGCAACTGAATTACGTGCTGAACCGGGAGGTGACGGTAATCTTGCGTCGGTCAGTTTTCGCAAGGGCAATATTCTGCATCAACTGGACTGCAAAACATTACTGGTTCATCAGGGGGTAGTTCCTAATACTCAGTTGGGCCGGGCGATCGGACTGGAACACCAATGGGATGAAGTGCAGCAGTGCTGGAAGCCGACCCTCTCTGAAAATGGTTGCAGCAGCCATCCGGATATCTTTATTGCCGGAGACTCTGCCGGTATTGGAGGCGCAATGGTCGCTGAGATTCAGGGGCGCCTTGTTGCCAGGTGGATCGTGCATCAATTAGGTGGGACAGAGAGACGTGATCCGGGGATAGATTCTTTGCGAAAAGAACTGATTGATCAGCTCGCGATACGTCCTTTTCTGGATCACCTTTACCGTCCTCTGGATATGTTCCTGAAGCCGCAAGGGGAAACTATTGTTTGCCGGTGTGAAGAAGTTAGTGCCGCTGAAATTCGGGGGCTTGTAAAACAGGGTTGTATCGGACCGAACCAGACCAAGGCCTTTTGTCGTTCGGGTATGGGGCCTTGTCAGGGACGCCAGTGCGGTGCAACAGTGACTACCTTACTGGCAGATGAACTGGGTAAAAGCCCTGTAGAGGTTGGCTATTACAATATCCGCTTCCCTATTAAACCGGTTTCATTAGGTGAGCTGGCTGGTCTTAATCAGACGCGCTCTGTTAAGGCACAGACAGATCAGACTACCGCTAGAAATTAATAAAACTGAAGAGTCGAGAAACAAGATAATGACTATTGAACGCCATCAGATTGCGATCCGTATGAGCCGGGTTGTAGTTCATAATAATACCGCATATCTCTGTGGACAGGTCGCTGAAGACCGCAGTGCAAATATTCTGGAACAGACCCGGACAATGCTGGAAAAGGTATCTGAGCTATTGTTCTCTGTCGGCAGTAGTCCGGAAAAAATCCTCTCAGCGACCATTTATCTTAAGGATATGGCGCTGTTTGCCGAGATGAACTCAGTCTGGGATAGCTGGCTTCCAGAGGGGTTCGCTCCTGCAAGAGCTTGTGTTGAGGCGGCTATGGCAAGCCCCGAATTGTTGGTTGAAATCTCAGTCATCGCTGCGGTTGATTGATTTCATCGATTATTATGGGTCGTATGGTTTCTGCAGTACTTATAATGAAGAAAGAGATGATGCTACTGCATTTTTAGCGTTGTGGAATCTCTTTTTTGATCAGTACTGAGCAGCGAAAAGGGATAGCGAATGTTCTACTCGTTGAGTTGAAATCTTTGCGTAAGAAGGGGGTTGTAATAACAGCCAGATATCCCTGATATGGAGCGTGATAGTTTTACCAAGGGTGTTCAGTGATCTGTGGGCTGTTAAATCTTAAAGCTTGGATTGAACGCTTCGAGTGCTTTTGATCGTTCCTCAAATACCCGTTTTCGTAACCCGATATGAAGCGGGTCTTTCATAACGTTCATGCCAGATTATGGCTAATACCGCGACAAAGTGAATCTCTCTTAATACGATGTGATGCGCGGCTAAGGTCCTGTTCCTCCAGTAAATAATCAATAGCGCTTTTATTTGCTCCTCCCAGAACATGCTGATAGCAGAGGGTGTGCGGTTTGTCTCCCGGTGTTTCATTCTTTGTGTAAATAATCATCGGCGACTATGCTTTGGTTGCGTTGGGCTGGGTGCGCTTAATGGTCACAGTTTTTAACCCCTTGTGAAGAACTCAGCTATTACCGTAAAGGGGTAACGATACAGCAGGGGGTTCCATGATTGAAAAACGTACCGGTCACACGCTGTCGAGTGACTCTCCCGAAGCTGTCCGTCTATACCAGCAAGCGGTCGATCTGATTCTGGGATCAGAGTCTGGTGCCGCTGAAGCCCTTGATAAAGCACTTGCGCTCGATAACAATTTTGCGCTGGCCGCTGCCGCCCGCTATTGCGTGGCAAAAGATATTGGTGAGGCGGATGCTGTCACCTATCGTGAGTCCGCCGAAAAGGCATCCCGGAGTGCGACGCAGTGGGAGCAAGCGCATATCGAGGTGCTGTTTGGTTTGCTGGATCAGCCGGGCGCCACCCGGGAAAGAGCCTTTGCCTATATCCGCGAGAATCCTGCTGATCTGCTAGTGGTTTCACAGCTGGCAGGGTACCTGTTTTTTTATGCCGGGCCTGAAAAACTGGACACGGTACTTAATCTGTTAGAGTCAGTTGAAGGCGTGTTAAGCGATGACTGGGCATATATCGCCCGGCTTGGATTTGCAGCGAGTGAAGCGGGACAGCGTCAGCGGGGTCGTGAGCTGATCGAGAAAGCGCTGGAGATCCGGCCGCAGGCACTTTTCTCGATTCATGGCCTGGCCCATGTGTTACATGATGAGGGTGCTGCAGAAGAGTCGGCTCATCTGTTACAGGACTGGCTCAGAATACATGAAAGCGGTGCCCGCACTGGACAGATGTATGGTCATGTTCAGTGGCATCTGGCGTTGTCTGAATGGCAGATTGGGGATCGTGAAGCCGCACGGCAGCGTTATCTGCAGTTTTGTGCCCCGGACACCACCACCTGCGGACCGATTCTGACGCTGGCGGATTGCGGTGGTTTCCTGCTCAGGGATTACCTGCAAAGCGGACAGACGCGGCCGCTGACAAAGGACGTGCTCAGTCATATTGATAAAGTCTGGGGCATGATCGGACATCCTTTTATCGCACTCCATGTGGCAGGGCTGTATGCATCGGCAGGGGATATTGCCGGCCTTGAGCGGTGTCAGCAAGCGATTTCTGAAACCCCCGATGGTGTTAATCATGATACTTCACAGGCGTTAGTCTCTGCATTAATTGATCTTGAGAGGGCTGATAATCTGCAGGCAGCTCAGACCCTGTCTACCATTTCCCGGGGGGCGCGGATCGGTATAGGCGGCAGTAATGTCGAACGAATCCTGATTGATCTGATTGAGGACCGTTGCAGAACTCCTCATTAAAACTTACCGACAGATATCAACCGGTGCTCTGAAATAATGCGGATGAGGGTGTCAGTCTTTGTTGTTTCTGCTGGGCTGGAAAAATGTATCCAGAGTTATCTCGCCCCGGCCTCTGATCTGATTTTCCCGGTTAACGATGATTTCAATAATGGTTGCGCTGAATTCATCAACTACACTTCATCATTGACAGTGCTATGTCTGTTATGTGGCAGCGAATGGTATGTCAATGATAATAAAAATGGAGAACAATAATGAACAGGTTAATCAGTGGTTTGCTGATGGCAACAGGCTTGCTCCTGTCGCCGGCTATTGTTTCTGCTGAAGATAATCAGGCACTTATAATGCAGGCGCGCTCAGCCGCACCCTCCATGGTGAGTGCGGATGCAACGGTAATGTATCAAGGGAAGGTTCTTGCTGAAGGCAGTAATGGCTGGACGTGTATGCCGGAGACGATGCCGGGAGACAATTCGCCGATATGTAACGACGCTGTCTGGATGGAGGCGTTGGCAGCTGTAGGCAGTAAAGGGCCATTTGAGGCTAAGGAGATGGGATTCTCCTATATGCTCGGTGGTGACGGCGGGGTGAGCAATTCAGATCCCTATCATGCCGACCATATGAATGCAGAGGACTACATTAAAGAGGGCCCGCATCTGATGATTATTGTGCCGAAAGCTTCACTGGAAGGTATTACCACCGACCCCCATGCGGGCGGGCCTTATGTGATGTGGAAGGACACTCCCTATGCACACATTATGATTCCGGTGGGGGAGCGGGATTAGTCTGACCGCTGCTCATTATCTGATAACGAAAAGGAGGTCAGGGAGGATTTCCTTTTTTTGGTTAACTCAGTCATGCCGGTGTAGCTTGTGACTATCTGTTTCTTATTTATGTCACCATTTGCCTGCTGTCAGGGCTGCGTCTGAGCAGCACCAGGGAATCAAACCCGGTAACCGATATTCAGTTCGTTGAGGGTGGTTGTCAGTTCTTCGAATACCAGTTGTCGTAACCAGATATGGGCCGGATCTTTCATATAACGTTCATGCCAGATGATGGAATAGGTAAAGCCTTTCTGCTCCATAGGAAAGGGCAGCATTTTCAATTTATATTGTTCGGCAAAACTGACCGCCAGACCATAGGGTACGGTCAGTATCAGATCCGTTTGTGAAATCATCGCCAGTGCGGCGACAAAATGCGGCACTCTTAATGCGATGCGGCGGCTCAGTCCCCGTTCTTCCAATAAGTGATCGATAGCCCCTTTGCGTGCACCACCCATGGTGATCAGCGCATGGGGGTATGTTGCATAATTCTCCAGACTCAATCCCAGTTGTGTTAGTGGATGGTCATCCCTGACGACACAGATAAACCGGTCGCTGCCTACGCCCCGACCATGAATCGCTGCCGGAGCATCTTCTACGGTGCAGGTGGCCAGATCGATTCCCTCCTGATCCAGCTGCTGTAACAGGTTTTCCTGCCAGGGAACGATCTCCAGATTGACGCCTGGTGCTTCAGCACGCATCCGTTTCAGAACCGGAGGCAGTAATACCTGGGTACCGTAATCCGTCGTCGCCAGTCTGAAATTTTGCGTTGCCGCTGCCGGAATGAAGGTGGCAGGGGAGATCAGTTGACTCAGATCCTGCAGTGATTGCTGCAACTGAAGTGCCAGCGTTTCAGCGCGAGGGGTGGGAGCTAATCCTTTGGGGGTGCGGGTGAACAGGGGATCATTAAACAGCTCTCTCAGACGTGTCAGGTTGCGACTGATGGCCGGTTGCGTCAGGTTTAACCGGCCCGCCGCCCGGGTGACACTGCGCTCTTCAAGCAGCACCTGCAAAACGGGCAGCAGATTGAGATCGGTACTGGAGAGATTACTGATATTCATAATATGATTTTTGATTATGTTGGTTATATACCCTATGCATTGGATGCATATTGTTTTGAAGCATAGACTACTCACCATTATCAGACAACGAAAATGTAAGGTACTAAATGTATATTGAATCAAATCGCGAAATTCATCTGGTGAATCGCCCGCAGGGCATGCCGGTCAACGCGGACTTCAATCTGGTGAGCAAACCTGTTCCGGTGTTGAACGAGGGAGAGGTCTTAATTAAAAACCTGTGGCTCTCGGTTGATCCCTATATGCGTGGCCGGATGGTTGAGCGTGCCAGCTATATTGAGCCATTTGCCCTGAACGAGGCGCTCAGTGGCGGCGCAGTGGGTGAAGTGGTTGAATCCCGTCATCCCCAGTTTCCGGTCGGTAGTATGGTTTCCAGCATGAATGGCTGGCGCGAATACTTCACCTCAGCGGGTAGCGATCTGCAGTTGCTACCGCAAACTGCGATTGCTGAGCAGGCATTTCTCAGTGTACTGGGGATGACCGGTATGACGGCTTATACCGGTCTGCTTAAAATTGCGGAACTTAAAGAGGGCGACAGGGTATTTGTATCCGCGGCATCTGGTGCTGTCGGTGCGATGGTCTGTCAGATTGCTAAACTTAAAGGCTGCTATGTGGCGGGAAGCGTTGGTTCAGATGAAAAAGCCCGCTATCTGCTTGAAGAGCTGGGCGTTGACGCTGTGGTTAATTACAAAACCACAACCGATCTGCAGAGCAGTATTGCTGATGCATGCCCTGAAGGGATCGATGTCTATTTCGAAAATGTGGGTGGTGAACACCTTGAAGCTGTACTAAACCTTATGAACGATCATGGCCGGATTGCCGTGTGCGGGATGATTGAGCAATACAATGCCACATCGCCGCAGCCGGGTCCGGCTAACCTGGCGCAGATCATCATTAAAAAACTGAAAATAGAGGGCTTTATCGTCTTTGAACACTGGGATGGCTATCCGGAATTTATTGAGCAGATGATGCAGTGGATTGCTGCAGGGCAGATCAGTTGGAAAGAGACTGTCTTCGAAGGTATCGAGCAAACCACTGACGCCTTTATCGGACTGTTTAACGGACAAAATATGGGCAAGATGCTGGTTAAGCTTGGCTGATAAATCACTCATTTTCAGGGCTGGAGGGAAAGCCGATCCGTTTTCTGAAAAACTGTTCAGGTGATCCCCCTTCGCCAGATAATTACGATAATTTTGGACTATATACAATGAATATTTTATTTGTACTGACTTCGCACGATGCACTGGGTGATACCGGTGAAAAAACGGGCTTCTGGATTGAGGAGTTTGCTGCACCCTATTATGTTTTTGCTGATGCGGGGGCAGATATCACGCTGGCGTCACCGACAGGCGGGCAGCCACCAATCGATCCAAAAAGTGCTCTGGAAGATTTTCAGACGGAGGACACCCGTCGGTTTGACCAGGATGCCGTGTTGCAGCAGAAGCTTGCGACTACCCTGAAACTTAGCGATATATCAGCTGATGACTATGATGCGGTCTTTTACCCGGGTGGCCATGGGCCGATGTGGGATCTGACCAATGATCAGAACTCTATTGAACTGATTGAGTCTTTTTCTCGTCAGGGTAAGCTGATATCAGCAGTCTGTCATGCTCCCAGCGTATTGTTGAATACCAAAAATGCTCAGGGAGAGCCGCTGGTTAAAAATCGTAAAGTGACCGGTTTTACTAACACTGAAGAAGCAGCGGTGGGGCTGACGGACGTTGTTCCCTTCCTGCTGGAGGATGAGCTAAAAAAACGGGGTGGCTTATACAGCCAGGGAGCTGACTGGGCGCCTTATGCGGTTGAAGATGGCCTGTTGATTACCGGACAAAACCCGGCTTCATCATCGCTGGTGGCGAAGGCTGTGCTGGCCCGGTTGAATAAGTAGTTAACAGAGCAGTTAACTAACAACGTCGTAAATAAAAAAGCGGGAGCCTAAACTCCCGTTTTTTTTTGATGCTGTTTCAGTGCGGGGTAATACCCCGAATGGTTTCAGATCTACGCCGCAGATATTCTACGGTACTCAGTAGCAGTATCGACATACATACCAGCAGGGTTGCCACGGCCAGAATCGTCGGGCTGATCTGCTCACGAATACCCGCCCACATCTGCATGGGCACTGTCCGTTGCTCGGCGCCGGCGATAAAGATCGCAACCACCACTTCATCAACCGAAGTCATCAGTGCGAACAGGCCTCCCGAGATTACACCGGTTAAAATCAGTGGCACAGTGACTTTAAAGAAGGCATAGGTCGGGGTGGCGCCCAGGCTAGCTGCAGCCCTGACTAAGTTGTAATCAAAGCCGCTCAGGGTTGCCGTCACAGTGATAACGACAAAGGGGGTACCCAGCGCAGTGTGTGCCAGAATCAGGCCGAGATAGCTCTGCGATATTCCCAGCGATGAATAGAAAAAGAACATGCCCGCTGCGGATATGATCAGAGGCACAATCATCGGGGAGATCAAAAAGCCCATGATCATGCCTTTAAACGGCAGTTCTGAACGACTCAGACCCAGTGCTGCGAGGGTACCCAGAATCATCGACAGAATGGTGGAACAAACGGCGACGATAAAGGTGTTCTGAATCGCATTCATCCAGCGCTCACTGCCAAAGAACTCCTCATACCAGCGTAGCGAATAGGCATCCGGGTCAAATGCCAGCATACCTTCGGTAAAACTGAAGTAGGGCTCAACATTGAATGACAATGGAATAATAATGAGCAGGGGTGAAATCAGGAAAATGAATACCACTCCGCAAAAAATACGAAAAGCGTAGTACCAGAATGTTTCCAGAGGGCCTGCATAGGATGGAAGGGCCATAGTGTTACCTCAAAGTCATCTGATTGTTACTGCCGAAAAGACGGCTGTAAAGGGCATAAATTCCTAACACAAGCGCCAGAAGTACGACGCCTAACGCTGCGGCAAGGCCCCAGTTCAGTGAGCTCTGCATATGATAGGCGATCATATTGCCGATAAACTGACCTGTCTGACCACCCACCAGTGCCGGCGTGATGTAGTAGCCGATCGCCAGGATAAAGACCAGAATAGCTCCGGCAGAGATGCCGGGAACTGATTGAGGCAGATAAACCTTGAAAAAAGCCGTGAACGGCGTCGCACCCAAAGAGCGTGCTGCACGCATATAGCTCGGTGGTATGGTTTTCATCACGGAGTAGAGTGGCAGAATCATAAACGGCAGCAGGATATGGGTCATGGTGATCACCGTACCCGTCGCGTTATAGATCATACTGAGGCGATTATCGTCACCTACCAGACCAAACCACACCAGAACGTCATTGATCACGCCCTGACCCTGAAGCAGCGCTATCCATGATGATGTTCGTACCAGCAGCGAAGTCCAGAAGGGCAGTAACACCAGAATCATCAGCGTGTTCGCTATTCCCATTGGCAGTGAAGCCAGCAGATAGGAAACCGGATAGCCGAGAATGAGAGTCAGTGCGGTGATTAACAGAGACATCCATACAGTACGCCAGAGCATTTTCAGATAGACACGCTGTTGTTCCGGCAGCATTTTGATTTCACCCGAAGGTGTTGTTTCCATATCAAATGCGGCGATGTAATAAGAGAGGGTATAGGGGGCGGACTCGCGTTTTATCACACGCCAGTTATCAATATCGCCCCAGCCAGCATTAATTTTGATCAGTTGTTCTTTATAGGGAGGATCGAGTCTGCCAGCTTTACGTGCGGTACCGGTGAGCAGGCTGCGCATCTGGCTCTTTTCATAATTTAGCCGGGTAGCCGCTTTACCTATGGTGTGGTTTTCACGTCCCACGACCAGGTCTTCTACCAGTGCAGCATAGGTTGTCTCGTCCGGCAGCTCGTTGCTATCAGCATCCCAGGCCGCTAACGCTGCAGTCGTATTCGGCATGTATTCTGATACTTGCGGGTTATCTACCGAACGGAACAGCATCGTCGCGATTGGTGAGACAAAAGTGACCATGATAAAGATAAGCAGTGGTGCAACCAGAAACACTGCCCGGATCTTCTTGCGGCGCAGTGAACGATGCATATCTGCTGTTAAGCGTTTCTGCTCGTCCGGGGTTAATTGGCCTTCGGCCTCGACAGTATTTGCCATCATGAGGAATACAAACCCTTTTCTGAAGATGAATAAAATAGCGGTAGCGTAATCAGGTCACCGCCAGTGGTATGAGCCATCATCCAAACCCAGACCATAAACTGATTTTGTATCGGCTTAACGTTCTAAGCGCTCATAAAACCAGTAATTAAACTAAAAAGGGGGCTTGTTAGAGCCCCCGTAGTTTACGTTCTTATTGTACAAGCCATGCGTTGAAGCGCTGACGCAGCTCATCGCCATTATCAGCCCAGAACTCTGCATTTTTCTTAATTGGAGTTTTGAAGTTTTCTGGGTTGGTTGGCATGTGAGGTCCCATCTCTACACCCGTTTCCAGGTGAGTGGAAACCAATGGTGCAGAAGACTTACGTGCAGGACCATAGGAGATATACTTAGTCTGGTCTGCCAGACGCTGAGTGTCAGTGGCAAAGCGCAGGTAATCCATTGCTGCTTTTTTGTGTGGTGCGCCCTTAGGAATGATATAACCATCCAGCTCGTAAACCTGACCGTCCCAGATAATGGTAAACGGCTGGTTTTCGACAACCTGAGCGTTAAAGATACGACCGTTGTAAGCAGATGCGATAGCAACTTCGCCATCGGCCAGCAACTGAGGTGGTTGAGCACCGGCATCCCACCAGATGATCTGATCTTTGATGGTGTCTAGTTTAGCGAAGGCGCGTTCTACACCTTCAGGGGTTCCCAGTACTTCATAGACCTTGTCGTATGGAACACCGTCAGCGGCCAGAGCCCATTCCAGGTTCGCATCTGGTTTCTTCTCCAGAGCACGTTTGCCCGGGAATTTTTTGGTATCGAATACATCAGCAATGGTACTTGGCTTTTCACCTGGAAAGGCGTTGTTGTTGTATGAGAACAGCGTGGCATAAACGATTGTTGGAACGTAGCAGCCGGAGAGAGAGCCTTCTACGAAGTCTTCCATCACCGGGGTGCCATCAGCACCTGGGTTCAGATCTTTTTCATAGTCCAGTTCCTGAGCAATACCTTCGTCACAGGCTAGAATCGCGTCACCTTCCAGAATATCCACAATATCCCAGGTCACATTACCGGCTTCAACCTGTGCCCGCAGACCCGCCAGGCCATTACCTGACTTATCTTCGTCAACAATTTCAATCCCGGTTTTGGCTGTGAACGGATCACTGTAGGCCATTCGCTGAGATTTTGTATAGGCTCCACCCCATGATACGACGGTCAGTGGTTCCGCTGCTATAGCAGAGCCCATACAAACCGCAGCACCCAGTGCCAGGACAGATGATAGTTTGGAAAATTTCTTCATTTGATCTTTCCTCTCGGGCTTTATGTCATCACGCCTTCTTCTAGAAGACGCTGTTTATAAGTCAATCACGGTGTGATTAGACGTTGTTATTTTTTTTCTAACTTATTAATAATCCAGTCCGGATCAGATCAGATCAGATCCAGAGCCCTGCAATCCTTAGAGGACCAGCCTATGGGGGCCGTTCCACCCACTTGTAGTCCTTTGTTATCGGTTGAGTTGGGTACTTTTACAATAAATTCATCATGGCCACAGACATTCATGCGCACACGTTTGTGATCGCCAAGATAGATAACTTCTTCAACCTTGCCTGTGAAAACGTTATCGCACTGGCCCTCAACGGGATCAAGAAAAACCCGTTCCGGACGTAAGGAGAGCGTACTTTCTTTGCCAATATCATCGGTATTGATATCGAGGGCGGTGACCAGTTCACCAGAGGGCAGGCGAACGGTGCAGACGCCATCCTGAGTCGATTGCAACGTGCCGGACAGTTTGTTGTTTTCACCGATAAACTGGGCAACAAACGAGTTGATCGGTTTTTCGTACAGGTCGGTAGGGGAGGCCAGCTGTTGAATCACACCGTCATTGAACACCGCGATGCGGTTTGACATGGTTAGTGCTTCAGACTGATCGTGTGTTACATAGACCACGGTAACGCCCAGACGCTCATGAATATGTTTAATCTCATATTGCATCTGTTCCCGCAGGTTTTTATCCAGTGCTCCCAGCGGTTCATCCATAAGAATCAGGTCGGGTTCGAACACCAGGGCCCGTGCCACCGCCACTCGCTGCTGCTGTCCGCCAGAAAGCTGTGCCGGACGGCGGTCACCGAAGCTGCCCAGCTCGACCATATCTAGCGCTGTTTTAACCCGGGTTTCTATCTCCGACTTGCCCATGTTTCTGACTTTGAGCGGGAATGCGAGGTTTTCGGCAACCGTCATATGGGGAAACAGAGCATAGTTTTGAAATACCATGCCGATGCCTCGTTTATGAGGAGCCACATTGTTGATGGCCTGACCATCGAGATAGATATTGCCCTTGGTTGCGGTTTCGAAACCTGCGAGCATCATTAAAGAAGTGGTTTTTCCTGAGCCGGAAGGCCCAAGCATGGTAAGAAACTCGCCGCGTGGGACGTCAATATTCAGGTCTTTTACGACGAGCGTCCTGCCATCGTAACTTTTCTGAACACCCTCAAATCGTACAAAAGCCTCATTGGAAGCTGAATTTTCCATCTGCTGTTATGCCTCGCTGCAAGTTATTATTATTGCCCGCAAACTAAAAATCTGTAGTCGGATCCTGTTTCATCTCTACTAATACACTACGATATTACGAAGTGTGAGTGCAACATAACCTTATAAAAACCTATAATTAAGTCTATCTGCTATGTTTGTATAGCCTAAAAATAACAAAATCACTGCGAATATTGACCATTTACGACATTTAACTATTTTGATTTATGGGCTCTGTGTCGGGATCGTATTTTTTTATTGTGCGCTATCCTGGTGCATGCTTCTTGAGAACATCGCCGTTATTCGTTTCTGCATTCACACTCATTGTCGGCGTGCCCTATTCTTGATCCTGTCCACCAGGAGCAATAACATATATCTGCTCTGACACAGCGCCACTGATCAGTCGGTTGAGTCAGAGGTAGGTCCAGTTTTAGCCTGTGCCCTGATAATCTGTAGTTATCATCATTGCTGCTCATGAAGCCTGGCATCCTGTTTAGCCGGGCGCCCACCCTTTATGTTGTCTCATAATCACTGCCCGTGGCGCATTAAAGCATAGACTGTTGTTGCCAGATTGCCTCCTGTCTTGTGGTTTTTTCAGACTCGGTATGTTTCCTGCAGTATCTTTATATACAGGTAGATCGTTTAACGAAGCAACTATTAAATGATCTGATTTGGTGCGTTTTGCCAGAGGCCTTCGATAGGCTGCACAGCGATGAGATAGGATAGATGACTCAAAAAGTTCTGATCTTTACAGATCTTGATGGTTCGCTACTGGATCACTTCAGTTACAGTTTTAGTCAGGCTGAGCCGTTATTGGCACTTCTGAAAGAGGTTGCCATTCCGGTGATACCTGTGACCAGTAAAACCCGGGCTGAGTTAGCGGTTCTGCGTGGTGAACTGGATAACCATGACCCTTTCGTGGTTGAGAATGGTGCTGCTGTATATATTCCCGAAAATTATTTTTCCTCTCCCCCAGCGGGCTCTGTTCCGGTTGATGGTTTCTATCGTTATCAATTCTCTGAATCCCATGAACACTGGCTCGCCTTACTGGCGCAGCAGGAGACAGAATTCAACGGCGAGTTTGAAACCTTCAGTGCGCTGGGTATTGAAGGTATCCAGGCATCGACCGGGCTGACAGAAAGTGCCGCCCGACGGGCCAGTCAGCGGGAGTTCAGTGAACCTGTCCGGTGGCTCGGATCCGATGCCCGAAAGCAGTTGTTTATTAAAACCCTTCGCCAGGCTGGAGCGACTGTATTGCAGGGGGGCCGGTTCCTGCATGTGACGGGAGCCTGCAATAAAGGTAAGGCGTTGCAATGGTTATTTGAGCAATACCGTTGTGAGTTTCCGGATAGCGCGTTTTTAACCATCGCTGCAGGGGACAGCGATAACGATGTCGATATGTTACAGGTGGCGGATTGTGCTGTGGTGATTCGCTCACCCGTGCATCAGCCACCAGAGGTTGAGCATCCGCATCTTTATCGGTCTCAGCAAACAGGTCCGCAAGGGTGGGTTGAGGGGGTCAGCTGGTTTTTAGGGGCCGCTGACCGGCCTGTCGCCACGAATTCAATTGAATACCTTCGTAAGAAGTTAAGGAGTCGTTGTTATGGGTGATTTTTATCAGAATGGCATTATAACCACCCTGCATAATCTGTCGAAAAGGCCGGTTGAGGAGGTCGAGGAGGAGCTGGTGCGGTTTGGTCGGAAAAGGCCTATGGCGCTGATTCTGCCCTCACTTTTCTCCGAGCTTGAAGGTCCTGCACTGGGCCATATTGTCGATGAGATCAGTCAGGTTCCTTATCTTTCTGAGATCGTTATTGGACTGGATCGTGCAAATGAAGAGCAGTTCAGATTTGCCCGCTCATTCTTCAGTAAGTTACCCCAGCATCATAGGATTCTGTGGAATGATGGTCCACGTCTGAGGGCGCTGGATGCCGAACTGCAGGCATTAAAGCTGGCGCCCAAAGAGGCGGGGAAGGGGCGTAATGTCTGGTACTGTATGGGGTATACTCTGGCTTCGGGGCGCGCAGAGTCCGTGGCGCTGCATGACTGTGATGTGGTGACTTACAGTCGGCAGATGCTGGCGAGACTAATCTACCCGGTGGCAAATCCTCAGTTCAACTATGAGTTCTGTAAAGGCTTTTATGCCCGGGTAGCGGATGGCAAGATTAACGGGCGTGTCAGCCGGCTGCTGGTAACCCCCCTGTTAAGGGCGTTGAAGAAAGTGTTTGGTGAGATCGAATATCTGCAGTTTCTGGATAGTTTTCGTTACCCGTTAGCCGGTGAGTTCTCATTTCGCAGGGATGTACTCAGCGATATTCGAATCCCCAGCGACTGGGGGCTGGAGATCGGCGTATTATCGGAAATGCACCGTAACTACGCTAACAACCGGTTGTGCCAGGTGGATATTGCAGACCAGTATGATCATAAACATCAGGACCTTTCACTGGGCGATAAGAATGCCGGACTGTCGAAGATGTCGATTGATATCACCAAGTCCCTGTTCAGAAAGTTAGCAACGCAGGGGCATACGTTCAATACTGAAACCTTTCGCTCTGTAAAAGCTACCTATTTTCGTATCGCCCTGGATTTTGTTGAAACCTACCACAATGATGCGGTGATGAATGGTTTGCAGCTGGATATCCATGAAGAGGAGATGGCCGTGGAGATGTTCTCGCGTAACATTATAACCGCCGGCGAGCAGTTCCTGAGTAATCCGATGGAAACGCCATTTATCCCCAGCTGGAGCCGGGTTTCCAGTGCGATGCCTGAGGTGTTTGAGCGTCTGATTGAAGCGGTTGAACTGGATCATCAAGAGTTTATGGCGTAATTATATGGATAGTGTTTTAAATACTGCTAGTGCGCAGCTTGCCGGTCAGCTTGAAAATCATCTGCAGACCATTTACCCGGCAATTGAGGCTGAGGCGATTACGCAGCTGGTATCGGATCTGATCTCAATTATGCGTCTGGGTAGCGTGGAGCAGGTTCCTGTGCCTTATCAGAATCACTGGAGCCAGCAGGACGTTATTATGATCACCTACGGTGACAGCCTGTATCGTGCTGATGAGCGGGCGATGACAACCCTGCATCGCTTTCTCAATGAGCAGTGCGACGGTGTCATCAATGGTGTTCATGTGTTGCCTTTCTTTCCCTACAGCTCTGATGATGGTTTCGCGGTGAGCGATTATTACGCGGTACGCGAATCCGTGGGGGAGTGGCAGGATATTCAACGCCTCTCAGCAGAGTACCGTCTGATGT
Organism: Amphritea atlantica; assembly: GCA_024397875.1. Classification (NCBI taxonomy): domain Bacteria; kingdom Pseudomonadati; phylum Pseudomonadota; class Gammaproteobacteria; order Oceanospirillales; family Oceanospirillaceae; genus Amphritea; species Amphritea atlantica. The sequence continues at coordinate 1,202,787 of CP073344.1, forward strand.
CTGATCTGGTGATAAATCATGGTTCTGGTGAGAGTGAATGGTTTCAGAACTTTATCAAAGGCGAGGGGCCGGGACATGATTATTTTTTTACGGCCAGCCCCGATGAGGATCTGTCTGATGTAGTGCGGCCGCGTACCAGCCCTCTGCTAAGAGAGGTACAGACCTCTGTTGGATTACAGTATGTGTGGTGCACTTTTAGTCATGACCAGGTCGATTTTGATTTCCGCAACATCGAAGTATTGAAAGAGTTTGTTAATATTGTCCGGTTTTACCTCGATCAGGGCGTTAATATTTTTCGCCTGGATGCGGTCGCGTTTCTCTGGAAAGAGGCGGGTAGCCGTTGTCTTAATCTTGAGCAGACCCATGAAGTGGTCAGGCTGTTACGAGTGCTGATCGAATATGCCTCTCCTTCGGCGATGATTATCACGGAGACAAACATTCCCAGCCGGGAAAACCTGTCCTATTTCGGTAACGCTAACGAAGCCCACTGTGTTTACAACTTTTCACTGCCACCGTTGCTGTTACACGCGCTGATAACCGGACAGAACTTTTACCTTAAGCAATGGATGATGAGTATGCCGCCGGCACAGGACGGCACGGCGTTTTTCAACTTTATTGCATCACACGACGGTATTGGGTTGCGTCCGGTAGAGGGTATTCTGCCTGATAGTGAAGTGGACCTGATGATCGCCACCATGCAGGACTTTGGCGGTCATGTATCCTGGCGGGCGCTGGATAATGGCGAGCAAAAACCTTATGAGATTAATATCGCGCTGTTTGACGCGTTGCAGGGAACGGTTAAGGGGAAAGATGGGTTGGGTGAAGCGCGTTTTCTGTGTGCCCATAACATTATGCTGGCGCTGGAGGGGATTCCGGGACTCTATCTGCATAGTTTGCTTGGCACCCGGAATGATTATGAGCGGGTGAAGCGCACCGGGCATTTTCGCTCCATCAATCGCCATCAATGGGATTACAGTGAACTGGAGCAGTTATTAGCCGATGAAACGACCCATCACCACCGGGTATTTAAGGGGATTAAACGGATGATCGCCATTCGGGCAAAACAGAAAGCGTTTCACCCGAATGCAACGCAGTTTACCCTGCACCTGGGGACGCAGGTCTTTGGTTTCTGGCGTCAGAGTGTTGACCGCATTCAGAATATATTCTGTCTGAATAATATCAGCGCTGAGCCGGTAGCCCTGTCACTGTCCGATCTTAATCTTATCAGCACCCAGGACTGGTCTGACCTGTTGAGTGGCGAACGCTATGACGATCTGCAGGGCTCGATCGAACTGGCGCCCTACCAGAGTGTCTGGCTGTCTAATCGCTGAAGCAACGTGTTAACAACTGAGCTGATTGTATTTCAGGCGGCGTGCCGGGATAGCGGTCAGTGTACTGCGTTCGCGTGTGCAGTTTTTTTTAAAAACTATTTTGGGGACATTTTGATTCTATATTCTAAAGAGATAGCTATTATGAAATAAATAAAATAAAGGTCAGGCCTGCCGGGTTTGTTTACAGCATACTTCTTAGGGATTGAAGAAAATGTATAGCTTTTCACTTCAGGTGATAAACAGGGAAGGCAGATCTCGCTTATTGTTGATGTTATGTATTTTACTTCAAAGTGTCTTTTTTGTGCCTCTGGTGAGTGCCGAAAGTGCTGCAGTAACTGTTGATCAGGAGATCGTTCAACGGGTCAGGCAAAAACTTATCCTGTCTAAACAACAAAAAGACTGGCTTGCTGAACATCCGGTTATCAGGGTTGGAGTGGACGCAGGATATGCTCCCTATAGTTTTCTCGATGCATCGGGAAATTTTACGGGTGTTGTACCGGACTACCTGAATATTCTGTCCATGAGTCTGGGGGTCGCGTTTAAACCGGTGCCTGATATCTCCTGGCAGGAAATTATCGCCGACGCTAAAACGCGGGATCTTGACCTGATCGCGACCGCTGTCATCACCCCGGAAAGGGAAAAGTATCTCGATTTTAGTCAGATGTATCTGCCCACGCCTTTGGTCATTATGACTCAAAGGGATAACAGAGCGATCACTTCGACAGATCGATCGTCTCAAAAAAAGTGGCATAACACTGGCGATGGATGATTTCGGAACCGGTTACTCATCGTTGCAGTATCTTAGAAAGTATGACTTTGACACGTTGAAAGTGGATCGGTCATTTGTCTCCGAACTGCCGGACTCATCAGGTAATGCCAGTCTTGTCAGTGCTATTCTTGCAATGAGCAGGTCGCTGGGGGTGAAGACGGTTGCAGAAGGCGTTGAGACACAGGAACAGGCTAGTTTTTTACGCCGGGAAGGCTGTGACCTGTTTCAGGGGTACCTGTTTGGGAAACCGATGAACGAGAATGACTTCAGGGACTGGCTGGAAAAAGCAGGGGCAATTGATCATCGCTTTAACTGCGAGGAAGAGGGTGGGGAAACGGCACCTGATGAGTACCCGGTAGACTAATCAGGCAACTGCGGAGTTATGTTAAGACGCACTGGTCGCGTGTTAAATCACAGGTTTTAAGTGCCTGGTTTTAGGCGCCAGGTTTAAATGCCTGGTTTTAAGTACCGGGTTTTAAATGCTTAGTCTGGTGAAAGGACTTCTGACGTGTTGTATCTGTTCCGATCCTTATTGTTGTTAAGGATCGGAACAGAACTGCCCGCGAATTAACGGCGGTATTTGCCTGTGGCTTTTTTGGGCCCACCTTTGCGCTTGCGGGATTTAGGCGGGCTTTGGATATCATCCTTAACCGCCAGCTCAAATTCGATCTTGCGCTGATCCATATCGACTCTGACCACCCGTATATTGATCTTATCACCGATACTGAAGCTGGCATGGGTACGTTCACCGACCAGACGTTGCTGGGCTGCATCAAACTGGTAATAGTCATTGTTGAGTGCGGTCACATGTACCAAGCCTTCAACCTGGGTATCATCCAGCTCAATAAAGAGACCGAAGTTAGTGACCGTGCTGATGACACCGCTGAACACGTCACCGACATGATCCTGCATGTATTCGCATTTAAGCCAGGCTTCTACATCCCAGCTGGCTTTATCTGCGCGGCGGGAGACCAGAGAGCAGTGCTCAGCCAGGTTTTTCATCGCAACCAGGTCGTAGGGGTAACTTTTGCCCGGTGCGAGTGGGGTGGCGCTTTTAATCCGCTGAACCGGATCAGAGCCCACGCCGGTGACCTTTTTCAGTGCCCGACGGATGACACTGCCGGTTTCGCTACGGCGAATCACCGAGCGGATTGCGCGGTGGACGAGCAGGTCAGGATATCGACGAATCGGCGAAGTAAAGTGAGCGTAAGCCGGATAAGCCAGGCCGAAGTGGCCCTGATTATCAGAGCTGTATTCCGCCTGACTCAGAGAGCGTAGCATCATCATGCGGATAATCTGAGCATCCGGCCGTTCGCCAAGCCCTTTCAGCAGACGGTCATAATGTGCTGGCGTGGGTTTCTCTCCGCCTGCCAGATTAAGACCCCTCTCGCTCAGGAACGCGCGCAGATTGGTGAGTTTTTTCTCTACTGGGCCTTCATGGACACGGTAGAGTGCCGGCAGATCAAGTTTCTCCAGAAACTGTGCGGTGGCGACGTTAGCGCAGAGCATAAACTCTTCAATCATTTTGTGCGCATCGTTCCGTTCTACCGGTACAATGCGGTCAATCTTACGGTCTTCAGTAAATTTGAATTGCACTTCCTGCTTTTCAAAATCGATTGATCCCCGCTTTGTCCGGGCTTTTCTCAGTACCGCATACAGATGATGCAGGGAGTGGATATGGGGGATAATGCCCGCATGATTCCGGGCAACGGTTCTTCCCAGTTCAGACTCGGGTGAAGAAACCAGCGCACCCACCTGGGTGTAGGTCAGTCGGGCATGGGAGTGAATAATGCCCTCGGAGAACTTATAGCTGGTCATCTTTCCGGCGCTGTTGATCGCCATTTCGCAGACCATTACCAGACGGTCTGTCTGGGGATTCAGCGAACAGAGTCCGTTTGACAGTGCTTCGGGCAGCATCGGTACCACATGACCCGGGAAATACACCGAGGTACCCCGTTCAGCGGCTTCCAGATCGAGTGGGCTGCCGGGCGTGACATAATGCGATACATCCGCGATTGCGACAAACAGACGCCAGCCACCGGACTTTCGTTTCTCACAGTAGACTGCGTCATCAAAATCCCGGGCATCCTCACCATCAATGGTGACAAATGGCAGGCTGCGCAGGTCGGCGCGGTGTTGCTTGTCCGCTTCTTTAACCTCTTCACCCAGTGCTTCAGCCGCTTGTAGTGCATCCTGAGGCCACTTATGGGGAATATCATGATTGCGAATCGCGACATCGATTTCCATACCCGGCGCCATGGAGTCGCCCAGTATTTCAATCACCCGGCCTTCAGCGTTAAAGCGGTTACAGGGATATTCGGTGATTTCGACGGTAACATACTGGCCCGCCTGAGCGCCCTTCAGCTGATCATCAGGGATGTCGATCTCATTACGGATACGGCTGTTTTCAGGTTGCAGATAATACTCGCCATCCTCGACCCTCAAACGGCCAACGATCTCCGTCATATTTTTTTCAAGGACTTTTACTATCTGAGCTTCCTGACGTCCACGACGGTCAGTGCCGGTGATCCGTGCCTGTACCCGATCTCCGGGAAATGCTTTGAGCATCTGTTTATCATGCAGGTAAAGGTCGTCACCGCCCTGGTCCAGTGACAGAAAACCAAAACCATCGGGGTGTCCGATAACCCGGCCTTCAACCAGGTCCTGGGCGCTTAGCAAACTGTAACCCTTACGAGGGTCGAAATTGAGCTGGCCATCACGCTCCATCGCCCGCAAACGGCGGCGCAGAGCTTCTTTTTCTTCATCTTCAAACAGCTTCAGGCTTTTACCCAGCTGTTCGCGGTTTAAAAACTTTCCGGGCTCATCGAAGAGTCCCATGATGTATTCCCGACCGGGAATTGGATTGCTGTATTTTTCAAAATCTGCAGCATTGATAGCCGCTTTGGTGTTATTACTCATTCTTTTCTCAAATAAACCAGCGTCGGTCTGCATTCCGGTAGATTGAATAACTCATTGCTAATGGGTTTTAATACTACGGGGAAACGTATGGCTGGTATCACTCAGTTCTCTGGAGTGAATTAAATTGGACTGGTGACCAGATTCTTTATATTTAGCCGGGCCTATCGCCCAGTCTGATGACCAAAAACTTATGCAGAGATTTTTCATATTTTATCTCAGGCATATGACAAAAATATTTATAGCTGCGGGGTGTCCACGACACTTTTACACAGCTGTCAGCTTCCTGAATTTGCGAACTGATAGTAGTACGCTAAACCGGGAACAAACAATACCCTTCGGAGTAGTTGTAACAATCACTGCCCGGGTATTGAAAAGGGCAATCCTTAACTGATATTTCGAGCGACTATTGTTTGCGTCATCTCAACGCAAAGGTATAAAACAGGCGCTGATATTCAAAATACAGGAGAGGGTTGACCTGATAGCGAAAAAATAAGACTGGAATTTAAAACAGAGGGACGAGAATACTTTAATAACGTAACAATAGTAATACAACGACAACAAATGGTTAAAAAATAGACTTTTTCTAAGCTGATCTACACTATATAGAGTTACTGTGTTTTGTCAATGTATCGTTTACCCTCAGAGGATTGTTGGGCTGTTTACGTTATGACGTATAAAAGGGGGAGGGGTTAATTCCATGTCTGGTTCGTTCAGGGTGTAGGGCATTATAAGCCCTCACCAGGGGGCAGATTCGCGCAGGTTTGAAGGGTTACGTTCTTATCGCTATTGTATATAGCTCTTCTTTGTTTACTTTTAATAAAGTGTAAACCGAGTCATCAATTTTACCCTCTGCGACCATTTCATCCATGATCTCCAGTACCTCATCTATCAGCAGTCTGTGCCGGTAAGGACGTTTTTGGCAGAGTGCCTGAAAGATATCGGCTATCGATAATATCCGCGTAGGGAGATCGATCTGTTCACCTTTCCAGCCGTATGGGTAGCCAGATCCATCCAGTTTCTCATGGTGCTCCGATGCCCATTTTGCGATCAGGGTATTTGGGAAGAGCGCCTTCAAAACTGTTTTACTGTCGAGTGGGTGACTGCGCATCTGGGCTATCTCGTGTTCATTCAGTGCGCCCGGTTTTTCCAGTATTTCATCCGGTGTTCTCAGCTTGCCAACATCGTGCAGTAAACCTGAAAGTCTCAGAAGTCGTCGCTGATAGGGTGGCAGGCCGGCAAGCCCGGAAAGTGTGTAAGACAGATCGGCAACACGCAGACTATGGTAATGAGTATAAGGGCTCTTTGCATCAACAACCTGAGATATTAGCTCGCCCAGTGATTCAATCTCGTCAAATGACAGCGATATTTCATAGTCTTCTGAAGACAAGGCTTCCATGATGGCATCATCCAGATATTCATCACGAAGTTCCAGCCAGAAACTGTCTTTTTGAATAGCGTGCGCTGCTGCTCTGTTGATCTTTCCGGAAAACAGCTGTCCGACGTAAGGTGCCAGCTCTCTGAAAATCTTTTCTCTGTTTAGAAGAACCTCATGGTATGGATGATTTAATGTGAACGAAGCATATGTCACATCTAAGCGATCCGCGAAAAAAATGAGGTTTGCATATTCCCGTGTTTCTTTATCGAGTGTTTCTGGCAGATCCTGCCAACGGGTGTGGTGGTATCTGATGGCTGTTGCGAAGAGACTGAAGGGTGGGAAACTCTGTAAAAACTGATCCCCCCTGATGCAGTGTTCTTCAGCGCCGTTCCACTCCATTTCATCTGCCAGTTTTTTATGCACCGTTGTTGATGAAACACCGCAGTCATGAAGCATGCCGGCGATTAAAATAAAGTGTCTTCTGGATTTTTCCCAGCCCAGGTGGTGTGCTAAACGGTGGCAGATCAGGCCGACACGCCGGCCATGGCTTTTATCGTCAATGCCTACATAGTCGAGCGCTTTAGTCAGTGTTAATGCGGCTCGCCCGACATCGATATTCATACCGTGAGTGGGGTAATTCATTTCGTCAGTGGTCTGTTCCATAACCATAAATAGCACTCCATTACGGTATCAATTTATCCATTCTATTCTGTTAGTGAATGATCTGTCTCTATTTGATTACAGTTTTCTGGGACTATGCTGAGTCAGAGCACGTGTGGTCAGTTTGATTGTTCAGCTTTCCGCTTTGCTGACCCGGTGGTTTATACTGAGCAGGGCCAGAGTTTAATAGTGTTAAGGTTTGAGGGGGTTTAACCCGGGTAGTTATACGGGATTAAGCTATACGGGATGATATACAGGTTTTTTTTCGGTCGGTAGCGTTGAGTCATCATGGATAACCGAATCAGCAAACGCATAACTGTTTTTCCCCTGACGCTTTGTTTCGTACATCGCCTGGTCTGCCAGTCTGATGAGTTTCTCAGGATCCTGTCCATGGTCAGGGTATAAAGAAATTCCAATACTCGCGCTGATGTTTAACTCAGCAGATTCAACTTGATACGGAGTGCTGACAGTTTTTACCACCTTCTCAGCAACCATCCTAACGCTGTCTCTGTCCTGAATTTCGGTCAGTAAAATCCAGAATTCGTCCCCCCCTACACGGGCAACGGTATCAACTTCCCGTACGCAGGAAGAAAGCCTTGCGGCCGTTTCTTTCAGTACATGGTCGCCAGCATTGTGACCGAGGGTGTCATTTACTGCCTTAAAACCATCAAGATCTATAAAACAGATGGCTACCTTGGCTTTATTCCTTTTCGCGACGGCGAGGGCTCTTATCAGGCGATCCTTAGAAAGCCGCAATGTCGGAAGCCCGGTTAATACATCATGATTAGCCATATGGAGAATGCGTTCTTCGGCATTTTTCAGGGCGGTTATATCTTCCTGAACCGAAACGTAGTGGCTAATACTTCCATTGGTTTGTTTTACGGGTGATATTGACGCCATTTCCCAAAAGAGTTCGCCATTTTTTTTACGGTTATGAAATACGCCTCGCCAGGTACTTCCGGCAGCGAGTTTCTTCCAGAGCGCAGAATACTCTTCAGGGGATGTCTCGCCTGAACGTAAAATACGCGGCTTTTTCCCAATGAGCTCTGTCAGTAAATATCCGGTTTTCTCTGTGAGGGCTGGGTTTACATATCGAATTGATCCGCTCGTATCAGTAATGATCACAGAGGATGCTGAGTGCTCAACAGCAAGTGACACAATCCGGAGTTTCGCTTCCAGACTCGCCTGAGTTAACAGGATTAGCGATATGGCGCTGCCTCCAAGGATAAATATCCCACCTAGAAATACTAACGATGATGAAGTGCTCGGAGACATAAACGGATGTTCGAAAGGTGATAGCAGTGCAATTGCACCTCTGAATCCATGAGATAAACCAAATAAACCAAAGAGAGTCGCCGTGGCGAGCCCTGCGGATCTCCAGGACGCATTTTTATCGCTTAATAGCGTTTGCACAATGGCAAAGCAGATCATTGCAAACCCGGAGGAGATAACGATTATTCTGATATTCAGATTTTGATCAATATAGTTGAAGTAGTAGAAGAGCGCGGCGCTCAGGGGAGGAAGGGCGAAATCAAAAAACAATAATGGAGGGCGCCCTGTAAACACGCGAATGCCCCGCAAAATAAGTACAAATCCGATTATATACAGTGAATTAGCGCATACAAGAGAGAGGAAATCAGGGATATTGCCGCGTTCAGTGATTAAAATGCTGGCTGCAGCAATGCAGGACATACCCGCGGCCCAGAAGCCTGACCCATTCGGATGAGTTTGAGATCGCCAGAGATAAATCAGGGCCACTGCCGAGCCCATAGAGATAAGGGCGGTGACAATGAGTAGCGTCCGGATGTCTAATTCAGGCATCAAAGGTCCGTTATGATAAATAGATTGCATTGAATAGCATCTCTGAGCTTTGTGGCCGGGCTTCATTTGTGCGGCTTTCAAGCGTTAAGATCACTTCTGATACAATGTGTATTTTATCATATAAAGTACAACGCTCAGAAGGCCTGGGTTATGCTCAAGCGGTCATCTCTGGAGTGTTGTGGGCTAGCGCTGATCATTTTAGGAAAAAAAATCCGGGGTAACTGTATACAGGATAAAACAGACGGTAATGTATACCCCGGTGAATAACGAAATAACTTCGTTAAGGTTCAGCGAAGGGGAAGGTGCTGAAAAACAGTTGTTATCTGCACGAATATATCGGCAAAAGAAAAAAGGGTGTTTTGATCGTTTAGCTTACTGACTATGCAATGAAGAGTGATTGCGAATAATTTTAGAAAGCTTGTCACTTAAGAAGTAGTGAGCGGCGACAGGTAGTTAAAAAGTGTGCCAGATCGGAAGATTTCCAGATGCTATGTTCTTTTCTACTTAAAGTGGTCGGGGCAGCAGGATTCGAACCTACGACCCTCTGGTCCCAAACCAGATGCGCTACCAGGCTGCGCTATGCCCCGACTAAGGGTGAACACTATTTAGACACTGTATTCAGACGTGTTATTAAAGTCCTGGAAAACAGACTGTTAGCCTGTGATCCGTATCTGGAAAGTTGCCAAGCCAGATAAGTTTAATATGGTCGGGGCAGCAGGATTCGAACCTACGACCCTCTGGTCCCAAACCAGATGCGCTACCAGGCTGCGCTATGCCCCGACTAAGAACGATATTTATACACGAAATGTTCAAACGTGTCTCAGAATCTAACCACTTTATTCTCTAAGCTAGAGAGAAAGTGGTCGGGGCAGCAGGATTCGAACCTACGACCCTCTGGTCCCAAACCAGATGCGCTACCAGGCTGCGCTATGCCCCGTTCTGAGTAGATGGCTCCTCGAGCTGGACTCGAACCAGCGACCAATAGATTAACAGTCTACTGCTCTACCAACTGAGCTATCGAGGAATTACATCCAGTACGATTAAGTTGGCTCCTCGAGCTGGACTCGAACCAGCGACCAATAGATTAACAGTCTACTGCTCTACCAACTGAGCTATCAAGGATCATCTCAACCGAGGCGGCGTATATTAATGATGAGGAGAGTACGCGTCAAGCACAAAAGATAAAATATTTTACTGTTTTATTAGGTGGTTAAATAACGATCTGCTTAATCGAGAGGCCTGTTTGTCAGCGTGTTAAAACGATATTACTAAAGCGACATTTCGCTTGTGGATGGCTTTCTGTATAACCGGGGTTATGATGGAATACTCTGTGTTGCCGGTTACTGTGAAATAACAGACTGAGCCCCGGTTTTTAGTATAAAAATGGTAGTAAGGACTTCCTATGATGATTCCTGGAAAAGATGCACCACTGGACGATTCAATTCTTCATATGAGGGCTCGTCTGCAGGCGCTGGGTTTTGAGGTTGAAGAGTCGCAGTGGCTCAACCCTCTGCCGAATGTCTGGTCTGTCCATCTCCAGGAGTGCAGCAATCCGCAGCTCTTCAGTCATGGTAAAGGGGCCTCCCGGGATGCCGCGCTCGCTAGTGCGCTGGGTGAGTTTTTTGAGCGGTTGAGCTGCAACTATTTCTTCGCTGATTATTATCTGGGTGACTCTGTTGCCAGTGGCGCATTTGTGCATTACCCGAATGAGCGATGGTTTCCGGTTTCAGGTAATACTTTGCCGGATGGATTGCTGGATGAGCCAACGCTGCTGCATTACAACATGGATGGCGAACTGAAGGCTGCGATGCTGGTGGATACCAACTCGGGAAACCGGGCGCGGGGTATCTGCGCAATTCCCTTCGAGCGTCAGCGCACCGGTGATCAGGTATGGATGCCCGTTAATATCATTGGCAATCTGTATGTTAACAACGGTATTGCTGCCGGTAATACCGTGTATGAAGCACGGGTTCAGGCGCTCTCAGAAATATTTGAGCGGCATATAAAGAATACCATCATATCTTCGGGTATCAGTTTGCCGGATATTCCCCAGCGGGTGCAAAACCGTTATCCCGCAACCGTTGAGGTGATTGAGGCGTTGCGTGGTCAGGGCTATGTGGTGCTGGTAAAGGACGCTTCACTGGGAGGTAAGTTTCCGTTAGTGAATGTCTCGCTGATCAATCCATTGGATGGCGGCTGTTTTGCATCATTCGGAGCGCACCCTAAATTTGAGGTGGCGTTTGAGCGGGCGGTCACTGAACTGCTGCAGGGACGTAAGCTGGATCAGATGGATGGCTTTCCGTTACCAGGCTTTGATATTACCGCTGTTGCTGATCAGGATAACCTTGAGGCTCATTTTATTGATTCTACGGGTGCTGTTGCCTGGGATCTGTTTTCTATCGAAACGGATTACGATTTTACCGAGTGGGATATCGAAGGTGATACTCAGGCGGAGTTTGAGCAGTTGTGCCACCTGATTCACAAGGTCGATATGGATATCTATATCGCTGATTTTGAGCATCTTGGTGTTTACAGTTGCCGGATTATCGTGCCCGGCATGTCTGAGGTCTATCCGGTAGATGAGCTGGTATGGAATAACAATAATACCGGGATTGATCTGCGGCGGTCGTTGTTGCGCTTGCCTGCACTGACAGAGGCGGAAGCTGAAAACCTGCTGGTTAAGCTGGAGGAGGGGGGCTTTGCTGATCGGCAGCGGGTAGCCGATATCATCGGTATCCTGCCTGACCCGTCTACGGTCTGGAGTACATTGCGTGTTGGTGAACTGAAGTGCCTGTTGAACCTGAAACTGGGGGAGTTGCAGGAAGCGCTCAGCTGGAGTGAGTGGATACAGCGGTCTGACTATACGCAGGGGGAGCGGGCTATCCTGTATCGTTGTTTACACCAATGTCTGAGTTTTCGGCTTGATGTCGATCATTCGCTAGACCGCTATCGCGGCCTGCTGAATCAGATCTACGGTGCACAAAGGGTAGTTGATGTGTTGGAAATGATTGATGGGCATGGAGTGTTTTCCGGGTTACCTGAGTCAACACTTGAGCTGGAGGGCTTTGTTCAGCACCATAATTTATTGTCGGCCTATGCGCGTCTGCAACAGGCGAAAAGGTCTGACTGATTAAACATTGATCATATTTTTATGATGTTGATTTAAAACTGTTTTTTGAAATTTATTTGTGAAAAGAGTGGGGTTGTCTCGTGGCACCTTCTTTGCCACTTGGTCAGTGTGCCTATTTCCGTTATCATCGGTACCTCTTAAGGATAGTGTGTCTTAAATGAGTGTGAACAGCGCAGCGCGCCTCTGGAGGCTGTGGCATCTTCAGAGAACGGGGCGGACCCGCTTTACACCTTTTTCACGTCTATCCAGATCCATATTTTCCAGACAGCGTGCCCGGAGATTTTAGCTGAGATGCTTTTCAAAAAGCTTCCCGAAACAATTTTTGTCCCTTTTTCCGGACAGAATAAACATATCTACGAGGCGGTCCTGCTGGATCTGGCTGATCAGTTCTTCGATGAAGACCTTGTCGATCCGTTCGTTCCTAAAGACCTGGTCCGCTCTTGTATTGAGGACACGGTCGTGCGCCTGGGCGTACGTCGCTGGGAACCTGAAGAGGGTGAGTCTGATGCAGACCGCCAGGAGCTGCCCCGTTCAACGGCGGAATATACCAGCCGAATCTACCGCCGGCTGGTTGAAACTGGCTGGCTGGAAGAGGAGCAGCGGATCTACCGTACCTTCGTGCTGTTATCTCCGGCGATCAGTTATCTGTTGCGCACGTTAGTTGGTATCAATGAGTTGGAAAAGCGCAGCTATGGCGGCGCCGTGCTCAATGTGCTCAGTTCACTGGAGTCAGCCATTAGTGATCCTGCCGGGCGGGGTATCACTTTGCAGGAAGCGGCTCAGACCGCTGCAGATTTCAGTGCTCACCTTACCGATATGATGCTGGGGCTGCGTGAGCTGAAGATCAGTCTGGCGGCGACATCCAACCCGCAGGAGATTGTTCGCAGTTTCTTCGACCGGTTTGTTGCTCACATTCTGGTGTCCGACTACAAGACCCTGAAAACCAAGAATAACCCGTTCCGCTTCCGGCGTCAGATTCTGACCATGCTGCGGGATCTGCAGTTTGATCCGCTCAAAGTGGAAAAACTGTCGAAACATTATCAGGAGCAGTTCGAGCTCAATTTTGCCGATGCTGAGGCGATGGTTCACAGCCATATCAACCGGATTATCCGTATCTTTGAATCGGTGGATCAGCGACTGGCAACCATCGATGATTTCCGCTACCGGCTGGAAAAACGGGTGGCTGATACCGTCCGCTACATGGATAAGACGACACCGGGGATGAGTTCCCGGTTGTCCCGTCTGATCAGTGATGTGTCCAAGCTGGATTCCCGCTCAATACCGCACATCAATACGCTTGAAAGTGTTGCGTTTATCGCGCCTGGCAGTGTGCGTTCACCGGTTCGGCGCCGGGTTGAAACTAAACCCCGGGTGATTCGTCCGGTGGAGATCGATCCGCGGGTTCTGGAGCTGCGACAGCTGTTCAAGGACTACAAGGCGCGCCGGGAGGTGAAGCCGGAGAATATTGAACTCTACGTTGAGCGTCACCTGATTGATAAAAAGCAGATTAAAGCCACCGATTTCACCATTGAGTGTATCGAGGATTACATCTGTTTCAGTTATCTGCGGCATATGCGTTCGCTGGGTAAGAAGGGGCGCGGAACGGCTAATAAGTATGAGATTAAGTTTGAAGATAAATATGTCAATGTCGCGGATATGGTTGAGTGTCGCGATTTCAGTATTCAGAGGAAAGTATAATGCTGGGTGATCTGCAGAAAATCATCGGTCGCAGCGATCAGTATCAGGAAGAGGATTTCGTCCGGGCCGCCAATATGCTGCTGGTGAACCAGTTTCTCTATGCTGAGCGTTCCGGGCACCGTGACAGTTATTTCCTGGTTGCATCCCATGTGGATTACTTTGTGAACCTCTTTGCCGCCATCGGCTGGACACTGATCTACCAGCCGGATGAAGCCTACCTGGGAATTTTGCCCAAAGGTGAAGAGCGCTTTATGCGTCTTAAACTGGATGAGTCACTGTTTTTGCTCTGTCTGCGCCAGCAATATGAGCAGAAACTGGAATCTTTTGATGTTGAGGCCGGACGTGCCTACATCAGTACCGATGAGTTACTTACCCTGTATGAAAACCTCACCGGACGGGAGATTCCCAATGAAACCCGTCTGAAAGAGTTGTTATCGCTGTTCAGTCGTCACGGTGTAATTGAGCGGGGTAAACCCCATGAAACCGATCCTAAAAATATTCCGTTAACCATCAATCCGGCGATTCGTCAGGTTGTGGTAGAGGACTATATCGGTCAGTTGGAAGCGTTGTGCGAAGAGCGGGATGAGGAACTGCCTGCGAAAGTCGCTGTGGTGGCCAGTGAGAATGCTGCAGAGCCAGATGAGGCTGAAGCGGATGATGCACCCGCTGACGACGTTGTTGCCGGGGAATCTGAGGGGGATGTTGAAAAAGCTGAAGACGGGGTGAGTGCTGCACCGGACGCTGACGCTGAACCACAACTAAACAACGTGCTGGCTGCACCAGAGGAGACAAACTGATGAAACAGCTTAACCGTATGGTGCTGGTGAACTGGTATGTTCTGGGTGCAGTTGAGATTCCGATTAAAGGCAATGTGGCGGTTATCGGCCCTAACGGATCTGGTAAATCTTCGTTACTGGATGCGATTCAGACCGTATTGATGGGTGGTAATAAAAAATACCTCAGCTTTAACGCCAGTGCCGGCGAGAAGAGTGAACGGAGCCTGCGAACCTATTGTCTGGGTTTCATGGACGATCTGGGCAAGAAAGAGAATGCCCGACAGGATTCAGTCAGTTATATCGCCCTGAGCTTTTTTGATACTGAAACCGGTAAAGAGACCTGTGTCGGACTGGCGATCAGTGCCTCTCTTTCCTTACCGGAAGAGGACGTTCTCGGGCGTTTTATACTGCCTGATTTCTCCGTTACGCTGGAAGACTTCACCATCAAACAGGATGGCGGCCGGTTGCCAAAAGAGTGGCCTGTGGTACGCGAGAATTTGCTAAAACAGTGTCCTGAGATGAAGTTGGAAAAACGTGCTAATCGCTTTATCCGTGAGCTGGTGACCGAGCTCAGCTATGATCAGCAGATGCCTAACGATGACGAGAAGTTCGTCAAAAACTTCCGTAATGCGCTGAAATTTGTGCCGATCAATAGCCCAACCCGGTTTATCCGTGAGTTTGTGCTGGATGAAAATATAGTTCATGTGGGGGCGTTCCGTAAGTCCCTCGATGAATACCGGGCGATGGAGCAGAAAACCCGGGAGGTTTACAACCGCATCGTTGAACTGGAAAAGGTTCAGGAACAGTGCAAAGGGATCGACCGTAACGTTAAAAACTCAGTTGAGTATGAATGGGTGGTGCACGAAACCCGGTTTGAGCACGCGGACCTGAAAAAAGAGGAAGCGGGAGAGCGTCTCGAGCTTAATCAGGAGAAAGAGACGACTCTGCAGGGGGATCTGGAAACCAAGAGCGAACAGCTCAATGAGATCATGCAGTCCCTGGCTAACACCCGTGCGGAGCTGAATAATACCGACAGCGCGCATAAGGTTAAGGCGCTGGAGAATTCAATTAATGCCCGTCAGCATGAGCTGAATGTGGTCAAAGAAAAAATTCAGCATGTCTATGCCCTGCTGCGCTCCGCTGTCAGTTTTGCCAACTATCAGCAATATCTGCCAGAGAATTTTATTCCGGTGGTCAAAGACTCTGTTGATTTGTGGCGCTCCGGTGAGGATATGATGGCGGAAGCCTGGCCGCAGGCACCGGTGGATGTTGATAACAATTTAAATCGGTTGAAAGAATCGGTCGACTCGGTACGCCGTGAGATCGCCCGCCGGTTTGAATCTTCCGTTATCCGCATGAATGAGTTGCGCAGTGAAATTCAGAGTCAGAAAAGTGCGGTTGAGCAGCTGAAAGAGGGGCGTGCGCCGCTGCGACGTAATACCCGTGAGCTGATGCAACTGCTCAAGGATTACGGTATCGAATCTACGCCGATCTGTGAGCTGGTGGATATTAACGATGAGAAGTGGCGTATTGCCATTGAGAGTTTCCTCGGCGCCCGTCGGGAAGCGCTGATTGTCGATCCTGACCGGGTTAAAGAGGCGATCACGCTGTATCGCCGTAAAGGGCGTCATCTGAAGGGCTGTCGGGTGGTTAACACCACCAAATCCCATGAATGGCTCAACCGTTCCAAACCCGGCTCGCTGGCGCAGTTTGTCGACTGCCAGAGTGATGATGCTCAGGCCTATATGAATCGTGCCCTGGGCGGGGTGATGGCGGTTGAAACTGAGAGTGAACTGCTGAAACAGGAGCGGGCGCTGACCTATGACTGCATGCTGCAGACAGAGGGGACGACGACCTCGATTCGTGAAGAAGCGCCGATGATGGGCAGTGGCGGAGGCCGCCGTCAGCATCAGTTGCAGCAGCAGGATCGTCAGGTTGAGCAGATGATGGCTGAGTTCAGTGCACTGAATAAAGACCATGAAGCACTCGATAGTTTACGCGAAAACCTGATTCGCATGACTGCTGCGCTGACCGGCGTTACCGAGCGTACCTTCGATCTGGTGAATCAGCGGGAGATGCTGCAAACTGAGATTGACGGCTATCGTCAGGGTATTACCGATCTGCGTAATCAGGATGACAGTGGCATACACGCGCGGATTACTGAGCTGGTTGATGCGCAGAAAGCGGCTCAGGATGCACAGAAGAAGCTGATGGATAAGCTTCAGTCGACCCGTACCAGCCTGATCAAAGACAACGCCTCGCTTGAGGTGCTGGATAATGAACTGGAAGAGCATGCAGCTGCCAGAGCAAAATGCGAAGCCGACGCTAATTTTGATGCACAGTCTGCTCAGGAAAAGCGAGATTATATGGATGAGTCCTGTTCCGGTGATCTGGACAGAATTATCTTTGAATCGGCTAAGAAGGCACAGTCTGAACTGAGCCTGGTGGAGCGTAAAAAGAATACCGTGCGTGACGGTGTCGCCCAATATAAGGCGCGCTATCATGGTTCCGGCCTGAGTCATCAGGAGCTGGATAAGGTGAGTGAGGATTCTACTCACGCGCAGTTAGCGCAGTTTGTTGATGATACTATTCAGTCGCTGCGTGACAGCGAGCTGGCTGAATATACTGAGAAGGCTGAGCGGGCGAGACTGGAAGCGGAGACCTCATTCCGCTCTGATTTTGTAGCGCACCTGAAAGATCAGATCGATAAGATTAAAGAGCTTATCCGGGAGTTGAATGCCCACCTGAAAAACCGCCCATTCCATCGTGAAATGTACAGCTTCGAGATGATGCCCAATCCGGAACTCAAGGATATTCTTGAGCTGGTAGAGGCCTACACTCGGATGGATCAGGCGAATGTCGGTTCACTGTTTGATTTCAAATATGATGAAAAACGTCCCCATCAGGATGCACTGGCCAAGATTCATGAGGTGCTTAAAGATGAGGGGGAAAGCAGTCTGCTGCAGGATTACCGTAACTTCTATAATTTTGAGTTAGTGGTTAAAGATCTTGAGGGGAATCGTAAGACAACCCTGACTCAGCGGATTAAAACCGGTTCCGGTGGTGAGCATCAGGTGCCTTTTTATGTGGCGATCGCCGCAGCGATGGGGGCAACCTACCGACTGCGGGAGAGTATCGATGGTGTGACGCTGGGGGGCATTAGCTTGTCAGTATTCGATGAAGCGTTCAATAAGCTCGATGCCGAAAACACCGTAACCTCACTGGGCTTTATGAGTGATCTGGGACTGCAGACGCTGATTGCGGCTCCCGATGATAAATACTCGCTGATGGCGACTACCATGGATACCATTATCAACGTCTGTCGTGACGGACGTATTGTCGATATCGATGTGGAGTTTCCGACTAAAAACGGTAAGGAGCTGCTGAACTCGGATAACCCTTATCGTCTGATCGGCAAGCCTGAAGACGAAGAGAGTGGCGAAGATGTTGAGGGGCTGATACCGGCCTGATAGCAGCGTAGTAATTCAATCAGACTGAGCTGGCCCAGCGGGTTCCCCGTTGGGCCAGTTTTGCTTCAGGTAGTTTAAAGTCCGCTGCTAAGCTGCACAGCGGGGTATTCTGTCGCAAAACAATCAACCGGTCAGTATCATTCGGGTGTGGCCGAACCTGCCACTGTTCGGGTTGATTAATGATTCCGGCCAGTATCTCCCGGGCCCCGGGAGTAGGAATGCCTCTGAACTCCACCATCACCTGGTCATTGTTGGGTAGCGCAAGCTGTTCTGTCCGTAAATCCCGGAACTGATCATTCGCCAATAGGCGAGCGAGGTGTTGCAGCGTCCAGGGGGAAGGCGGTTCAGTGAGTGGTCTCATCGGGCCAAGGTTTCCGGGCGAGATAATCGATCGGTCTTTAGAGAAAAACTTGCGTACGGTCAGCTCGGTATGCGCCTTCAGCAGCGAGTTATCCCGCACATTTCCATCGAAGTTAATCTCCGCCAGGCCATCAATCATCATCTGCAGATTAAAATCGCAGGCCTGAATAAATTTCCAGGCGGGTTTCAGCGAGCTGCGAGAACCGAGACTGTATTTAATGGCCTGCTTGCCATGTCGGGTATTGTTGTCCAGCACTGTAATCATCAGATAGGTTGTCTGAAAATCCACCATCGCTTCCGGCTGCTCGGTAAAGCAGGAAGGCACTTCTCGCTTACAGAAATCAAGCCAGGCTTGTTTGGTGTTCAGGTGGGGCAGGCAACGGATATTCATTCACATCTCGGGGGCTGAGGTTATAATGCTGGCCACTAGTTTAGCTGAAGTCGGGAGAAGCCTCTATGAAACTGATCAACCGTTCCGGATTTGCCGTTTTGCCGCGTCAGCCATTTGTTGACTGGGCCAATCTGCAGCAGGATGAACTGAATCAGTCAATGACGCTGGAGGAGCATCGCGCCGAAGGCAGTGTCTATCTTACCGAAGAGTTTCAGAGCGAAGCCGATGTCTCTCAGCAGTTAGCGTTACATTGTGAAAAAATATTCGCTAATGAACTGGCCGCCTGGGATGAATTTGGTGATCACTGGCCCCGGGACAGAACGCTGGATATGTTTCTCGAATGGTTTGATGTCACGCCTCAGGTGATGGCGGTAGATCTGTTGCAGACGCCTCTGATGCTGGCTCCATTGGAGGATTGACAGGGTTCTTTTGTCGCGGGTATTCAGTAGAGTTGCTTTAAATGACTGGTTTCGCTAACAATAGTGCATCGTTAATAGAAATCAGGAAGTTTGATGTCTGTCACTGCCAATCTTCGGCTTGAAATGCATTCAATGAGAGAATCTCTCTACGAAGAGATGCACTCAAGACCGTTTCAGGTTATTCCCAGTCCTGCCCGGATTTCTCATCTTTCAGTGCTGTGTAGTGAAGCGCAGAAAGATGAACAGTTCCGTCACCTGCAGCAGCTTTGTGAAATGCTGGGTGGTCGGGTGCCGGAGCAGGATGAGCCGTGCTTTCAGCAGCAGTTTGATAAGCTTAAGGTGCGGCGTGAAAAGCATATGGAGTTTGTCTCCTATACTTTTATCTGGCTCGGTGGGCATCATCGTGATCCATTTGCTGAAACCGGCATCAGCCATCTGCCGGAAGGGTGGCTGAACGGTATCTGTGGTGAGGTTGTGGCGGCCTTTCATATGTCGGTAGAAGATGTTCGTAAAATTGGTGAACCCACTATTCCCGAGGTAAAAAGCCACTTCGAAGCGATGCGTCTGGTGGGTAGTCAGCCTTCACAGGGGGCTGCGCAGGTGTGGACCAGTTACCGGATGCACAGTGACGGCTTTGGCCGGTTCCTGATCTATAACCGGGAGATGAGTGACAGTCAGTTGGGACGTTTGATTCAGCGGCTTCTGGAGATCGAATCCTATCGGCTGATGACCCTGATGGGGTTACCGATGGCTCGCTCAATCGGTCCGCAACTACAGCAGATGGATCAGCAGTTGGCTGAGCTGACACAGATTCTCTCCAGCGAACAGTATGATGATGCCAATTGTCGCGATGAGCGACAGTTGCTTAGTCGGCTGACCCATCTCGCCGCGCGGGTTGAGGCCTATCGCGCCAGTTCTACGTTTCGCTTTAATGCCACTAATGCCTATCAGGATCTGGTGATGCAGCGTCTTGCGGATCTGCGGGAAGACGAAGTGTCTGGTCACCTGACATTGCAGGAGTTTATTACCCGGCGAATGATTCCGGCGGTGCGCACCTGTAAGGCAACCGCGGGACGCCTTGAAGATCTGTCACGCAGAATAGACCGGGTCAGCGATATGTTGCGTACCCAGGTTGAGCTGTCGATTCAGGGACAGAATCAGGAGTTGTTAAGTTCAATGGACCGGCGCTCACAAATTCAGCTGATGATGCAGCATACGGTTGAAGGGCTTTCCGTGGCAGCGATCAGTTATTACGCTATCGGTTTGGTAAAGATTTTCATCGGTGTGCTGTATGATCAGGGGTTAGATATCAATAAGAGTCTCTCGCTGGGAATCGCTATGCCACTGGTCATTATTGCTGTGGCGCTGATTACCCGGCGGATTCATTCCAAATTCAGTAAGCTGGCTGCCGATTCGGCAGACCATTGATAGAGTCAGGATTTATATGAGTATAGCGACAGAGATAGAGCAGCGTCTGGGGCAGGCACTGGCCTTGCAGCATCTGGTGATTGAAAATGAGAGTCATATGCACAGTGGTCCGGCAACGGAAAGTCATTTTAAGCTGGCTGTTGTGGCGGATGATTTTGCCGGTAAGCGACCGGTTGCCCGCCATCAGTTGGTCTATGGGGCGCTTTCTGAACTGATGAATAACCCGATCCATGCGCTGGCGCTGCATCTGTATACTGCCGCAGAGTGGCAGCAACAGAACGGTGAAATCCCTCAGTCGCCCAACTGCATGGGTGGCTCGAAAGGTGATCATTGAGCCGGCCGGGCTTTATTTCTCTGGTCTGGACAGCGTCAGATAGCAGACAAAAAAACCGCATTAGCGGTTTTTTTGTCTCTGTCGTCTGCAGTAGTCGTCTGAATCTGGCTAAACTTCGTATATACAGACTAACCGAAATGACTCTCAGGGAGTGTGCCCCTCGTTATGGATCAGCCTCATTATAACTGGCGATATATTTTCAGTGTTGCGCTGGAATACCGGCCTTTATTGATAAAGGCTAACCTGATTGCCCTGTTGGCAACCTGTGCCAGTGTGCCGCTGCCGCTGTTAATGCCGATGCTGGTGGATGAGGTGCTGCTTAATCAGCCGGGAACGCTGGTAAGCTGGTGTAACGCTGTTTTTCCTCAGGGCTGGCAGGGGCCGGTGCTATACATTACCGCAATACTGATACTGACCATTGTGCTGAGGGCTGCGGCTCTGGTGTTTAATGTCTGGCAGGGGCGGCAGTTTTCCATTATTGCGAAAGAGGTTATCTATCGTATCCGGGCCGGATTGCTGCAGCGACTGAAACGGATCTCAATGGCTGAGTATGAGTCACTGGGGAGTGGTTCGGTCAGCTCCCACTTTATTACTGATCTGGATACCGTTGACCGCTTCGTTGGTGCTTCGGTCAGTCGCTTGCTGATCGCACTGCTGACCATTATCGGAACCGCTGTGGTGCTGGTCTGGATGAACTGGCAGCTGGCGCTGTTTATCTTGTTACTTAACCCGCTGGTTGTCTGGCTGACGATGACCATTGGTAAGCAGGTTAAAGAACTGAAAAAACGCGAAAACCGGGCCTACGAACAGTTTCAGGGTAGTCTCACCGAGGTGCTCGAGGCGATCTATCAGATTCGTGCAGCCAACCGGGAAAATCACTATCTCCAGGGGCTGATCGGTGATGCCCGCTCGCTGCGAGATCACTCCACCCGGTTTGAATGGCGCAGCGAGGCGGCCAATCGCTTTAGTTTTATGGTGTTCCTGGTTGGTTTTGATATGTTCCGGGCGCTGTCGATGGGGATGGTGGTGTTTTCCGATCTCAGTATTGGTCAGATGATGGCTGTATTTGGCTATCTCTGGTTTATGATGGGGCCGGTGCAGGAGGTATTGGGAATTCAGTATGCTTTTTATGGGGCGAAAGCGGCTTTACAGCGTATTAACCGGCTGGTTGAGCTGGATGAAGAGCCTGACTACCCCCACCTGAAAAACCCGTTTAAGGATAGAACAACGGTTGCCATAGAACTTCAGGATATCCATTTCAGCTATATCGATGGGCAGGAGGTACTGCGGGGTCTGTCGCTGAAAATAGATGAGGGTCAGAAGATTGCTCTGGTGGGGGCCAGTGGCGGGGGGAAATCAACTCTGGTGCAGGTGTTGCTGGGGTTGTATCAGTCGAAGCGGGGGCGGGTGTTGTTTGGTGGGGTGCCCGTTGAGCAGATCGGTCTGGATCGGGTGCGGGAAAATGTCGCCACGGTGTTGCAGCATCCGGCGCTGTTTAATGATTCAGTCCGGGGTAATCTGACGCTTGGGCGCGAATATACTGATCAACAGCTCTGGCAGGCTTTGGCGGTGGCGCAGCTGGAACCTTTTGTGCGCCACCTTGATAGTGGTCTGGATACGATGGTGGGGCGTCAGGGCGTCAGGTTATCAGGAGGGCAGCGGCAACGGCTGGCGATTGCCAGGATGGTGCTGACTGACCCGAAAGTGGTGATTCTGGATGAGGCAACCTCTGCGCTGGATGCGGAGACGGAGTTTAATCTGCACCGCGATCTGGCGAGTTTTTTGCGGGGGCGTACCACCATCATTGTTGCTCACCGTTTGAGTGCTGTAAAACAGGCTGATCATGTCTATGTGTTTGAAGATGGTCAGGTAGCAGAGCAAGGGGATCATGATGAGCTGCTGCAGCAGAACGGACTCTATGCCCGTTTATACGGTCAGCATCAGCACTGATCGTGGTGCTGAATTAACAGTAAAGGGAGCTGCGTATGGCAGGCAGGTATCGCTGGTCCGGAGGTAATCGGGTTGAGCTTCTGGTGGAGGGAACCCAGTTTATTCCCCGGATGCTTCAGGAGATAAATGAGGCTCGTCACTCTCTGTTGCTGGAGTTTTATATGGTCAGCTCAGGCGCAGTAGCTGACCGCTTTATCAATGCGCTTATCTGTGCCGCGCAGCGGGGTGTTCAGGTTTGCTGGCTGATCGATGATTTTGGCGGCAGAAGATTTAGTCAGCAGGACAGTCAAAGGCTTGAGCACGCGGGTGTGCATGTCAGGCGTTATAACCCGATCAGTTTGTTTAAGATGGCAGCTAATCTGGCCAGAGATCATCGTAAGCTGCTGATTGCTGATCAACAGACAGGCTTTATCGGTGGAACCGGGATCAGTGATGAATACCTTCGTTCCAGGCATGAAAAAGCTGTACCCGCCTGGCATGAAGTGATGTTGCAGGTTCAGGGGCGGGTAGTCGCCGATATGGTGCAGTTGTTTGCCAGGCAATGGCTTAAGTCAGGTGGTGCTATGCCAGCAATCAGTCCACCGGACAATACGCGTCTGGGAGGGGCGTTGGCGAGAGTGACAGAGGTGGAGGGGTTGAAAGTACAGCAGATAAAGCGCAGCTTTGTGTTTCGCATGAATCGGGCGAGCGATCGTGTCTGGCTGGCAACGGCGTATTTTCTCCCCGCCTTTTCAGTGCGCAGGAGTCTGCGTCGTGCGGCCCTGCGGGGTGTTGATGTGCGGCTCATTGTCGCAGGGCCTGATACGGATCATCCCTGGGTGTATCACGCCTCGAAGCGCTATTACCGGCGGCTATTGCAATCGGGTGTGCGGATATTTGAGTATCAGCCCTCATTCCTGCATACCAAGCTTGGGTTGTGTGACAACTGGATTTCTGCAGGATCCTGTAACCTGGATCACTGGAATCTGCGCTGGAACCTGGAAGCCAACCTGGAAGTGGTGGAACCGAAACTGACCCGAGCTGTCGAACAGTTGCTTATCAGTGATATGACACGCAGTCATGAAGTTTTATATGCTCAGTGGCGTCAGCGGCCGTGGTCACAGAAGTTTAAAGAGGTCTGTTGGTCACTGATCTGTCAGGTGTTGTTAAAGATCCGTTAAGGCAGGGAAAATTATACTGACACTACCCCTGCAGGATTTGTGCAGAGGCACGAATCTGGTATAAGAGGATCACTGCTTGGATTAAGCATGTCAGGTTATACTTAGCCTATAACATTACAACGGTTTTCAGGACTGACTTATGAATAAAACTATTATTGTTATTTTTGCAGCAGCCGTGCTGATGTTGCAGGGCTGTGCTTCGTCGCTGAGTGGTGATACCTATTCCCGGAGTGAGGCGCGAAAGGTTCAGAATGTTGAATTTGCCTGGGTCGAGGCGGTTAAGCCTGTCGTGATAGAAGGCCGGACTGACAGCCCTCTGGGGGCCGGTGCCGGCGCTATAGTGGGTGGTATCGCCGGCAGTACTGTTGGTGGCGGTAAAGGCAGCAGTATTGCCTCTGTTATGGGGGCCGTCGCTGGCGGTATTGTGGGGCAGAAAATTGAAGAGAACTCTACCCGAAAGCAGGGGCAGGAGATCACGGTTACCCTTGAAAGTGGCAGGACGATCTCTGTCGTTCAGGAGGTTGACAGTGATGGCTTCTTTCAGCCCGGTGAGCGGGTTCGGGTTCTGCGTCAGGGGTCAACTGCGCGGATTGTGCGATAAGTGTAATCGGAGCGTTTTGCTGGCGTAAAAAAGCCCGCTGCTGATCGGCGGGCTTTTTGTTGTGTAACCGAGGGTGTCGGGGTTACTTTTTGTCAGCTGGCGCGTGGAATAGCAGATAAAGATCGACCAGCAGCTCCGGAATGGTGCGGCACATCTCATCGCAAAGCTTAGTGTCGGCGCGCATTTTGACAAACTCTTCATCTTCAAACAGTTCTGAAGCGATCATGATTGGCAGCATCAGCTCAGCGACTTCTTCTTCTGCCTGGTGGTTAAACCATTCGTCCTCTTTCAGGAATACGGCTTCCATGAAGGCCTGAGCCCAACTGGTTAGCGGGCTTTGCTCTTCATCTTCTTCAGTTTCCAGTGTCAGTTCGCAGGGCAGCAGCATATCCTGATCGTTGTAAAGATCGCTGCCAATGCTGAAGTACAGGCGTCGCAGCAATCCTTCAATGCGTGCTTTCTCTTTTTCTGAGTTGTATTCAGGGACACCATCAAACAGCTCCTGAAGCCACTGCTTCTCAGTGATTTTGACCGGGCTGATGTTCAGTGCGCAGAAATAACCATGTGTGCCAACCAGATCCAGAGCGTCTTCAGACACGGCGTCTGAGAACATAAATGCTTCGAGCTCATCCAGCTCCTCATCAGTCAGGGGTGTATTCAGCATCGCATTTTGCATAGGTTCGGGTCCGGCTAAGAAAGTGTGAGCAGATTCTAACAGCGAAAGGCTTTAGATCGTAGTGTTAATCTGCCTGAATCAGATAAATCTGGATGACAGTCTGTGTTTCATCCCGGATAATGCCGGCCATGATAGAAAAGGCACAACAGCTCCTAAAACAGATATTCGGATACGACCAGTTTCGTGAGCCGCAGCAGGACGTTATTGAGACGTTGATGGCGGGTGGCGATGCGCTGGTGGTCATGCCTACTGGCGGCGGAAAATCGCTCTGCTATCAGTTGCCTGCACTGATTCGTCCTGGTGTTGCTGTGGTGGTATCGCCGCTGATTGCACTGATGCAGGATCAGGTCCAGGCTCTGTCTCAGTGGGGGATAGCCGCAGGTTATCTCAATTCGTCGATGGATTTCGCCATGGCGCAGGAGGTGGAGCATCAGTTGCGCAGTGGAACGCTGGATCTTCTCTACGTTGCGCCTGAGCGGTTACTGCAGCCTCGCACCCTGAAAATGCTATCAGAGTGTCAACTGGCTCTGTTCGCTATAGATGAAGCGCACTGTGTCTCCCAGTGGGGGCATGATTTCCGGCCGGAATACTTGCAGCTGAGCTACCTGCAGGAGTGTTTTCCCGGGGTGCCGCGTATCGCTCTGACCGCTACCGCTGATGAGCGTACCCGGGAGGAGATCTGTGAGCGGCTCGGGTTGCAGGCTGCACGTAAGTTCATCCAGGGTTTTGACCGGCCCAATATTCGCTATCGGATCGGACAGAAACACCGGGCTAAAGAGCAGTTGCTGAAGTTCCTTAAAGCAGAACATGCCAGTGATTCAGGTATTGTTTACTGCCTCTCCCGAAAAAAAGTGGAAGACACGGCGCAGTGGTTGCAGGAGCAGGGATTTAATGCGCTGCCCTATCATGCCGGACTGCATGCGGAACTGCGACGGCATAATCAACACCGCTTTCTCACCGAAGAAAATATTCTGATGGTTGCCACCGTTGCATTTGGTATGGGTATTGATAAACCCAATGTACGGTTTGTCGCTCATCTTGATCTGCCCAAAAGTGTCGAGGCGTATTATCAGGAAACCGGGCGGGCCGGTCGTGATGGTCTGCCGGCTGATGCCTGGATGGTATACGGGTTGCAGGATGTTATTTTTCTTCGACAGATGCTGGAAAGTTCGCAGGCGGATGATCTGCATAAAAGTATTGAGCGGCAAAAGCTTGAAGCGATGCTGGGGTTGTGTGAGATCACCAGTTGTCGGCGTCAGACCCTGCTGACGTATTTTGGCGAGCCCCTGCCCGAGCCCTGTGGCAACTGTGATACCTGTCTTGAACCGGTGCCGGTCTGGGATGCGACGGAATCCGCCCGCAAAGCGCTTT
Organism: Amphritea atlantica; assembly: GCA_024397875.1. NCBI lineage: Bacteria > Pseudomonadati > Pseudomonadota > Gammaproteobacteria > Oceanospirillales > Oceanospirillaceae > Amphritea > Amphritea atlantica. The sequence goes on from CP073344.1 coordinate 1,229,426, forward strand.
CAGCGGTATACCGTTGCGGTCAGCGGTTTGGCGTAAATCATATAATCGAAGTGCTGCTGGGGAAAGCCAGTGACCGGGTGCAGGAGCTTAAGCATCACCAGCTGAGTACCTTTGGTATTGGAAAAGAGCTGGATCGAAATCAATGGCGCTCCGTATTCAGGCAACTGGTCGCCCGTGGATATCTGAGCGTGGCAGGGAACAGTCACGGCGTGCTCTTCCTGACTGACAGTTGTCGCCCTTTACTGAAAGGTGAGCTGCAGATAGAGATGCGTCAGGATAAGCGCAAGCAGGAGTCGTTCCGTAAACGAAATGATCCGCAACAGAAGCTGGATGTGGAGGATTATGGTTTGTGGAATGCACTCAAGAGTCTGCGGATGACGCTGTCAAAAGAGCAGGATGTGCCACCCTATGTGATCTTTCATGATGCTACGCTGATGGAGATGGTGATGTACCGTCCATTGACTCATCAGCAAATGGGGCGTCTGAGCGGAATAGGTGAACGTAAGCTGGAGTTATATGGTGATGCGTTTCTGGAGTTGATTCGAGAGTACCAGTCAGAACAGCAGCAAACTCAGAATAAAGATCTGCAGGTGCAGGAGTCTGTTACGCTCTACCGTACGGGAATGACAGTAGCCCAGGTTGCCCGGCAGCAGCATCTGTCAGAAAACGTGATCTACAATCATCTGGCGGATGGCATTGCCGAAGGGCAGTTGAGTCTGGCCGATGTGGTGGTGTTGAGTGGCGATCAGTTACAATTGGTACAGCAGATAATGTGTGAATGTATGGCATCCTGCGGTGTGGCGCTTAAACCCGTTTACGACGCTTTGGATGGACTGTATGAGTATGGAGTATTGCGTTGTATCCGTGCCGACATGGAGCGTACCGAGCAGGTAATCAGCCGCAATGACTGATCCGGGGTTGTGGGGGCTGTTTCTTAGCAGCTTTATCGCCTCTACCCTGATGCCGGGTGGTTCTGAGATACTGCTGGGGTATCTGTTGACGCAGCCTGAATATCAGCCGCAGGTGTTATTGTTAGTTGCCAGTGTTGGCAACAGTCTTGGCGGGATCGTGACGTTTGCGATGGGCTGGTGGATCGCAATTCGCTGGCCGGTGCCGCAGCCAGAAAAGAGAGGTCAGCGGCGTGCTCTGTCTATTATTCAAAGGTTTGGCCCCGCCGCGCTGTTTTTGTCATGGTTGCCTGTTATTGGTGACCCTCTCTGTTTTGCGGCCGGTTGGCTCCGGTGTCACCTGCTTCTCTCTCTGATGCTCATCGCTGTGGGAAAGACTCTGCGTTATTCATTAATTGTTTATGCTTTTAACTGATATAGTTGGCTAGCCCTTCGATCTGTTCAGGCAGAATTTAACTGAACTTTCGAAAGTTTTCTGATCAGCATTGATAATGGAGGAACTATGCTGAGAATCTTCCGGTTTCGGACGCTGCGGATAACCCTGTTACTTATTGTTCTGTTTGTGGTCGCGATGAATGCCTGGCTAACCAGTGTCCGTATACAGTCCTGGAACAGGCCTGTCTGGGTGGTTTTATATCCAATCAATGGAGATGGGCGGAGAGATACTGAGGCTTACATCAACGCCCTCAGCGCAGAGCATTTCGATGACATTGAGCAGTTTTTTCAACGAGAAGGTCGCCGTTATCAGGTAAATCTGGATTCTGTCGCCGAGTTTTATCTGGCACCGGCGCTTTTGCTTCAGCCTCCGGAAATTGAGCTGGATGCATCGTTATTCGAGCGAATTTTCTGGAGTCTTCATATGCGCTGGTGGTCATGGCGCAATGATAGCTGGAGCGGGCCAGAACCCGATGTGAGAATCTATCTGCGGTATTTCTCGCCCCGGGAAAGTCAGCAATTGTCACATTCACTGGGGTTGCAAAAGGGGATGATTGGATTGGTAAACGGATTTGCCAGTGTGGATTACATGGGGACAAATAATTTTGTTATCGCCCATGAGCTGATGCATACATTCGGAGCATCGGACAAATACAACCCTGATACCAACGAGCCGCTCTATCCAGAGGGATATGCTGATCCGGATCAGGCGCCGCTATTGCCTCAGGTTCGGGCTGAGGTGATGGCGGGGCGGGTAAAAGTCTCTCCTGGCTGGTTATTGATGCCGCAAAGCCTCAATGATGTCGTGGTCGGGCCGTTGACAGCTAATGAGATTGGTTGGCATGAACCATTGGAATGACGGCATAAAAATTCACCTCAGATAGTCGATCTGGTTTCGTGATACCCGGCTAGAGAGTGCGTCTTGCTTCTGTTGTCAGGCTCAGTGTATTAGCTGTTATATCGTTATCTTCAGTTGTTTCGGTTAACTGTAAAAAAACAGGGGATAAATTGACGGATTGTAGTCAAATCTTTACTCTGTCTCTTAATTGCAACATGTAAGTGTTTGAATAATAATTTAAAACATTGATGCGTTTGGTGAGTGAGCACCGAAATGGGTATAAATGTTACTTAAAATAGTGTATTTAAGGTCAAATGCCTGCAATACTATAGGCAAATAATTAAACGGTATTCTGGTTGCTAAGCTGTTTGTACATGATCGTTTGTATCTAAAGGCATACAGTGTGCAATGCGCAGGCACATAATTAATCGATGTCCTGACAGTCAGAAAATTACTTCTTGGGGGGAGTTATGGAAAATATAGAAAACACCAAAGGTATGGTGGTCAATGTATCCGGTGAAGTTGTCGCAATTGATACGCAGGGCACCGAGCGTCAGCTCGAAGCAGGTGCGCAGATCAGTGCCGGGGATATGATTGTTGTTCGCCCAAATGGAAATGCGGAACTGAATCTGGGTCCGGATAAGATCGAGACGATTCCGTCTGACACAGCCGCTGTACTTGAGATTGATCCTGAGACCGGTGAGATGGTGCTGGTGATCCAGTCCGTTGGGGCCGAAGGCCTTGAAGTAGCCGATATTCAGCAAGCGATTCTTGCTGGCCAGGATCCTACGGAAATTCTCGAAGAAACCGCCGCGGGTAATACTCCTCCATCACGTGCAGGTTTTTCTGATTTTCAGACGGTCGGCCGTACCGCTGAAGAGGTGATAGCCCAGGCAGGCTTTGATACAGCAGCAGATCTTTATACGCCTGATCCGTACGTTGAAGATACTGGTGAGTTTGTTGCAGCGGAAATCCCAACCGTCATCTTTGTCGGTAATCCAGAAACTCAACTTAATAGCGTGACTGTTCCAGAAGGTTCAGAGGCTATCTTTACCGTTAATTTATCAGGTTCCAGTAATAGTGTGCAGAGCTACGCTATAGGTCTGGCTGATGGTACTGCTACTGGTGGTGGCGTTGATTACACCGATTTGCTCACTGATTCTTCATTCAGTAACGGGGTGACTTTTGTCGGCGGCAATGTTTTGGTACCTGCAGGCGTAACTTCGTTTACAGTCACTATTCCTACTACCCTTGATAACGTTAAAGAGGCTGAATCTGAAAGCTTTTTCCTGACCGTGGGCGGTCAGTCTGGTGAAGGCGTTATTACTGAAAACAGTGTATTCGAAGTTCAATCAGTCACCAGTGATACTCAGGATGAAGGCAATACCCTGGTGCACACGGTCACCCTGAGTGGCAGCAGTGTGAATGATGAAACGTTCAGCTTTGTACTGGCGGATAACACCACGGAGTCCGGCGACTGGAGTAACCTGCAGTTCAGTGACGGCGTTACCCTGAACGCGGGCGTGATTACCGTGCCCGCAGGTGTGACCAGCTTCACTGTGTCCACCGATGCGGCGACCGATGCCGATGTTGAGAATAGCGAGTTTTACGACCTGACAGTTGGCGGTGTTGCCGCAACCGGTACCATTACGGATGCCAGCGATATCACCGTGTCCTCGGTGACCAGTGATACTCAGGATGAAGGCAATACCCTGGTGCACACGGTCACCCTGAGTGGCAGCAGTGTGAATGATGAAACGTTCAGCTTTGTACTGGCGGATAACACCACGGAGTCCGGCGACTGGAGTAACCTGCAGTTCAGTGACGGCGTTACCCTGAACGCGGGCGTGATTACCGTGCCCGCAGGTGTGACCAGCTTCACCGTGTCCACCGATGCGGCGACCGATGCCGATGTTGAGAATAGCGAGTTTTACGACCTGACAGTTGGCGGTGTTGCCGCAACCGGTACCATTACGGATGCCAGCGATATCACCGTGTCCTCGGTGACCAGTGATACTCAGGATGAAGGCAATACCCTGGTGCACACGGTCACCCTGAGTGGCAGCAGTGTGAATGATGAAACGTTCAGCTTCTCACTGGCGGATAACACCACGGAGTCCGGCGACTGGAGTAACCTGCAGTTCAGTGACGGCGTTACCCTGAACGCGGGCGTGATTACCGTGCCCGCAGGTGTGACCAGCTTCACCGTGTCCACCGATGCGGCGACCGATGCCGATGTTGAGAATAGCGAGTTTTACGACCTGACAGTTGGCGGTGTTGCCGCAACCGGTACCATTACGGATGCCAGCGATATCACCGTGTCCTCGGTGACCAGTGATACTCAGGATGAAGGCAATACCCTGGTGCACACGGTCACCCTGAGTGGCAGCAGTGTGAATGATGAAACGTTCAGCTTTGTACTGGCGGATAACACCACGGAGTCCGGCGACTGGAGTAACCTGCAGTTCAGTGACGGCGTTACCCTGAACGCGGGCGTGATTACCGTGCCCGCAGGTGTGACCAGCTTCACCGTGTCCACCGATGCGGCGACCGATGCCGATGTTGAGAATAGCGAGTTTTACGACCTGACAGTTGGCGGTGTTGCCGCAACCGGTACCATTACGGATGCCAGCGATATCACCGTGTCCTCGGTGACCAGTGATACTCAGGATGAAGGCAATACCCTGGTGCACACGGTCACCCTGAGTGGCAGCAGTGTGAATGATGAAACGTTCAGCTTCTCACTGGCGGATAACACCACGGAGTCCGGCGACTGGAGTAACCTGCAGTTCAGTGACGGCGTTACCCTGAACGCGGGCGTGATTACCGTGCCCGCAGGTGTGACCAGCTTCACCGTGTCCACCGATGCGGCGACCGATGCCGATGTTGAGAATAGCGAGTTTTACGACCTGACAGTTGGCGGTGTTGCCGCAACCGGTACCATTACGGATGCCAGCGATATCACCGTGTCCTCGGTGACCAGTGATACTCAGGATGAAGGCAATACCCTGGTGCACACGGTCACCCTGAGTGGCAGCAGTGTGAATGATGAAACGTTCAGCTTTGTACTGGCGGATAACACCACGGAGTCCGGCGACTGGAGTAACCTGCAGTTCAGTGACGGCGTTACCCTGAACGCGGGCGTGATTACCGTGCCCGCAGGTGTGACCAGCTTCACCGTGTCCACCGATGCGGCGACCGATGCCGATGTTGAGAATAGCGAGTTTTACGACCTGACGGTCGGCGGTGTTGCGGCAACCGGTACCATTACGGATGCCAGCGATATTACCGTGTCCTCGGTGACCAGTGATACTCAGGATGAAGGCAATACCCTGGTTCACACGGTCACCCTGAGTGGCAGCAGTGTGAATGATGAAACGTTCAGCTTCTCACTGGCGGATAACACCACGGAGTCCGGCGACTGGAGTAACCTGCAGTTCAGTGACGGCGTTACCCTGAATGCGGGCGTGATTACCGTGCCCGCAGGTGTGACCAGCTTCACCGTGTCCACCGATGCGGCGACCGATGCCGATGTTGAGAATAGCGAGTTTTACGACCTGACAGTTGGCGGTGTTGCCGCGACCGGTACCATTACGGATGCCAGCGATATTACCGTGTCCTCGGTCACCAGTGATACTCAGGATGAAGGCAATACCCTGGTTCACACGGTCACCCTGAGTGGCAGCAGTGTGAATGATGAAACGTTCAGCTTCGTACTGGCAGACAATACTACTGAACCTGAAGACTGGAGTAACCTGCAGTTCAGTGACGGCGTCACCCTGAACGCGGGCGTGATTACCGTGCCCGCAGGTGTGACCAGCTTCACCGTGTCCACCGATGCGGCGACCGATGCTGGTGTAGAAAATAGCGAGTTTTACGACCTGACGGTTGGCGGTGTTGCCGCGACCGGCACCATTGAGGATGCTAGTGGTATCACCGTGTCCTCAGTCACCAGTGATACTCAGGATGAAGGCAATACCCTGGTGCATACGGTCACCCTGAGTGGCAGCAGTGTGAATGATGAAACGTTCAGCTTCTCACTGGCGGATAACACCACGGAGTCCGGCGACTGGAGTAACCTGCAGTTCAGTGACGGCGTTACCCTGAACGCGGGCGTGATTACCGTGCCCGCAGGTGTGACCAGCTTCACTGTGTCCACCGATGCGGCGACCGATGCCGATGTTGAGAATAGCGAGTTTTACGACCTGACAGTTGGCGGTGTTGCCGCAACCGGTACCATTACGGATGCCAGCGATATCACCGTGTCCTCGGTGACCAGTGATACTCAGGATGAAGGCAATACTCTGGTACACACGGTCACCCTGAGTGGCAGCAGTGTGAATGATGAAACGTTCAGCTTTGTACTGGCGGATAACACCACGGAGTCCGGCGACTGGAGTAACCTGCAGTTCAGTGACGGCGTTACCCTGAACGCGGGCGTGATTACCGTACCCGCAGGTGTGACCAGCTTCACCGTGTCCACCGATGCGGCGACCGATGCCGATGTTGAGAATAGCGAGTTTTACGACCTGACAGTTGGCGGTGTTGCCGCGACCGGAACCATTACGGATGCCAGCGATATCACCGTGTCCTCAGTCACCAGTGATACTCAGGATGAAGGCAATACCCTGGTTCACACGGTCACCCTGAGTGGCAGCAGTGTGAATGATGAAACGTTCAGCTTCGTACTGGCAGACAATACTACTGAACCTGAAGACTGGAGTAACCTGCAGTTCAGTGACGGCGTCACCCTGAACGCGGGCGTGATTACGGTACCAGCGGGTGTGACCAGCTTCACCGTGTCCACCGATGCGGCGACCGATGCCGATGTTGAGAATAGCGAGTTTTACGACCTGACGGTCGGCGGTGTTGCCGCAACCGGTACCATTACGGATGCCAGCGATATCACCGTGTCCTCAGTCACCAGTGATACTCAGGATGAAGGCAATACCCTGGTGCACACGGTCACCCTGAGTGGCAGCAGTGTGAATGATGAAACGTTCAGCTTTGTACTGGCGGATAACACCACGGAGTCCGGCGACTGGAGTAACCTGCAGTTCAGTGACGGCGTTACCCTGAACGCGGGCGTGATTACCGTGCCCGCAGGTGTGACCAGCTTCACCGTGTCCACCGATGCGGCGACCGATGCCGATGTTGAGAATAGCGAGTTTTACGACCTGACGGTCGGCGGTGTTGCCGCGACCGGTACCATTACGGATGCCAGCGATATCACCGTGTCCTCGGTGACCAGTGATACTCAGGATGAAGGCAATACCCTGGTGCACACGGTCACCCTGAGTGGCAGCAGTGTGAATGATGAAACGTTCAGCTTCTCACTGGCGGATAACACCACGGAGTCCGGCGACTGGAGTAACCTGCAGTTCAGTGACGGCGTTACCCTGAATGCGGGCGTGATTACCGTGCCCGCAGGTGTGACCAGCTTCACCGTGTCCACCGATGCGGCGACCGATGCCGATGTTGAGAATAGCGAGTTTTACGACCTGACAGTTGGCGGTGTTGCCGCAACCGGTACCATTACGGATGCCAGCGATATCACCGTGTCCTCAGTCACCAGTGATACTCAGGATGAAGGCAATACTCTGGTACACACGGTCACCCTGAGTGGCAGCAGTGTGAATGATGAAACGTTCAGCTTTGTACTGGCGGATAACACCACGGAGTCCGGCGACTGGAGTAACCTGCAGTTCAGTGACGGCGTTACCCTGAACGCGGGCGTGATTACCGTACCCGCAGGTGTGACCAGCTTCACCGTGTCCACCGATGCGGCGACCGATGCCGATGTTGAGAATAGCGAGTTTTACGACCTGACAGTTGGCGGTGTTGCCGCGACCGGAACCATTACGGATGCCAGCGATATCACCGTGTCCTCAGTCACCAGTGATACTCAGGATGAAGGCAATACCCTGGTTCACACGGTCACCCTGAGTGGCAGCAGTGTGAATGATGAAACGTTCAGCTTCGTACTGGCAGACAATACTACTGAACCTGAAGACTGGAGTAACCTGCAGTTCAGTGACGGCGTCACCCTGAACGCGGGCGTGATTACGGTACCAGCGGGTGTGACCAGCTTCACCGTGTCCACCGATGCGGCGACCGATGCCGATGTTGAGAATAGCGAGTTTTACGACCTGACGGTCGGCGGTGTTGCCGCAACCGGTACCATTACGGATGCCAGCGATATCACCGTGTCCTCAGTCACCAGTGATACTCAGGATGAAGGCAATACCCTGGTGCATACGGTCACCCTGAGTGGCAGCAGTGTGAATGATGAAACGTTCAGCTTCTCACTGGCGGATAACACCACGGCGTCCGGCGACTGGAGTAACCTGCAGTTCAGTGACGGCGTTACCCTGAACGCGGGCGTGATTACCGTGCCCGCAGGTGTGACCAGCTTCACCGTGTCCACCGATGCGGCGACCGATGCCGATGTTGAGAATAGCGAGTTTTACGACCTGACGGTCGGCGGTGTTGCCGCGACCGGTACCATTACGGATGCCAGCGATATCACCGTGTCCTCGGTGACCAGTGATACTCAGGATGAAGGCAATACCCTGGTGCACACGGTCACCCTGAGTGGCAGCAGTGTGAATGATGAAACGTTCAGCTTCTCACTGGCGGATAACACCACGGAGTCCGGCGACTGGAGTAACCTGCAGTTCAGTGACGGCGTTACCCTGAACGCGGGCGTGATTACCGTGCCCGCAGGTGTAACCAGCTTCACCGTGTCCACCGATGCGGCAACTGATATGATTGTCGAAGGTGACGAGTTTTACGACCTGACGGTCGGCGGTGTTGCCGCGACCGGTACTATTACAGATGCTAATACGCTGAGTGCTGATGATGCAGCCAGTGATGATGATTATGTCAACGAAAACCTTGACGGGGCACTCGGTAATATTACTGCAACAGGCAGTATCAGCGATGTGGATAGCGACCTTACGTTAAGTATCGACACATCCTCTGCGACGTTAGCGTCACTTACGTCTAATACTAACTCTGTTTATTATGACTGGGATTCAGGTACCAATACTCTTACAGCCAGTACTGATAGTACGTTTACTGATGATGCGGCTTTAGTGTTCACTTTAGTGTTAGATACTGTCAATGATCAGTATACCTTTACTCAGTTGGGGGCACTTGATCATCCGGTAGCAAACTCTGAAGATGATATTGTGTTGCCATTTACCCTGGTGGCAGGTCTGTATTCGACCGACTTTAGCATCACTGTGAATGACGATGTCCCTGAGGTCATGGGTGAGCTTTCTATCGCCGCATTAAACGATGGTAGCTATTCCGAAACGGGCGTTCTGACAAATGTTGTTCTGTCCAATGATATTACCAGTATCGAGTGGGATACCTCATCTCTGCCGGATCTCGTATTTGATGGGAATCCGATTATCTATGTGGATGATGGCAATGGAACCCTGACGGGTGAGTTAGAAGACGGTACATTGGTTTTCCGTGTTGTTATTGATCCTACCAGCGTCAATAGCGATATGAACCCTCAATACACATTTGAACTGTTAAATGAAGCAGGCCAGTTAGGGCAGAATGTGTCTGAAACGACTTACACCGTTTTAAGTGGCGGTAACATTGATAATCTGGTGCTGGGTTTTGGTGACAACCTGATTAACTCAATAACTGCGCTTGATGGCAGTGGGAGCACTGCTACTGTAAACACCAATAACGGCTGGATAGGTGTCGGCGGAAACTGGTTTAACGACGGTGACGTCCTGACCATGGACTTTAATAATACCGATGGTACTGATGCTCAGGTCAGTCAGCTTGATTTTCTGGTCGAGGGACAGGGTAGTGCCGCTTATACGCTGAACTGGACCGTGACCGTTGCTGTGAACGAAAATGGAGACTTAGTAACATATTCAGGTAGCGTAGATGGTCAGGGAAATAGTGATCAGCCTTTCACTATACCGCTTCAGGACGGGGCTCTTTATTTCACAGAAGTGACTATCGCTGCTCCTGATGATGGAAGTGATTTCCGTGTTTCGTTCAGCGGTGTTACTTCTACTGACTTTACCTCGGACATTAACTTAGATCTGGGATATACATTAACCGATAGTGACAATGATACGGCTACTGGAAGTGTGAATGTTACCCTGCAAGGTGAATCTGATTCTGTTGTGACACTCGAAAGCACCGCTGGCAACGATATACTGGTTGGGAGTGATGGTGATGATATTTTCATGTGGAACACAGGCGATGAGGGAACGTCTGTCGATCCGGCACAGGATATTGTCAAATACTTCGATGTTAATGACGATACATTAGATCTAAGCAGTCTATTGGATGGTATTGGAATGCCAGACGGCGGCCCTGTTGAAGACTATCTGCATATTGTTGATAACGGTGACTCTGTGTCACTCACAGTTCAGACAGGTGCCTCAGGTGATGTGGTGCAGGAAATCCAATTGGAAAATGTCACAATGGATTCGTTGACTACTCACTACGGTGTATCCGCCGATCAGGTGTTAACTTCGTTGATACAGGACGCAGATCCAAAAATTATTATCTAAAGTGCTTACAGGGTGGCTTATGGTTAAGCCACCCTTTTTTGCGTCTGTAATCTGAATCGAAACAGCCGTTTAATACGGTCTTTGATTTCAAGTGGCCTGGAGGCATAAATTTACGTGACACAACAACAGTCAGACTGGATTTTCGGTACCAGCCGTGAACAGTTTGTTGATCCCTTACTGGATGCTCTGGTGCTTTTGGGTAAGTACTATGGCACACCCGTCTCTGAAAACTCTCTCAGCAGTGGTTTGCCGCTGGTTGATAACTGTTTAACCCTGGAGCTGTTTCCCCGTGCTGCTGAGCGTGCAGGGTTATCAGCACGGCTGGCAAGTCAGCCGTTGTTAAAGATACACGAGCTGTTACTACCCTGTGTGCTGCTGTTAAAGAACCATAGCTGCTGCATTCTGATGTCGATTGATCATCAAGCAGGCACGGCGCGTATATTGCAGCCAGAGAGTGGCGATGGCGAGATTGAACTTGGAATAGCGGACCTGGAGAAGATATATTCAGGCCACCTGTTCTATATTCGCAAGAAATATCAGTTTGATCAGCGTAGTCCCGATGTCCTGAATACCCGCGAAGGGCACTGGTTCTGGGGAACATTTCGCAGTGCAATGCCGATCTACAGAGATGTGTTAATTGCGTCCCTGTTGATTAACCTTTTCGCTGTCGCATCACCATTATTTGTGATGAATGTCTATGACCGGATTGTTCCGAACCTGGCGTTTGATTCGCTGTGGGTGCTGGCAATCGGTGTTGGACTGGTATTTGTTTTTGATCTGGTCCTTAAACATTTGCGATCTTATTTTATTGATATTGCAGGTAAAAAACTGGATCTTCAGTTATCTGCAAAAATATTTGCCCGGGTGATGGGTATCCGGCTCGAATCGCGGCCGCTTTCTGTAGGGGCCTTTGCCAGTAACCTGCAGTCGTTTGAAACAATTCGTGAATTTATTACGTCGGCGACGCTGGGGGCGCTTATTGATCTGCCCTTCGCGCTGTTGTTTTTGTTTGTCATATGGATAGTGGGTGGGCCGCTGGCGCTGGTGCCGCTGTTCGTTATGGTCGTTCTGGTAGGCTATAGTCTCTATATTCAAAAGCCATTGGCAAAGCAGATCGAGTTGACATCTAAGATCGCTTCACAGAAACAGGCTACTCTTGTCGAGGGCCTTGCAGGGATTGAAGCGGTTAAGATTAATGGTGCTCAGAGTCAGTATCAGGTGATCTGGGAGCAGGCTGTCGGTAAGATGGGGCAGCATGATATTCAGACCCGAAAGCTGGCCAACGGCGCGTCAGCACTTTCCGGTTTTCTGCAGCAGATGATGACCGTTGGCATCGTTGTTGTCGGCGTTTATCTGGTGGCGGCGGGTGAGCTGAGTATGGGGGGAATAATTGCTGCTGTTATGCTGAGCGGACGGGCGGTACAGCCTCTGGCGCAGTTATCACTGCTTGCAACCCGATATAATCAGGCGAAGGCATCAATGAGCCTTATCAATCAGGTCATGGAGATGCCTGTTGAAGAGGAAGAGGGCAAGAGCTATGTCAGCCGGCCGAAACTGAAAGGCAAAATTGAGTTCGATAAGGTCAGCTTTGCTTACCCCGGGCAACAAAGTTATGCCCTGCATGAGGTAAGTTTTACCATCCAGCCGGGCGAACGACTGGCTCTGATTGGCGGCATTGGTGCCGGTAAGAGTTCCTTAGAGAAGCTGATTCTTGGCTTATATCAGCCGACATCGGGTGACGTGCGGATTGATGGCGTGAATATCGCTCAGCTGCATCCGGCTGATCTGCGCCGTAATATCGGTTGTATCACTCAGGATAATCATCTTTTCTTTGGCAGCATTCGTGACAATATTGTTATGGGGGCGCCGTTTACCAGTGATGAAAACCTGCTGCGGGCCGCTGACTGGGGTGGTGTTACTGCGTTTACCAATCATGATCCTGAGGGGCTGGAACGACAGGTGGGTGAAGGCGGACGGCAGCTTTCAGGGGGGCAGCGACAGGCTGTTTCTGCGGCCAGAGCGATTGTGATGGACCCGCCTATAATGTTGCTGGATGAGCCAACCAGCCAGTTGGATCGTAAGTCGGAAGTGAGGCTGATGAATCAGTTGAAATCACTGGACCGGAGTAAAACCGTGATTCTGAGTACGCATAAATCCAGCCTTCTCGATGTGGTAGACAGGGTCATTGTCCTGGAAAATGGACGGCTGCTTGCGGATGGTCCTAAGGCTGAAGTGGTTAACTGGTTGCGTGAAGGCGTGAATCAGCAGAAAGCGAAAAGGGAGGCTAAATCCTGATGGGTGACATGCACACAGATCAGGCGCCGGTGGCTTCAGAAGATAGTTCTCCTAAGGTTAACACTGCAAGCTCAATGGCCGAAACCAGGCATCGTAAAACAGTCGTTGAGGATGGTCTGCATGATTTTATTGATAATGCCGCCGCCAGTGTATTGCTGGACAGACCAAGAAGTTCACGATTGCTCCTCTGGGGTGTGGTGTGTTTTGTTATTACAGCGATTGTCTGGGCATATTTTGCAGAGCTGGATGAAATTACCCGTGGCCAGGGCAGTGTGATCCCTTCTAAACAGATTCAGGTGGTACAGTATCTTGAAGGTGGTATTCTCAAAGAATTGTATGTTAAAGAGGGCGGCAAGGTAGAAGCGGGTCAGCCGCTGTTACGGGTGGACGAAACACGGTTTTTATCGGACTTCCGGGGAAAGGCTCAGGAACAGGCGTATCTGGAAATATCGATTGCCCGGCACCGGGCTGAACTGGCCAGTATCGTAATCAGTGATGAAGCGGTAAACAGTGACTGGCAGGGGCAGGTTAAGATTGATCCTCAGCCGATCTCCATTGATACCGACTGGCAGAATCGTCATCCGGATCTGTTAGGGCGGGAGCAGTCTCAGCTTGAAGAGTACCTGCGTAACCTGAGTAACCAGCTGGAAATCATTGGTCGTCAGATTCAGCAGGGTGATCAGGAAGAGAAGGAGCTTGATTCTAAAATCAGTCACCTCGATCGCTCCTATAAACTGAGTCTTCGTGAGCTGAAGATGACGCGACCATTGGCGGAGCAGGGTGTTGTCCCTGAAATTGAGCTGATCAAGCTTGAAAGAGACCTTAATAGTTATAAACAAGAACTTGAAGGCGCTAAGCTGTTACTGCCTAAAGTACGGTTAAGTATTCAGGAGTCGGTTGCGAAACGTCGAGAAATCGCGTTAAATGCACGCAGTGAAAGTCAGCAGAAGTTGAATGAAAGTCTGGCTGAGCTGAATCAAAAAACGGAAGCGCAGGTTAGTTTGCGTGATCGGGTGGACAGGACTACTGTTGTATCTCCGGTGCACGGGACAATAAAAACAATTTCGGTCAATACTATCGGTGGTGTTATTCAGCCGGGAATGGATCTGATCGAAATTGTACCGACAGAAGATCATTTGCTGATCGAAGCAAAGGTCTCACCCAAGGATATTGCATTTCTGCGTCCTGGGTTGAGTGCCGTGGTTCGGCTGACCGCTTATGATTTCTCAATATATGGTGGTTTGAAAGGTACTGTGGAACACATCAGTGCCGATACCATTGAAGATGAGAAGGGTAATCTTTATTACCTCATCAGAGTCCGTACCGATAATACAGATCTTGGACGGGGAGGAAACTCTTTGCCAATAATTCCTGGCATGATGGCGACAGTCGACATTATGACGGGCAAAAAAAGTGTACTTGATTATCTGCTTAAGCCTATATTTAAGGCTCAGCAGCAAGCTTTACGAGAACGATAACGTTTAGATGGACTTTATCCGGGGGGAACGGTTCTATGGGAAAAATTAACAGGGTTGGCGTATGTGCGCTGACGATAATGGCTTGGTCAGGCACAGTTTCGTCAGAGACTTTGGTTGAAGCAACTTCGTATGCAATTGGCAATTCTCCTGATGTGGCAATTGTGAAAAATCAGTATCTGAGTCGTATTGAGCAGGTAGGCGTTTCCAGGGCTGGCTATAAGCCAAAAGTGGACCTTGCCCTGGGGTGGGGGGGGGAGTGGACCGACAGTCCATCTACCCGTGCTGCGGCGACAAGCGGAAGTTCTGATTATGTCGATCTGCAGCGGTCAGAGGCGTCGCTGACCATCAGTCAGTTGTTGTATGACGGCTTGCGTACCAAAAATGATAATGAGCGGACTACAGCTGAAGCTGAGGCACAGCGTTATCAGCTATGGAGTGTGGCAGAGAACACCACTCTTGAAGTAGCGGATGCCTACATGACGGTAATTAATGCTCAGGAAGCCGCTGTTCTGGCCGCCGCGAATCTTGAGTCTCATATCGAGATTCTTGATGGTATCCGCAAACGTTCAGAGCACGGACTGGGATCCGCTTCCGATCTTTCGCAGGTGAAAGGCCGCCTCAGCCGGGCGCATTCGAACTACCTGGCAACAGATAATAATGTACTCGATGCTAATGCCCGTTACTATAAAGTGGTAGGCTTGGAAGCAAACGGGCTGGTTAAGCCGTCACCTGTCGATCAATATATGCCGGTCTCTTATGAGCAGGCACTTGAAAGGGCGGGTAAGGTGCACCCGACACTGCTGTCAGCACAGCTTGATGTGGATGCCGCCGTTGCTCAGTTAAAGGGCAAAGATTCTAATTTTCACCCGGATGTCCGACTGGAGCTGGGAGGAACATGGAATAATAATCTCGATGGTGTAGTTGGTTATAATAATGACCTGACAGCGATGATCCGCATGCGTTATAACCTGTTCAACGGTAATGCTGATACTCATCGTAAGAAAGAAGCTTACTATCAGTTGATGGAAGCCAGCGCTATTCGGGACCGGGCACAGCGGGAAGTTGCCGAGGGGATGAGTCTGTCCTGGAACGCCTACCAGTTGCTGGAACGGCAGATGGAGTTTCTCGAAGCTCATGTGATCGAAGCCGAGAAAACCCTGGACGCCTACAAACAGCAGTTTAGGCTGGGCCGACGTACTCTGGTTGACCTGCTGGATGCGGAGAACGAATTGTTTGAAGCACGCAAGGAACTTATCAAAGCGGATAAAGATCGCGTTATGACTCAGTTCAGAGTGTTGAATGCGATGGGCGAGTTGTTAACGGTCCTTAATCTTAACCGTGAGTCCATCCTGACCAGTGAAGAACAGGCAGAGATCTCCTCTCTGCGTAACTGAGCTTATAACAGCCAGTGTGTCCACTGTGATCAGTTTTGATCACAGTAGATTTGCTGGCTGATTATTCTGTTGTTATCCGCTATAATCTCCGCCTTTTTAAACTGCTTCCAGAAAGTGTATATGAGCGAAGAACTGGCAAAACAACAGAAAACCCGGCTAAACAAGTTACAAAAGCGCCTGCGCCGGGAAACCGGTCGAGCTATCGAAGATTTTAATATGATCGAAGATGGCGATAAGGTGATGGTGTGTCTGTCCGGTGGCAAAGACTCTTTTGCCATGCTTGATATTCTGATGAATCTTCAGAAGAGTGCCCCGATCAGTTTTGAGCTTGTTGCGGTCAATCTGGATCAGAAACAGCCTGGCTTTCCTGAACACGTTCTGCCTGAGTATCTGACTCAGATAGGCGTGCCGTTTCATATCGTTGAAA
Organism: Amphritea atlantica; assembly: GCA_024397875.1. Taxonomy (NCBI): domain Bacteria; kingdom Pseudomonadati; phylum Pseudomonadota; class Gammaproteobacteria; order Oceanospirillales; family Oceanospirillaceae; genus Amphritea; species Amphritea atlantica. The sequence continues at coordinate 1,245,753 of CP073344.1, forward strand.
GAGATACATACTCGGTTGTTAAAGAGCTGGTGCCTGAGGGGAAAACCACCTGTGCATTATGCTCCCGCCTGCGTCGCGGAACCCTTTATGGTTTTGCCGAAGAGATTGGGGCGAACAAGATCGCTCTGGGTCATCATCGTGATGACATACTTGAAACCTTTTTCCTCAACATGTTTTATGGCGGTAAACTCAAGTCAATGCCGCCTAAGCTGGTGAGTGACGATGGTAAGAATATGGTGATCCGTCCTCTGGCCTACGCGCGTGAGAAAGATATAGCGGCCTATGCCGGGTTGCGCGAATTCCCCATTATTCCCTGTAATCTCTGTGGTTCACAGGATGGCTTGCAGCGTCAGGTGGTTAAAGAGATGTTGCAGGACTGGGATAAGCATCACCCCGGACGTATTGAAACCATGTTCCGGTCACTGAGACATGTGGTGCCCTCCCATCTGGTTGATACTGAGCTGTTTGATTTTAAGGGGCTGCAGCGAGGCTACCCTCATGGTATTGCCGACCCTCAGACGGCGGTGAGCAGTTCGGTTAAAGGGATGCCGGAAATGATCGATATTCTTTCACTCTGAACCGCTGTGGGGGCCTGATGAATATCTGGGTTGATGCCGACGCTTGTCCTAATGTTGTTAAAGAAATTCTGTTTCGGGCAGCGGAACGAATGGGGGTTCAAACAGTTCTGGTTGCTAATCAGTTTCTGCGCACACCGCCATCTGCTTTTGTCAGCGCGGTTCAGGTTCCCGCCGGTTTTGATGTGGCCGATAACTATATCGTTCAGAAATGTGTTACCGGTGATCTGGTGATCACCGCAGATATTCCTCTGGCCTCCGAGGTGCTTGAGAAAGGTGCGCATGCACTGAATCCCAGAGGCGAGTTCTATACCCCGGAAAACATTCGACAGCGGCTGAATATGCGCGATTTTATGGATCAGTTACGCAGCTCCGGAATTGATACCGGAGGCCCTGCAAAGCTGACACAACAGGACCGTCAGCTGTTTGCCAATCAACTGGACCGGTTTCTGGCTAAACAGCGTCAAAAATAGATCCCCGAACGAAGACCCATTTCCAATTTTATTCTTAAAATAAGGGTTTTCCTTTATTTTTACTCCGTTTTGCTTTAGCGTTTCCTCTAATTTATAACAAGAACTGAGGTTGCTATGAGTGACACACTACTGATCCGTGAAGACGCTGACGGGATCTGCACACTGACACTGAACCGTCCAGATGCTTACAACTCCCTTTCAATGGAACTGATGCAAGCGCTTATCAGTACGTTTGATGCCATTGCTGAAGATAGCTCTGTAAGGGTTGTGGTATTGCAGGGCAGTGGTCGTGGATTCTGCTCCGGACATGACCTGAAACAGATGCTGGGAGAGGGGGAGGAGGCGTATTATCAGTGTACCTTTGAAACCTGTTCAACGCTGATGCAGAGGGTTGTAAACCTGCCGGTTCCGGTAATCGCTCAGGTTCATGGGGTCGCCACTGCTGCGGGTTGTCAGTTGGTTGCCAGTTGTGACCTGGCGGTCGCCAGTGACACCTCTCGCTTTGCAACGCCAGGGGTCAATATCGGCCTGTTCTGTTCGACACCAATGGTCGCTCTGAGTCGCTCCGTGAGTAAGAAACATGCGATGGAGATGTTGTTACTCGGGGATATGATCGGTGCTGCAAAGGCGGCTGAAATTGGCCTGTTGAACTGGGTTGTCCCTGAAGAGTCACTGAGGCACAAAGCCCTCGAAGTGGCAGGTAAAATTGCTGCCAGTTCACGAAAAGCAATCTCAATCGGTAAGCAGGCATATGTCAGGCAGATAGATAGTCCCCTCGAAGCGGCTTACATTGAGTGCAGTCGGGTGATGACTGAAAATATGCTCACTCATGATGCCGGTGAGGGAATCGATGCCTTTATTCATAAGCGAAAGCCAGAGTGGCAGCATCGCTGATTATCTTTGCTCTGTCTCTGTGTTGCACATGTGCTAACTGACAGCGGGCTTGCTGCCTGCTCCATACTGTCGTTTAGCGTCTCAGAATAGTGAGAAAGGGGGTGGTGTGATCTGTGACGGACTTTCATCTTTTTCCGGGTTCGGGCAGGATACGCTGGTGCATCGATAGGAAGAGGGCAGATAAAATGTTAAATCGTCGTGCAGTCATTAAAGCGATAGCTGGCGGCGCTCTGGTTGGTGCCGGGGTGTTAGTGCCTCGTCTGGCGATGGCAACGTGGAATAAAACGGCTTTTGCTGCCCAGAATCAGGCTGTTGCCTTAAAAGCATTGCTTGGTGCACTACCTGTTGCCAGTGATCAGGTGGTTCTCCAGGCACCGGGTATTGCCGCAGATGGGGCATTGGTTCCGGTGACGGTAAAAACCTCGCTAACCAATGTCGAGTCTATCAGTTTGTTTGTTGAAGCTAACCCCAATCCGCTAGTGGCTGAATTCATCATTCCGGTGGGCACTGAAGCGTCTGTGTCTACCCGCATACGGATCTATACTTCGTCAACAATCACTGCAGTCGTCAAAGCAGATGGACAGTTGTTGAGTAACTTTCAGGAAGCAAAAGTGACTATCGGAGGTTGTTGAGGTTAGTGCTGGTTTTAAAGGGTAATAGTTCAGGTTTAGTATAGGTAACAGTGATGGCTGATATGATGCAAGTGAATGCCAGAGTCCTCAATAATATGACCATGGTTAAACTGATGGTTACGCATAGTATGGAGGATGGGCTGCGTAAAGATAAAGCCACAGGCGAACTTATTGCTGCAGAATTTTTGCGCGAGGTTAATGTAGAGTATGCAGGGAAAATAGTCTTTGCTGCAAACCTGAGCACAGCCATTGCTAGAAATCCTTTTTTTGCCTTTAGCTTTTCCGGCGGGGCAGAGGGTGAGACACTCACGATTAACTGGGTCGAAAGTACCGGTCTGTCGGGCCGGGAAACGGCAAGAATAGGATAGATCAGTAAGCCTTTTCTAATATCAGAGACACCTCCTTAACCCGGTATTGGGCGATCGTACCTCGATCAGTGACTTAGCCGGATATTTGTCACGACAGTTAACTAATCTTCTGACTTCAGAGGGAAAGCGGTTCTACTCGGCTTGTCCATCCGCTAGAATGGGCGCACAAATGAGCAGGAGAAAATTGTGAACCGAGTCGCTTTATTGTCGTTTCTGAGTGCCTTCGTACTGGCTGGCTGTAATACCGCCAATGTCCAGCCGGAAAACGCTCAAGCGGCAGCGCCGCCGGCAGAGCAGCGGGATACACCATCGTCTGACACTCTGGATCAGACCGCACAGTTCGATCAGCTGAACGGGCGCATCACACTATTACAGGAGCAGTTTCTCGAACTAAAAGTTCAGAACAGTTCGCTTGCCGAGCGTGTGCAGCTTTTACTGACACAGTTTCAGGTGCTGGCCCAGGAAGTTAAACGCTCTGCCTTGCCAGCCACAGAGACGACTGCGCCAGATCCCGCGCTGACCGAAATGATGCAACGGCTGGATCAGCAGCTAATTGAGTTACAGCAGATCGCTCCGGAGCTGGGAGGAGGCGATCCATTCAAGCTTGCCAGTTGCTACACGGCTAAAGGGCAGTGGGTGATGATTCGTTATAACCGCTTTTCCGGAGAGAGCTGGGTCTCAGCCGCGAATAACTGGCAACCACTCGAAGAGGAGCAGGTTCCAATGATCTCTTCCTATGATATACAGTTGCTGCCCGCTAATAGCGACGTAAAAGGGTATGTTGCGGCCCGTATCGATCACAATAGTGGGGACAGTTGGTGGCTTAATCAGAATACCTGGGTTAAATATCAGCAGTAAGATTACAGAGAATATGACAGAACGAACCCCGGAAAGCCTGATCAGTCTTTTTAACGGACTTTTCAGTGAAACGTTGAATACTGAGCTGGTGAAAGGAGATGATGAGCCGATCTACCTTCCCGCCGATGCCGAACATCCAAAGCATCGGATTATCTTTGCTCATGGCTTTTTTGCCAGTGCCCTGCATGAGATCAGCCACTGGTGTGTTGCCGGAGCGCAGCGGCGTGAGCGGGTTGATTTCGGTTACTGGTACAAACCGGATGGGCGGACTGCCAGCGAACAGGCCGAATTTGAGAGGGTTGAGGTTAGGCCACAGGCGCTTGAGTGGTTGCTCTCAGAAGCCGCGGGCCATAAATTCCATTTCAGTGCTGACAATCTAGGCAGTGCGATTGGTGCCAGTGAGCAGTTCAAGGAAAATGTGTTGTCGCAGGTGAAAGCCTATCTTACTGACGGTATTCCTGAACGTCCTGCTGCTCTGATTAAGGTGTTGCAGAGCTATTATGCAACAGCTCCGCTCAGCGCTGAGCGATTTTCACTGGATGGAAAATAATAAAAAACCGGCGTAATCTGCCGGTTTTTTTGAGCGTTTCAGATATCAGGGTATTTGTTTTTTCATGCCTTTATGCATTTGCATATTGCCCATACCCGACATTACATCTGTTACGTTGAGGTCCAGTTTCTCTGAACTGCCATCGCTGAAGTTCAGCGTCAGGTCGATGGTCTGATCTTTAACCAGAGCCTGCTTCAGGCCGATCAGCATAATATGCAGGCCGCCGGGCTGCAGTTCTACCTGATCATTGGCGGGTATTGTCATTTCAGCAACTCTGCGCATCTTCATCATCCCTCCCTCATGAGTGTGGGCATGCAGCTCAGCTACCTCCGCGACGGAGGTGGACGCTGAAACCAGAGATACCTCTTTATCGCCGTTGTTCTTCAGGGTCATAAAGGCAGCGCTGTTCGGCTGCCCCGGCGGGACTGCCCGGACATAGGGGTGATCAACGCTGATCTCGGCAAAAACGGAGGCGGACAGGGTCAGTGTGGCAACCAGTGTAATTAGCTTTTTCATAACGGTCGTATCCATATCAGTGCTATTGATAGCGGTGTTGTTTATAGCGTCCCGTACGGTATGTTCAGGGGAATTGTTAGTTTTAAATGATATTCAGAGTAGCTCTTTTATCTCAGTTACCAGCTGTTCAGGCGGTGCGCCATGGGCTACTGTGTTGCTCAGTTCGCCCTGCTTGTTAATCAGGTATATTCGTGAGGAGTGATCAACGGCATAGCCCATAGCGGAGTCCTTCATCTCCACGATGCGGTAGAATGCGCCATATTGGGATACCACCTGATCAATCACTTCACGGCTACCAGTGACGCCGATGAAGGATGGATGGAAGAAGGCACTATATTCAGCCAGTTGTTCGGGCGTGTCCCGATCAGGGTCAACACTGATAAAGATCGGCTGAATCTGTTCCCGTTGATTGGCATCCAGATTTTTCATCGCCTGTGATATTACCGCCAGAGACGTAGGACAGACATCAGGGCAGTGGGTATAGCCGATATAGATCACAACAACTTTTCCCTTAAAGTCGTGTAGTGAAACATCGCCATTCACACCCTGCAGCGTGAAATTCCCTCCCAGGGTTTTAAACATTGGCTGACCAGAAGGGCTGCTTTGTGGAGATAGTATATAGGCGGTGACAATGCCTGCGAGCAGGGCCAGTGTCAGGAGTAACAGGTTGCGTAGTGTTGCCAGATTGTTTGCCATTATTTTGCTCTGAATTCAAACCAGGTGGTTAACGGCCCGGCAGCGGTTTCTGCCGAGACAGTCAGTCTCCATAACATTTCACCGGTGGTGCAGACTGCCAGTTCACCTTTACCACTGAAAAAACCAGGTTGGCTTTCGACAGCGGTTAACTGAGTCTGATTGATACCCATATACATTTCACTGCCCTGCAGGTTAATCACCACGTTGCTGGCGCTGGCTCCATCAATGCTGACCCGGTAGTTAAGTGGCGCCATAGAGCGGACAGGGCGAGGTTGAATATCCAGAGTCAGACTTACCTCTCCCATATCGACAGTACAACTCTGACTGTTGAGATCACAGTTGCTGGCGATTCCCGGTGCTTCAACGGAGGGTAAACTGAACAGTGAAGATCCCAGCCATACTGCCAGAATAAATCCTCCTAGCAGGATCAGATACAGGTATTGTGACCTGCTTTGTTGGGCTTCAGGCTGTGGCATTTCCGGGTATTTCCTCTGCAATGAATTGTCACTGATCCCGGTGAGGATCTGAATGTGGCAAATTGTCGCATTATCAATGAATGAGTGAAACGTCTGTACGCCATGAAGCCTGCTGTTGATGGGGGCTAGGTTTTAAGTGGTTTTAAAAAAGAAACGTTACTGATTTGTTATCATTCTGATATATAAGCGTATTTTCTCTTTGTTAATGCCGTCTTCGTGAAAATGGCGGATGATTTTTTAATATTTTTTAAACGAATATTCTTTTCTGTGGTTGTAATAAATACTAATAGAGGTAGCGTCACGCTAATCTCTACCCGCCAGTCCTGAGTATAGATTGATTTGCTTTAATCTATATCGCACACTGGAGCGAACAGAATTTGACGGATCTGAAAAATGGAGTGGGACAAGCTTCTAACGACTAAGCGTTATGGTCATGAAAACCTAACACCTGAAGAGGTTGGACGAAGCCATTTTCATAAAGATCATGACCGGATCATTTTTTCCAGTGCATTTCGGCGACTGGGACGAAAAACTCAGGTGCATCCGTTATCACTGAATGATCATATTCATACCCGCCTGACCCACAGTATAGAGGTGGGGAGTCTGGGACGGAGTCTGGGGATACGGGTCGGAGAGCTGTTACAGGATCAGTTGCCATCATGGATCAGCCCTCACGATCTCGGGACTATCGTGCAGTCCGCCTGTCTGGCGCATGATATTGGTAATCCACCGTTTGGCCATGCGGGGGAGTTTGCCATTCGGGACTGGTTCAAACATAAGGCACCGAAACATTACCTTGAAGAGCTGTCAGCAGCGGAGCTGCTTGATCTGCAAACCTTTGAAGGTAATGCCCAGGGGTTCAGAGTAGTGACCCGGATTGAAAATCACCTGTTTGACGGTGGCCTGAGGCTGACCTACCCGACACTGGGAACCCTGCTGAAATATCCCTGGACTGTGGAGCGGGCGGGTAAGAAAGGTAAATTCAGCAGCTTCGGTACCGAGCGGGAGATTCTCAATGCACTGGGTCGGGAGCTGGGCCTGATTAAACTGGGAGAAGACTATTGGTGCCGTCATCCACTGGCCTACCTCGTTGAGGCTGCAGATGATATCTGCTACGCGATTCTTGATCTGGAGGATGCCATAGAGCTGAATATTCTCGGTTTTGATGATATTAAACCGATCATGCTGCAGATCTGTGGTGATCTTAATTATGAAGATCAGATCTTTTTCACTCAGGCGTCAGCGCGTCGAAAAATATCTGCACTGCGCGGCATGGCGATGGAAAACATGGTTGAATCTACCGTCTCTGCATTTATGGCAAATCTGTCGCAGATTATGGCGGGTGAGTATACTGGTGAGTTACTGGCTGACGGTCACCCTGAAGTGTGTGAGGGGCTGGAAAAAGCCAAAACTCTGGCCCGTGATCGGGTGTTTCCGGATAATCGTAAAGCAGAGCTTGAGGTGGGGGCTTACAGTACTCTGGGAAGTCTGCTGGATTCTTTCTGCGCCGCGGCCTATGAACAGCACACCCAGACCAGTGATCAGCTCAGTTATCGTAGTCAGAAAATTATCAGCCTGATGGGGATTCACAGCCCTGATCCGGAGTGGCCTCTGTATCAGTCTTACATGCGGGTACTCGATTTTATCGGTGGAATGACCGACAATTACGCTGCCTACCTGTCGCGTCAGATAGGTGGTATGTCCGTTAACTAACTGCATTCTGTAATCAATAGGGTATCGAGTCGTGTCAATGCGTGATCAGTTAAGTAATCTGGTATTTTCCACTGAGAAAGGGGCGCTCTGCCCGGGGTGTAAAGAGTCTGTTGATCAGTGTATCTGTGATCAGTTGTCCGATCAGGAAAGGCTGGATAGTCTGGATGGTATTGTCCGGATTCGCCGGGAAACCTCTGGCAGAAAAGGCAAGGGCGTGACAACGATCAGCGGCGTGCCACTGGCGGAGAAAGAGATGAAAGATCTGGCCAAAAAGCTTAAGCAGCAATGCGGCACCGGTGGTTCACTCAAGGATGGGATTATTGAGATACAGGGCGATCATCGGGAAAAACTAAAGCAATTGCTTGAGCGGCAGGGTTTTACCGTCAAACTGGCGGGAGGCTGAGATGACAGTCCCAAAGCGGAAAAAAGTGTGCAGGTTCTGCCTGATGATCCGTTTTATGTTGCTGTTTATGGCGATTGTTGCGGTTTTCCTGTTAAATGGCATCTATCAGTTCTGGAACTGATGTTTCCCATACCGGCAGGATGCCGGTGATGCAAAAACAGGGAGTGAATGTTATGTGCCGATCCATGAAAATTTTACCTGTCCTGCTCTTTGCGATAGTCACGCTCGCATCTTCTGCATCTGCGGAAATTCTGCATTATACCGATGCTAATGGTCGAAAAGTCTACGTCGATAGCCCCTATAAAATCCCCCCCCAGTTTCGCAAGGCCAGTCAGCAGGTAGAGGTTGTACTGATGACACAAGCGGAAAAGCTGGCCAGCCAGAAAAGTCGTCAGAAGCTAAGTGATGAATATCTGAGAAAGCAGCAGATACGTGAGCTGGGCAAAAAACTTGAGCAGATGACCACTCCGGTCAGGATTATAGGTAATCAGGTATTGGTTCCGGTTAACGTCGTCTGGCGGGGGCGCAAGGCCAGTCTGCACCTGCTTCTGGATACCGGCGCCAGTATGACAGTGCTGCATAAGGGGAGTGTCAGCTCACTGAAGGCTGTCAGTCGCGACACCAGCTATGCACAGGTTGCCGGAGGTGGGCTGATCAAAACCGAAAGAGTGGTATTTGACCGGCTGGAGTTGGGGCCCTACCGGATTGAAAACAAATCTACCGCGGTGATAGCAGCCAGCGGATCGCAGCCATTTGACGGACTTCTGGGGATGGATATTCTGGGAGGTGGCCGGTATAACATCGACTTTGATCAGCAGCAGATTATCTGGGCACCTGATCAGTATAAGGAGCTGACTGCAGTGCTTGAGGCGTTGAAGCAGCCTGAGGCTGAATCTGTTGCCGTTGGGGGTGATAAGGAATAAGCAAAAAAGCCCGCAGAATGCGGGCTTTTTATTGCAGCAGTCGTCTCAGTTAAAGTTCCAGCTCGGCCAGTTTCAGATCGAGTGTGGCCTTGAGCAGTTTATAAAGGCGGATCGCTGCATCGATCTCCTCTTTACGGTTGGTCAGGCTTTCAATATTCAGACCCAGGGGGATGCCCAGACCACCACAGGCTTCCAGAATCTGATCCAGATTGTTGCGACAGATGCGGATCGATTCGGCCAGTGGGTTATGAGCATCAAGAATCCGGTGACCGGTTGCCTGGGGTACAGAGATCCCCAGCCACTCCATAAATTCCAGCGTTTTGGCACTACCACAGGGGGAGAAGGTCAGGATAATTCGTTTGGGATCAACGCCACGTTCTTTGCACTCCCGGGCATAGGAACTCAGCAGATCGATGGTGGCCTGCGGATTATAGACTGCTTGCGAGACAAAAAACTCACACCCCTGAGCGCTCTTTTCCAGCAGGCGCAGGTGTTCATTGCCCTTACTGGCATGGCGTTCGGCGATAGTGACACCGCCCAGATTAAAGTCGAGGGGGTGCTCTTTAAGGGCGCTATAGGCTTGTGGCAGTGTGAGTTTGATATCTCCGTCGGAGGAGGGGCTGCCGACCAGAACGATATCTCTCACGCCATGCGGGCACCAGGCCTTGTCCAGCCACTCATTAAAATCATCTTTGTTGCGCTGGGATACGCTTTTATAGGTAATCACCGGGCGTCCGGATTTCTCCCGCAGAATCGCTGAGTAGTCACGGGGATCATGGGTATTCATAAACGGAAACGGACGAGGCTTGTCGATGCGGTCGCTCTCATCCTGAATGTCATAAACGATGACACCGTCATAGTCGATCTGCTGCAGACGTTCTAACAGCTTATTACCGATCTCGGACAACTGCTCCATAGAAACAGAGGACTTCGGCGGAGTGGTGCCAATAAAATAGACGCCGCGCTTTGGGTCGGCGAATTTCTGTTTCAGTTGTGAGTTGCTCATCTGGGTATCCGTAAGTTTGTTAAATCTGCAATGCGTCGCTGTTTCGACTGCTGTTTTAGCAGGATCTATTCTAACAATGAATCACTTTCATGTGTTTAAGTTATAAGGTGAAATTTTTTGTGGTTTGTATGAGCCGATTTAATGTCAGTTGAAATACAATAAAAGGTACCCGTGTGTCAGTGAGTGAGCGATATATCGTGAGTGATAAAAAACCGGATCTTAAATCGATCCAGAAAGTATTGAGCAGTGACCTGAAAAAATCGCCTTCACTGCCTCCGGTGCATCTGTGGAAGCCTGAGTTCAGTGGTGACCTTGATATTCAGATTACCCGCGACGGTCACTGGATACATGAAGGTGGCGAGATAAAAAGGCCCGCAATGGTGACGCTGTTTTCTACAATTCTGTGGCGTGAAGGTGATCGCTATTTTCTGGTAACCCCGGTTGAGAAGGTCGGGATACAGGTAGAGGATGTCCCGTTCTTTTTCACCGGCCTTGAGGTGCGTCAGGTTGAACAGGGCCAAGAGCTGGTGTTTACCTCATCTACCGACGATGTTGTTATCGCCTCAGCGGAGCATCCGCTGCGGGTGGCAACTGATCCGGATACCGGAGAGCCTTCTCCCTATCTGATGGTGCGTTATGGGATGGAAGGACGGTTAAGCCGCAACGTTTTCTATCAACTGGCAGCGCTGGCCGAGGAGCGGGATGGCGTGTTTGGCGTGGAAAGTTGCGGCGAGTGGTTCAAAATCGGTTAGTGACTAGGTCGCTCTAACAGCCGTAGCTTGTTTTTCGAACGTTACAAAAGGCGTGACTTGCGCGTTGCTCGGAAAAGCCTGCTTGATATTTTCATTCGCGGCTGGAAGCCGCTCCCACAGTAAAATGATATATCGGGGCAGGTCACAGTCCATCCTGAACAACGAACAACGCTTGTTAATTATACAGCTGTAACGGCTGCTCCTGCAGGGCAAATAGCTGTTCTCTCAGTTCCAGTATATGGTCACTCCAGTAGCGTACAGAGTTAAACCATGGGAAATTATGTGGGAAAGCGGGGTCTTCCCAGCGGCGTGCGATCCATGCGGCATAGTTCATAATCCGCAGGGTGCGTAGCGTTTCAGTCAGCCTTAGCTGAGCCGGATTAAAATCACAGAATTCGCTGTAGCCCTCGATGATCTCCAGCAGTTGCGCCTGCTGGCTGTCTCTGTCACCGGACAGCAGCATCCAGATATCCTGAATGGCCGGAGCCATGCGGGCGTCATCAAAATCAACAAAGTGTGGCGCGTCATCGCGCCAGAGTATATTGCCGATATGGCAGTCACCGTGAATCCTGATCCGGTTGATCGGTTCACAGACCTGCCAATTTTGCTCCATCAGCCTGAGCAGATCTGACGTGAGTGTGTCGTATGAGGTTTTCAGTTCGGCCGGAATAAACTGCTGACTGATCAGCTTTGCGCTTTCATGACCGTAGCTGGCGATATCAATCTCCGGTCGGTGGATGAAAGGGCGGCTGGCGCCGATAGTGTGAATCCGGCCGAGCATCCGTCCCAGTGTGAACAGGTTATCCATATTATCCAGTTCCGGGGCATGACCGCCCTTGCGGGGAAACAGGGCAAACATAAAGTCGCCAAAACTGAACAGGCTTTCGCCCCCGCGTATCAAGGGTGCAACGACTGGCAGTTCCTGTTCCATCAGTTCAAAGCAGAACTGATGCTCTTCGAGAATCTGTTCTCTGCTCCAGCGGGCAGGACGGTAGAACTTAGCGATCAGCGGCTCGCTTTCCTCAATGCCGACCTGATAGACACGGTTTTCGTAGCTGTTAAGACCAAATACCCGCCCATCACAGAGATAGCCCAGGCTTTCAATAGCGTCCTGAATAAAGCTGGGGGTCAGGTGTTCAAACGGGTGTAGTATGGTCATCGGTCTACCAGTTTTTGAAAGGGTGGGTCAGCAGGTTGGAGTTATAGTAGCGTTTATCGCCGCTAACCTCTTCAGTAATCCAGTCCGGCAGCTCAGGTTGTTCATCTTCACTGTCCAGCTCTACTTCTGCGATGACCAGACCTTTATTGTCACCGGTGAAAATATCCAGTTCCCAGAGATGGGCTTTGTGAGTTATCAGATAGCGGGTCTTATCAATCACCGGGCCTTTACAAAGCTCATCCAGCATCTGCCGGGCATCTGTAACAGGAATCTCATATTCAAACTCACTGCGGGAGATACCCCGGGTTTCTCCCTTCAGGGTCAGAAACGCTTTATCGCCCATGATACGAATACGTACAGTTGTTTTGTCTGCGGTCTGAATATAACCCTGACAAATTATGAGGCCCTGTTCTGGCAGGTCAACTTTATCTATATTCACGAGAAACTTACGTTCAATTTCCTGCGCCATTTCGTTTCCTCAATAAAAAAGGCACTCTCCAGTGCCTTTTAAGATAACTAAGATAAACCATTAAAGATAACCTTAAGAGTAGCTCTTACATGATTCGCATGCCGGGCTGAGCGCCCTCATGGGGTTCAAGAATCCACAGATCTTTTCCACCCGGACCAGCGGCCAGAACCATTCCCTCTGACATGCCGAACTTCATCTTTCGGGGTGCCAGATTTGCTACCATTACAGTGAGCTTTCCTTCCAGGTCTTCTGGATTGTAAGCGGACTTAATGCCGGCAAATACATTGCGGGTTTCATCGCCCAGGTCCAGCGTCAGCTGTAGTAGCTTATCGGCGCCTTTGACATGCTCAGCTTTAGCAATGCGGGCAACCCGCAGATCAACTTTGGCAAAGTCATCAAAAGTGATTTCATCGGCAACCGGGTTTTTCTCAAGTTCGGTTTTCTCAGCCGCAGGCGCTGCCGGCGTTGAAGCTGCGATTGCTGCCAGGGTTGCTTTGCTGTCTTCGATCATGGCATTAACGCTGTCTTCCTCAACGCGCTGCATCAGAGGCTTAAACTTATTGATCTGATGGTCCAGTAGCGGAGTCTTAATCTCGTCCCAGGCAAAACCGTCAATATTCAGGAATGCTGCAGTGTCTTCAGCTACCTGAGGCAATACCGGAGCGAGATAGGAGATAATGACCCGGAACAGGTTTATACCCATGGTGCAGCAATCCTGAACCTGCTGCTCTTTGCCTTCCTGTTTGGCCAGAACCCAGGGCTCAGCGGCATCGATATACTGATTAGCTTTGTCGGCCAGATGCATGATTTCACGCATCGCCTTGCCAAACTCCCGTGCTTCATAAGCGTTTGCAATCAGCTCACCGGAAGCGATCGCTTCTTCATATAACGCGGACTCTGTCAGTGAACCGGCCAGTCGGCCATCGAATTTCTTGTAGATAAATCCGGCGCAACGGGAAGCAATATTGACCACCTTGTTTACCAGGTCGGCATTAACCCGCATGCGGAAATCGTCCAGGCTCAGGTCGATATCATCAATACCCGATCCCAGTTTGGCAGCAAAGTAGTAACGCAGATATTCAGGGCGCAGGTGCTTCAGGTAGGTTTCCGCCATAATAAAGGTGCCGCGAGATTTCGACATCTTCTGGCCGTTGACGGTCAGGAAACCATGGCAGAACACTTTAGTTGGTTTTCGGAAACCGGCGCCTTCCAGCATGGCGGGCCAGAACAGGGTGTGGAAGTAGGCGATATCCTTACCGATAAAGTGATACAGCTCGGTATCGGATGCTTCATTCCAGTATTCATCGAAGTCGACTGAGTTTTTATCACACCAGTTTTTGAAACTGGCGATATAACCGATAGGGGCATCCAGCCAGACGTAGAAGTATTTGCCCGGCGCATCGGGGATTTCGAAGCCCCAGTAGGGCGCATCGCGGGATATATCCCAGTTCTGCAAGCCTGACTCAAACCATTCGTTGAGTTTATGGATCATCTGCTCCTGCACGCAGGTATCGACCCAGTTACGCAGGAACTGCTCAAAATCAGCCAGTTTGAAGAAGTAGTGTTCAGACTCTTTCTCAATCGGTTTGGCACCGGAGACCGCGGAGTAAGCATTTTTCAGTTCAACCGGACTGTAGGTTGCACCGCAGACTTCACAGGAGTCGCCGTACTGATCCTGAGCGCCACATTTAGGGCAGTCGCCTTTAACGAAACGGTCCGGCAGGAACATCTCCTTTTCCGGATCATATGCCTGGGTGATGGTCTTTTTCGAAATATGGCCACCGTCCCGCAGGCGGGTATAGATCAGCGAGGCGAAGTGTTGGTTCTCTTCGGAATGAGTGGAGTAGTAGTTATCAAACCCCACCATAAAGCCTGCGAAATCACGCTGGTGTTCCTGGCTTACCTGACTAATCAGCTCCTCTGGTGTAACCCCCATCTGGTCTGCTTTCAGCATAATAGGGGTGCCATGGGCGTCATCCGCACAGACATAGGTGCAGTGATTGCCGCGCTGGTTCTGGAAGCGGGTCCAGATGTCAGTCTGGATATACTCTACCAGGTGACCCAGATGTATCGGGCCGTTGGCATAGGGCAGTGCGCTGGTAACAAGAATCTTACGTTGTGTGTCAGTCATGATTCGGAGCAGGTCTAGGTTGCAGAGATAAGCGCGGAATTTTACTCTTAAATGGCTGAAATTACAGCACGGGAGGGGGATCTTTTTTCTCCGGGTCGGGAATTAAGTCTGTCGGTTTATTCTAACTATATTGGGTAACAACCATTGGACAGTTATTTTTAAAAAAGCTAAAACGGCTAGATAAACTGTGAGTCGTCGATTTATGTGACGTCTTGCCGTGGGTATTTGTCGCCAGTTGGGGCAACGTCGGAGGTGTAATTTAAAGGCTATACTGTTGTTTTTCTGGTAGCGTCAATACTGAGATATGCTTGCAACACCGAAGGTATCTCCATTGGCGGTTAAGACGCTTATAAAACGCAGCATGAACACCTTCACAGGTATCCGCAGGAATCTGTTAAATTAATGTTTGAGTGAAGCTATAGCAAGTTTAGAGTGCGGGTGGGGGCGCCGCTCTATTGCGTATAGGGAGAGGGTGATGTTCGAATATATTCTTAAGGAAGAAAAAATTGCGGTGCTTTGGTTCGGCAAGCCGCTGGCCGATCTGAGTAATGTCCCCGCAGAGCTGAAAGGCAAGGTCGTAATGAATCAGGCTAAGATGCCTGATCAGGCCATGGAGATGCTCGGTCGGCGGGACTATCAGGTGATTGTTGTTCAGCTGAGCCAGGACAATTTTGAGTTTCGCTATAACTGGTTGCGCAAAGTTGTTGCCAGGTATCCTGGTATTATCCGGATTATGCTCAATGATGGGCTGCAGACCTATCAGGTGGCTAAAGCATCTGAGCTTTGTCATCGCTCGCTGTTGTTTACCTCGGGTGTTACCGAGCTGTTCCATGAGGTCGGGCAAAGCCTGCGTCTCATTCAGTCAAGTAATAAACCGGTGATCAGGGAGTATGTCGGCGCGATCGAAAGGTTGCCCTCTATGCCGGGTGTTTATGTTGCGCTCAATGATGCACTGGCATCTGATACAACCGGGGCGGCAGAGATTGCCGCCATCATCGAGCGGGATCCGGCGATGAGTGCCAAAATACTTCAGCTGGTTAACTCGGCGTTCTTTGCACTCAGCAGTAAGGTTTATAAAATCAAAGATGCGGTGGTGATTCTCGGGGTGAGGCAGATTCGTGACCTGTTTCTGGTTTCGCGCATTTTTGAACACTTTCCTCAGGACCGAAACTGGTCCGGATTCTCCTTCGAAAACCTGTTTGACCGCTGCATGGTGGTCGGCCGGTTTGCCCGGGCAATCTGCCGGGAACAGCGCGTAAGTGCTGATATCGCCGATAAGGCGTTCCTGGCTGCGCTGCTTCAGGATATCGGTATGCTGGTAATCGCAACCCGTGAAACACAGCAGTACAGTGAAGTGCTTCAGGAAGCAGCGCGGTTGAATCATCCCCTTTATGCGATTGAAAAACTCCGGCTGGGGGTCACGCATATGGAAGTTGGTGCGTATATGCTGGGACTCTGGAACCTGCCGCCGGAAGTGGTGGAAGCTGTTCTCTATCACTCAAACCCGAACGCAACATCCAGTGAGAAATTTACTCCATTAACCGCGGTTCATTTGGCCGATTCTATTTTGCCAGATGTGGTTAATGTCAATAATTGCCGTATCAGTAGTCAGATCAGTGAGAAATATCTGATCCGCCTGGGACTGCAAGATAAACTACCCCGCTGGCAGCAGATGTCTGAAGATTTTGCGGCGCAACTCTATTCCGGAGCCGGTAATGGTTTTTAAACCGCTTGTAAACGTGAGTGAAAGCTTGGAGTGATCGGGGCAGGCTGATAGAATGCGCGGCCTGTTTTTGATTCTATATTCCGAGGTTTAGATGGCGCTGCCTGTTGTTGATCCGTCCCAGTATGATGCTCAGCTGAGCGAAAAAAAAACTGACATTGAACAGCAGTTTGTCGATTTTAATCTGCCTGAAGTTGAGCTGTTCGAATCGGCAAAGACCGCCTATCGTCTGCGCGCCGAGTTTCGTGTCTGGCACGAAGGCGATGATCTCTATTATGTGATGTTCAAGCCGGGTGATAAGCATCAGCACAGCCGTCTGGAAAGCTGCCCGATGGTGTCTGAACCGATTCAGCAGGTGATGTTTAAGTTGCTGGATTATCTGCGTCCCAATGAGCTGCTGCGTCGCCGACTGTTTCAGGTAGACTTTCTCAGTACCCTGTCCGGTGAGTTAATTATCAGCCTGCTTTATCACAAACCGCTTGATGAGGCCTGGATTGAGGAAGCCAAAAAACTTAAACAGCATTTTGGAATTCACTTTATCGGTCGTAGTCGTAAAACCAAGATCGTTCTGGATCAGGATTATGCCATAGAGAAGATGCGGGTCGATGGCCGCGAACTGATCTATAAGCAGGTAGAGAACAGCTTCACACAGCCCAATGGTAGTGTCTGCGTTAAGATGCTGGAGTGGGCTGTGGATGTGACGCGTGATGCTGGCGGTGATCTGGTTGAGCTGTACTGTGGTAACGGTAACTTCACTATGGCACTGGCCGATAATTTTGATCGGGTCATTGCCACCGAGATCGCTAAGGTCTCTGTCAATGCCGCGCAATTCAATATAGAAGCCAACGGTGTTGATAATGTAAAGATTCTGCGGATGTCCAGCGAGGAGTTTTCTCAGGCACTGCAGGGGGTGCGTGAGTTCCGGCGCCTGAAACAGAGCGGTGTCGATCTGGCCAGTTATAACTTCAGTACTGTTTTGGTGGATCCGCCGCGCAGTGGTCTGGATGATGAAACCGTTAAGCAGGTCGCGGAGTACGATAATATTGTGTATATCTCCTGCAACCCGCAAACCCTGCTGGAGAATCTTAAACAGCTGACTCAGACCCATACGTTGCAGCGTTTTGCACTCTTTGATCAGTTTCCATATACCCATCACCTTGAGTGCGGTGTTTACCTGACACGAAAGTAAGCCAGTCACTGGTTTGAGTTCTTCTCAGACCGGTGCACATACACTTTGGGTATTATATTCCGCTACTCTTGTTGAGATGGTGGTGTTGCTTTAACGATAAAAAGATACTTTGAACGTCATTTTATCGGGAGGTAATGTTATGCTCAGGGCTATATTTTCAACGGCGATGGTCGCGTCAGCGGCATTTTTAGTGGCTCATTCGTTCTGTCAGGGAGAGTAGGATGTCAGCACTTCTTCGTATCAAAGGGTTTCTGGCATTCATTGTCATCGCCTTTATCAATGCCTTTGTCGATCTTGGTCATAAGATCATTATCCAGAATACGTTGTTTAAAGCCTATGATGGCGATGTACAGATCGTCCTGACCGCCGTGGTTAATGGATTGATTCTGCTGCCGTTTATTATGCTTTTTACTCCGGCTGGATTTCTTGCCGATAAATATCCCAAAAACCGGGTGATGCAGTTTTCTGCCTGGGCTGCTGTCGGCGCAACACTGCTGATCACCCTGTGTTATTACCAGGGATGGTTTATCACTGCTTTTGCGCTGACCTTCGTACTGGCGCTGCAAAGTGCATTTTATTCGCCAGCTAAGTATGGTTTTATCCGTGAGCTGGTGGGCGAAGATAATCTTACGGAAGGTAACGGCTGGGTTCAGGCGGTTACGATGATCGCTATCCTGTCGGGTATCGCAGTCTTTTCGCTGCTCTTTGAAACCCGTGTTGAGGGTGCTTTTCAGTTAACTCCTGAGCAGAGTCTGCTAATGATAGCCCCGCTTGGCTGGTTACTGGTGATCGGGTCTCTGTTTGAGCTGGTGCTGGCTTACCGTTTGCCCCAGATACGTGACACCGACCGTGAGGTCCGTTATGACTGGCGGGCATACCGTACCGGAAAGACGCTAAGCCGCAATCTGTCGATGATTTACCATAACCGGACAATCTGGTTATCGATTATCGGTGTGGCGTTGTTCTGGTCGGTCAGTCAGGTGATGTTGGCGGTTTTTCCGGCAGTGGCAGAAACACATCATGGTATCCATAACACCTTTGTCATTCAGGGCACTATGGCGCTCGCCGGGGTGGGTATTATGGCCGGTTCGGTGCTGGCCGGACGCTGGTCTCCCCACTATATCAATATCGGCCTGATTCCGCTGGGCGCTGTCGGAATTGCAGCGGGACTGATTTTGCTCCCTCAGGCCTCGTCTGTACTCTATCAGGGGATGATTTTCTTTCAGATCGGACTGAGCGGGGCGCTGTTAAATGTGCCGCTTCAGGCACTGATTCAGTTTAATGCCGGCAGCAATGAGACCGGTAAAGTGCTGGCGGGCAGCAACTTTATTCAGAATATAGCGATGCTCAGCTTTCTGTCACTCACGGTACTGTTCGCCTGGGCCGGCATTGATGGTCTCTGGTTGCTCTGGTTACTTGCGTTACTGGGCGTTATTGGCGCTCTGTGCGCCATTCGTATGTTGCCTCAGGCGCTGGTGCGGGTACTGGTGGCAGGCTTAATCCGACGTAAATACAACCTGCAGGTGCTGGGCTTTGAGAATCTGCCCCGTTCGGGTCAGGGGGTGTTGCTGCTGGGTAATCATATCAGCTGGCTGGACTGGGCTATGATTCAGATGGCTTGTCCCCGCCACATTCACTTTGTAATGGAACGCTCAATCTACGAACGCTGGTATCTGAAGTGGTTTCTGTCGATGTATCGGGTGATTCCGATCTCCAGTGGTCATAGCCGGGATGCATTACAGGCGGTTGGCGAGCTGATCAGTGCCGGGCACGTGGTGTGTCTGTTCCCCGAGGGGGCGATCAGTCACACCGGTCAGATCGGTGAATTTAAGAAAGGCTTTGAACGGGCTTGTGAAGAGGCTGAGGGTGTTATCGTTCCATTCTATCTGCGTGGCTTATGGGGCAGTCGTTTCTCCCGTTCTACCGATAAGATGAAGATGATTCGCCGGGGCGGCTTGAAGCGTGATGTTATTGTTGCCTACGGTCAGCCGATGCCGGTGACCAGTAGTGCTTCAGAGGTTAAAAAGAAGGTTGCTGAACTGTCGATTCATACCTGGGAGCGATACACCCGGACGTTCCGGCCACTGCCGCAAAGCTTTATACGGACTGCCAAGAGTGCCATGTCCGATATGGCGATCAGTGATGTGCAGGGGGAGCCACTGAGTTATCGCCGCTTGCTGACCGCCGTGGTGCTGTTCAGTCAGCGGTTGAAGAGGGCGCCCGGTCAGCGTTTGGGTTTATTGCTGCCGACGTCCAGTGCCGGAGCTATCGCTAATCTGGCGGGGTTGTTTGCCGGCCGGACACTGGTCAATATCAACTTTACTGCCAGTGAGTCGGCACAGCTTGCTGCGCTGGAGCAGGGCGAGGTGGCCACTATCCTGACGGCGCATAAGTTTGTCAGCAAACTCAAAGCCCGGGGGCTTGATCCCGAAGCGTTGTTTGAGGGGCGTCAGGTGATTTACATGGAGGATCTGAGAGCAGGGATCGGTAAAACTGAAGCGCTGGCGACAATGTTATTACTCAGTGTGCTGCCAACCATGCTGCTGCAGTGGTGGCTGGGGGCGGGTACGAAGATGGACGATACCGCCGCAATTCTGTTCTCCTCCGGTAGTGAGGGGGCGCCAAAGGGTGTCATGCTCAGTCACCGGAATATTCTCGCCAATCTGCGCCAGATTGCTGATGTGCTGAATGTCCGTGAAGATGATTGCATTATGGCGACGCTGCCGCTGTTTCATGCCTTTGGCCTGACAGTGACGACCTTTTTGCCTCTGATAGAGGGGTTGCCGGTAGTGTGTCACCCGGATCCCACCGATGCTGTGAATATAGGCAAGGGCGTGGCCAGATACCGGGCCACGATGATCTGCGCGACATCCACTTTTTTACGTCTCTATACCCGCAGTAAAAAACTTCACCCGCTGATGTTTCAGTCGATTCGGGTGGCGGTTGCCGGGGCCGAAAGGCTCGACCCTGCGGTACAGCAGGCGTTTGAGTCCCGCTTCCGGGTGCCTGTGATTGAGGGGTATGGGTCAACTGAAACCACCCCGGTTGCCAGTGTAAATTTACCCGATCATCTTTCTGTTGATGGCTGGTTTGTGCAGGTGGGTACCCGTCCGGGCACTGTAGGGCTGGCGCTGCCGGGCTCGACTTTCCGTATCGTTGATCCGGTTACGCTGGAAGAGTTGCCAACGGGTGAAGATGGTCTGATTCTGATCGGCGGCACTCAGATTATGAAGGGCTATTTGAATAATCCGGAAAAGACCGCTGAGGTGATTGTCGAGCTGGATGGGTTGCGCTGGTATAAAAGCGGCGATAAGGGGCATCTGGATGAAGATGGCTTTCTGACTATCGTTGATCGTTACTCACGGTTTGCCAAGCTTGGCGGCGAGATGATCAGTCTGGGGGCGGTTGAACAGGAGGTCAGAAAGCACCTCGCGGATGATGAGTCGGCGCTGGTAGCGATCAATCTGCCGGATGAGCGTAAAGGCGAACAGGTTGTTCTGCTGGTGGCTGCGGATATCGATCCTGCAAGCTTCAGAAGTCATCTGGCCAGTCAGGGAGTGCCTCCGCTGATGTTACCGGCCAAAGTCTTCAGGGTTGATGATATTCCGTTGCTGGGCAGCGGTAAAACGAACTATCCGGCGGCGAAAGC
The DNA here is from genome assembly GCA_024397875.1 of Amphritea atlantica. Taxonomy (NCBI): domain Bacteria; kingdom Pseudomonadati; phylum Pseudomonadota; class Gammaproteobacteria; order Oceanospirillales; family Oceanospirillaceae; genus Amphritea; species Amphritea atlantica. The sequence goes on from CP073344.1 coordinate 1,266,908, forward strand.
TGTAGCCCGGCAGTTGACGGCTTCTGCTTAACGACTCTCTGAGCATCTGCAAAGTCCCGGGTCTTTGATTAGGCTGCGGGACTTTATCTCGCAATATCTCCGTGAGCTTGAGGCGTCGGAGAATGTTCATCTTTTGGAAGTGTATCAGCAACTCATGAGGGTATCCGCGTGATTGCTGCCTATTCACTCTAATTAACGACTATGTATTACCGTTTTGGCTGCGTGCCGGCTTTAGATCAGAAAGGAAAGTATTGATTGTATTTTGTTATGATATAACATTTTGTTTTTTGGATATTGAGGATTTGCCAGATGAAGCTGTTGGGTGGAGTGTTATTATCACTGGTTGCGCCGGTCGTTGTTGCTGAAGGCTTTGAGCGCCAGCTCGAGAGTCATGAGCATGGTAAGGCAGATATGGCCGTGGTTTTGGAAGGCAGTGAGTTACAGATTGAGATTAGCTCTCCGGCGGCTAATATTGTTGGATTTGAGCATGCCCCTGTGGATGAGCAGCAACAGCAAGCGCTGACCTCAGTCATTGCACAGTTGAAACAGCCGGAGCGGTTGTTTGTTTTTCCTGAAGGCTCTGCCTGTAACACCGTTCTGGCAGAAGTTGAAACGACCCTGGTGGATAGCCATGATGAACACGAACATGAGAATGAGCATGAAGCCGGGCATGATCATGAAGGAGATCGCGATCGCGAAGGGTCTGATCACAGCGACTTCATGTTGTCATATCAGTTTCACTGCGGATCTGCAGAATTGTTAAATGGCTTTTCGCTGGAGCTATTTCAGTATTACCCACAGATGAAACATCTTCAGGTACAGTTAATTGGTCCAGCCGGACAAAGTTATCAGCAGCTGGACAGTGAAAACCGATGGGTGAGCTTTTAAGCTTCTAACCGATGCAAGAGATGAAAAAAACGATTATTGAGCTGGATAGTGTTGTCTTCGGCTGGACTGAGGGGCAGCCTGTACTGAATATTCCAGAGCTGAGCGTTGCCTCCGGAGAACGGGTCTTTCTGAAAGGCCCATCGGGCAGTGGTAAAAGTACGCTGCTTAATCTGATCGCTGGAATACATACGCCCCGGCAGGGTAGTGTCAGGGTGTTGGGAGAGGCTGTGCATCATCAGGGTAGTGCCTGGCGGGATAATTTCAGGGCCGATCATATTGGATTAATATTCCAGCAGTTTAATCTGCTTCCCTACCTTTCTGTGCTGGATAATGTGATGTTGCCTTGCCTCTTTTCAAAGCGACGTAAAGCGCGGGCGACTGAACGGTACGGATCACTCGAGGAGGCCGCGACACAGCTGCTTAAACATCTGGGAATGGTCAGCGACGCGTTGCATGGCCGTGGGGTGACAAGGCTTAGTATCGGTCAGCAACAGCGGGTAGCTGCAGCCAGAGCGTTGATTGGTAGCCCTGAGCTGATCATCGCAGATGAGCCAACATCCGCACTGGACAGTGATAGCCGGAACGGTTTTCTTGACCTGCTGATCGGAGAGTGTGACTTGTCTGGCAGCACGCTGGTTTTTGTCAGCCATGACAGTTCACTGGAAGCGCACTTTAGTCAGATCATCTCATTGCGTGATATTAATCATGCAGAGGAGCTCGTGTGAAGGTCGTTTTGATGCTGGCATTGCGAAGCCTCTATAACCGGCGTCTGACTGCGATTATGACGATGATCTCGATCGCTGTGAGCGTCGCGCTGTTGCTTGGCGTAGAAAAAATAAGAACGGAAGCGAAGCATAGCTTTAGTTCTACCATCTCTGGTACGGACCTGATTATCGGGGCCCGTTCCGGGTCTGTGCAGTTGTTGTTGTACTCGGTATTCCGGATAGGCAATGCAACCAACAATATCAGTTGGGAGAGTTATCAGCAGATCGCATCCCAGCAAGCTGTGGAGTGGACGATTCCCATCTCTCTGGGAGACTCGCATCGGGGCTACCGGGTGCTGGGTACTATGACAGATTATTTTAATCATTACCGTTATGGGCGCAACCACGCCTTAGCCTTTCGCAAGGGGCTTCCGTTTGCCGCTCTGCATGATGTGGTGCTGGGGTTTGAGGTAGCGAAGACGCTGGGTTATCAGTTAGGTGAGAAAGTGGTTATCAGCCATGGCACTGGCAGCACCAGCTTTAGCAAACATGGAGATCAGCCCTTTACCGTCGTTGGTATTCTGGAGCCAACCGGAACGCCGCTTGACCGCACGCTGCATGTCAGTCTTGAAGCAATAGAGGCGATTCATATTGATTGGCGATCCGGTAGCTATATACCGGGGTCCGGTGGGAAGGCTCCGCTGTCGGAGCGTAATCTGGAACCAAAACAGATCACTGCGATGCTGGTGGGGCTGAAGTCAAAGATGTCAGCTTTTCAGTTACAAAGGTCAGTGAATAACTATCGCCAGGAAGCGTTACAGGCAATTCTGCCCGGAGTGGCACTACAGGAGCTCTGGGGGATGCTGGGCATCGTTGAAAGTACGCTGCTGATTATATCGGCTTTTGTGGTGGCAACCGGTCTGTTTGGTATGTTGACGGTGTTGCTGACCAGCTTAAATGAACGTCGTCGGGAGATGGCGATTTTACGGTCGATTGGTGTCAGGCCCTGGCAGATCTGTTTATTATTAGTGCTGGAAACCGGTGGTTTGACGCTGGCTGGTATGCTTCTGGCGATGAGTTTTCTCTATGGTGGCCTGGCTATCTTTATGCCATTAATTGAAAGCCATTTCGGTCTCTTCATCGAGTTAAGTTTGCCGGGAGTATATGAGCTTAAACTGCTGTCGCTGGTGTTTTTTACGGGTCTTCTGTGTGGCGTACTGCCAGGCTATGCTGCTTATCGTTACAGCCTTGCAGATGGTATGACAGTTCGTTTGTAACAAAGTGAAAAGAGAAACAATGATACATAAAATAGTAATTCTGCTGACTGCTCTGCTGCTTATTAGTGCTACCGCTGTACGAGGGGAGACGGTGAATGGTGAGCGGGTTGAGAAGATCGACTGGGATAGCTTAATGCCCGCGGATTACTCGCCTATGGCGGCCTTCGATACCAGTCAGTTCTCCTCACTGGATGACTATGATCCAATGGCTGAGATAAAGCTTAAAGCGATGATGGAAGCGTTGAGTTCTGCGCCGGTAGTAAAAGATATGGATGGTAAAATGATCCGCATTCCAGGGTTTGTTGTGCCGCTGGTAGAGGAAGGGCTGAATGTAACTGAGTTCTTTCTGGTTCCCTATTTTGGGGCCTGTATTCATGTCCCGCCGCCGCCTTCCAATCAGATTATTCATGTAACCTTTGAGCCGGGGGTTAATGTAGAAAACCTTTATGATGCTATCTGGGTTGTTGGCACGTTGAGTGTTAAAACAACCATCCATGAGCTTGGTTCATCCGGGTATACGCTCGATGCCTTCAGAATAGAGGCTTATGGAGAGTGAGTTGTTGAGTCCTGAAGTAACGCGTCATATTGAGCATGGAACTTTTTCTCTGCTTCAGTCATAATACCTGACTAATACAGTTGGTTATTGTTTTTATGCGTAGTAAAGCTACAGGCTAAGGTGTTATTTCATGCAAAATATTAAAAATATTGTTGCTGTTGCGTCCGGTAAAGGGGGCGTGGGGAAGTCTACAACAACGGTAAATCTGGCTTTGGCGATGGCGGCAGAAGGGTATCGTGTGGGTATTCTGGATGCGGATATCTATGGCCCGAGTATGGGGACGATGCTGGGCGTTGCTCCGACAACCCGTCCTGAACCGGTCGGTGAAAACGCGATGAAGCCGGTTAAGGCGCACGGTCTGGAGGTGATGTCGATCGCCTTTCTGATTGATGACTCGCAGCCGATGGTATGGCGCGGACCGATGGCCAGTGGCGCTTTGCAGCAGTTGCTGACTCAGACCGAATGGAGTGATCTGGATTTCCTGTTTGTTGATATGCCGCCGGGTACCGGGGATATTCAGCTGACTATCTCCCAGAAGGTGCCGGTCAGTGGCGCTGTGATTGTCACCACACCGCAGGATATCGCTCTGCTGGATGCCCGTAAGGGGATCGAGATGTTTCGTAAGGTGGACATTCCGGTGTTGGGAATTGTTGAAAATATGAGTGTGCATATCTGCAGTCAATGCGGTCATGCTGAAGAGATCTTCGGCAGCGGTGGCGGTGCAGACCTGTCCCGTGCATACGACGCGCCGTTGTTGGGTCAGTTGCCGCTTAAAATGGCTATTCGGGAAGCGGTAGATGGCGGTAAGCCAACGCTGGTTGCAGATCCTGAAGGTCCGGAGTCTCAGGTCTACCGTTCGACTGCCCGTCAGGTTGTCGATGCATTAAAAACTCGTAGTGGCGCGCAGCAGGCGATGCCGAATATCTCGGTTAACCGGGACTAATCAGTTGTAACTCTGCAACCCGGTTGCCGATAGCAGAAGACCGCATTTTTTTTCTGAAAATGCGGTTTTTTTTTAGCAAAAACGATATTATGTGCGGCCGCACAAAATAACAGAGAACTGGAACTGAAAAGATGGGTATCAAATCAGACACCTGGATTCGCCGCACTTCAATTGAACAGGGCATGATCGAACCGTTTGAACCGGGTCAGGTACGTCGTCGTGGTGACGAGCGACTGATCTCCTATGGTACATCCAGCTACGGTTATGATGTTCGTTGTGCCGATGAATTTAAAATTTTCACCAACATCAACTCTTCTGTCGTTGACCCGAAAAATTTCGATGACGGTAGTTTCGTCGATGTGAAGTCTGATGTTTGTATTATTCCGCCCAACTCTTTTGCTCTGGCGCGTACCGTTGAGTATTTTCGCATTCCCCGTGATGTGCTGACTATCTGCCTCGGCAAGAGCACTTATGCCCGTTGCGGTATTATCGTTAATGTGACACCGCTCGAGCCCGAGTGGGAAGGTCATGTGACGCTGGAGTTTTCAAACACGACGCCACTGCCGGCGAAGATTTACGCCAATGAGGGGGTTGCTCAGATGTTGTTCCTGGGGGCCGATGAGGTGTGTGAAACGTCCTACAAAGACCGTGATGGCAAATATCAGGGGCAAACAGGAGTGGTTGTTCCCCGTACATGATTGAGCCGAGCGATAAAATCCAGAGTTTCTGGCAGCAGGTAGAGCAGACCATAGACCGGCTGCTTACCAGTGAGTCTGAAAATCAGTTTGATAACGAATCACTGTTACTGGAATACAGCAACAGTCTGAGAAGTATCGATGCTAACCTGACCTTTCATTTCGAGCGTGAAGAGGGTGAGGGTGATGTTGAGATGATCTTTGGTTGTGATGGTTATCCGGAATCAATTACCGCGGTGTTAACCCTTGTGGGAGCAGCCCCGGATATTGGCGGGGTCAGTTTTGTGGCGTTTAATAATCGCTATGACCCGGTTCCTGCCACAGTTAATTTCGGTGATGAGCAGTTCCAGCTGGATGAGTTCTGGTTTGGTTACCGCATGGAGTCCGGGCGGTATCACCTGGATATCTACATGCAGGATCTGCCTGCATCGCTGGATATGGAGCCGCGTATTGAAGCGGTGATGATCTATCTGGATGCTTTAATTGGTGAATACGACCTTATGACCCGGGTTTCAACCCTGGACTGGTATGATCTGCCACCGGATCCGGTAGATTATGCGTTGCAGCCGTTGTCTGAACTACGTAACTGTTTTGATCAGCAGCGCAATCAGATTAGTCCGATCGGGCTGACCTATCATTGATACAGCGTTATCAGTTCAATAGCATTAGTTGTCCGATAGTATGTAGATGCTTCCCTCTTCGTCTTCTTCGTCAGTAAATGCGCACCCGGGTATCTGACTAAACATGATCCATCCCCTTGTTGTCTTGATTCGCAGAGGTATGAAATCTGGCCCTTTTACTGAAGATTTCTGCCTCTGAATACTGCTTCGGCTGAGACTGTATAAACATTAGTATAGAGTATAGATTGGCCGGTATTGGGGAAGATCGGCTAAAGTTAGTGATATAGGTAAATCTGTAGTTAACTGCAGTGCGGAGATAAAAAATGAGTCAGTTATTAACCCGATTGATTGAGCGGGTCAGGGCGGATTACCTGGTTCTTATGGAGCAGGATGATGGTCGTTACCCCTACACCACCGCCGAGACGATCTGTAATGAGCGTCTCTATCTGAGTGCTGATGAGCTGGCTCCGATCATTGCTGAAGATCCGACGTTACTGGCCGCTCGCGGGGGTAATCTTATTTCCAGCGAGAGCGAGCGCGATAATCCGAGCGTGGGGATGATTATCTGTGCCAATATCGCTGCGGCGATGATGGAGGGGCTGGTTGATGTTGCTCTGGAGTATGGCTGGCTGACCGTGGATGGTGAAGGGCGGCTGATGCTCGATGCAGAGGAGTTGAAGCTGCCTGAGCCGCTGGCGGCTAACGTAGACTACAGTCTCTCTGAGACTGCCCGTGAGAACCTGGTGTTGCCGGGTGAGAGTCTGCTGACCCGGGTGATGAATAATGCTGAGTCAGCCTTTGCTGAGCGACTCAGCGACGAACCTCAGAATGCCTACTCACTGGCGCTGCAGATTGCATCCGAGCATTCATTATTTGCCCCTGATGATATCGCTCCGCTGGTGGAGGAAAATCCGTTGCTATTGGGCTTGCGGGGCGATGGCATGGTGGATGAGGAGATGTTTGAGGGGGATCCGCCGGCGGGTATGATTGTCAGTGCTCATCTGACTCAGATGGTGGTTTCCCAGTTATTAGAGCTGGCTGTCGAGCGCGGCGTGCTGGGGAGTGATAGCAGTGGTCATCCGTTACTTCCGGGTGATGACAGCGCGGGTCCGCTTATCCACTAATGGTTTGCTGGCCGGTATTCTATATCGGCCTTTTCCCCGCGGTCAGCTTTTTGAAAATTCCTGCTGGGATCGATCCAGCTCGCCGATATCTAATAGTGGGGCTGCGTCCAGGTGCTGTGCGTTAAGCATAAATGCAATTCGCTCCAGGCTGGAAACGATCATTGATTGCTCCCAGTTCTGCATATCTTCGAAATTTCTGACAAAAATATCCTGCTGTGTTGTCGGAGCGCCTTTCATTAGCTCCGTGCCTTTTTCGGTCAGACTGACCCAGACTTTTCGTTTGTCCTCTTTGCCTCTCTCGCGGGCGATCAGTTCCTTTTTTTCCAGGCGGTCGAGAATGCTGGTGACGGTTGCCTGAGTCAGTACCATCTCTTTAGCGAGTTCACCGGTGGTTAGCTGAGTGCTTTCCCGCAGTGTTTGCATCAACATCAATTGTGGCGGGGTAACTCCCGTACTACGGCTGATATCCTTCTCCTGCATATCGGTAGAACGAATAATCTGACGCAGAAGTACCAATGCTTTCTGGCTGTTTTCCATGACCTGTCCCGGCTGTATTTTGATTGGCTATTCTACGGATATTTCAGATTTTTTCTATGAAACTCTGTTTTTATAATCATGATAATTTGTATCTCAAAGTATATTTTGCTGACTTATCTTGTAAATAACCGTTTATATAGGTTGTTTAACGCTGGTTAGTATGTTTTATAATATAAAAGTAATTAGTAAAGCTAAATAAATGCAATTCTAAATATTAGAGGAACGATGGATATCTCAAGCGTAACTTTACGCAACCCCACAGCTGCTGATGGTTATGCAGTGAATCAACTGATCAACAACATCCCGGAACTCGACAGTAACTCCTGTTATTGCAATCTGCTGCAATGCAGCCACTTTTCAGATACCTCGATACTCGCTGAATATCAGGGGCAGGTGGTTGGCTTTATCAGTGGCTATCATAAGCCGCAGGCACCTGACACGCTGTTTGTCTGGCAGGTAGCAGTTTCCCCGAACGCCCGTGGATGTGGACTTGCAACACAGATGCTGTTGCAGCTACTGGCAGCAGAAGCGAACCGTTCGGTGTCTCATGTTGAGACAACAATTACCGAAGATAACGCCCCTTCATGGGCCTTGTTTACGCGTCTGGCAAGCCAGTGTAATGCGCTCCTTGAGCGAGCTTTGATATTTGATCGTAGCACTCATTTTAATGATCAGCACGACTCCGAGCTTCTGGTCCGTATCGGTCCGCTCCATCACTAATATTTCGTAGTTCTATATAAATTATCCGTCAATTACTACCAAGAGTACTGTTATGAAAATTTTTGAACAGATTGAATCTGAAGTTCAGTCGTATGCCCGTTCGTTCCCCCGTGTCTTTAATAAGGCCCAGGGAGAGCACCTCTACGATGAAGACGGAAACCGCTACCTTGATTTTCTGGCCGGTGCCGGAACCCTGAACTATGGTCATAACAACCCATTATTCAAAGAGAAGTTGCTGGAATATATCCATGCAGACGGTATCACCCACGGCCTGGATCTGCACACTAAAGCCAAAGGCGAGTTTCTCGAGGCGTTTAATGAAAAAATTCTTAAGCCGAGAGATCTGGATTACGTGATGCAGTTTACCGGTCCTACCGGAACCAATGCTGTTGAGGCAGCCCTGAAACTGGCACGAAATGTCACCGGCCGTGAAAACATTATCAGTTTCACTAACGGCTTCCATGGCGTAACGATGGGGGCTCTGGCGGCTACCGGTAACTCTCATCACCGGGGGGCTGCCGGTGTCAGTCTGAGCGGTGTCAGCCGGATGCCTTTTGATGGCTATCTGGGAGATGATATCGATACCACAGTGTATCTGGATAAAGTCCTGACAGATTCCAGTAGTGGTATCGATAAGCCAGCCGCGGTCATCGTAGAAACGGTCCAGGGTGAGGGGGGCATTAACGTAGCCTCTGTTGCATGGCTGCAACAGCTGGAAAAAGTCTGTCGTAAACACGAGGTGTTGCTGATTGTTGATGACATTCAGGCGGGCTGTGGCCGAACGGGCACCTACTTCAGCTTTGAAGAAGCGGGCATTAAACCGGATATCGTCACGTTGTCTAAATCCCTGGGTGGTTATGGCTTACCTTTTGCCGTCGTTCTGTTCCGTCCGGAACTGGATCAGTGGAAGCCTGGTGAGCATAACGGTACTTTCCGTGGCAACAACTTCGCTTTTGTTACTGCAAAGGCCGCGATTGATCATTATTGGACCGACGACGCCTTTGCCTCCGATATTCAGCGTAAAGGGCGCTATATCACCGAGCGACTGGAGAAATTTGTTGAAGAGTATGGTGATGGCAATTTCTCCACCCGGGGTCGGGGCATGTTCCAGGGTATCAACTGCGTCAGCGGTGAACTGGCAGACAAAATTACCTCCAAAGCGTTCCAGAATGGTCTGATTATCGAAACCAGTGGTGCTGATGATCAGGTCATTAAGTTGTTTTGTCCTCTGGTTATCAGCATGGAGAACCTGGCCGCCGGTATCGATATTCTTGAGAACGCGATACGTGAAGTCTGCGCTAAAGAGGATAGCTTCCCCGAGCAGAAAAAGTATTTTGATCAGGTTTCTCTGGCCAGTTAAGCGTGGCAGAGGAAGACCTGATTCATATCTGGAGAGGGGAGCGGCTACTGCTCCCTGACAGGCCTCTGGGGTGTCATTACAGGCTTCGTTGCCTCAGTGGATCAGGGCTGATTCGGGTGATGTCCCGTTCACGGCCATACCGCTTGAAGTCGGCGCAAAGCATCCTGATTCCGGCAGATGAGGTTGTCACAGTCTCCGGTAGTGAGGATATGGTCATCACCCTGAAGCCTGAAAATAAAAACTGAATATTTAAGGAAACAAAATGATTGTACGTGATTTAGCAACAGCCGAGCAGAGTAATCGTCGGATTGTATCTCCCGACGGTAACTGGGAAAGCACCCGGATGCTGCTGAAAGATGACAATATGGGATTCTCTTTTCACATTACCACTATCTATAAATACGCTGATTTTGGTATGCATTACCAGAACCACCTGGAGTCGGTGTACTGCATATCGGGTGAAGGCGAGGTTGAAACGGTGAATGATGGTAAGAAATATCCGATTAAGCCCGGCACTCTGTATATTCTTGATAAAAACGATAAGCATATCTTACGCGCATTTGAAGAGATGCAGATGGCGTGTGTCTTTAATCCACCGCTGAATGGCAAAGAGGTGCATAACGCGGAAGGGGCTTATGAGTTAAATGCAGAAACTGTGACGGTCTGATTATGAATGTGGGAGGAATGTTTATGACGGGTGAGCAAGAGAGCGAAGACTTATATCCTTCGCGACAGGGTGTTCATCAGTTTTCAGCACGGCAGGACCCAACGGTTTATGCCCCCCGGGGAAGCGTCGCGCCGGTCTCTGAACAGCAGATAAACGATTATGCTGAGCAGGGCTTTATGGTGCTGGAGGATCTTTTTTCCGCCGTTGAAGTAAAGATGTTTCAGCAGGAGCTGGAACGGTTACGTAACGATGCTGCAGTAAAACAGTCGGGCGAAACCATTACTGAGCCAGAAAGCGGTGAAGTGCGCTCCATCTTTCGGGTGCATGAAAACAGCCCGCTGTTCAGGAAGCTCGCTGCGGATCCACGTCTGGCAGAGCTGGCACGGTATATTCTCAATGATAATGTGTATATCCATCAGTCGCGCCTGAACTATAAACCAGGCTTCCGGGGGAAGGAATTTTACTGGCACTCTGACTTTGAGACCTGGCATACCGAGGATGGAATGCCCCGGATGCGGGCACTGAGTATGTCGATTACATTGACGGAGAACTTTGATTATAACGGTCCGTTGATGCTGGTCCCCGGATCGCATCAACAATACGCGGCCTGCGCCGGAGAGACCCCTGAAAATCACTTTCAAGCCTCGCTGAAAAAACAGGAATATGGTGTACCTTCTGATGATCAGTTAAAACAGATGGTTGATTCCGGTGGTATTGTCAGCGCTAAGTGCAAACCCGGGAGCGTGATCGTCTTTGATTGTAATGTGATGCATGGTTCGAACGGGAATATCACACCGGAGCCGCGTTCCAATGTGTTCTTTGTCTATAACGCACTGAGCAACCGGGTTGTTGCACCTTTTTGTGATCAGCCTCCCCGTCCGGAATATATCTGTAGCCGGGAAAATATTATGGCGCTTCCGGTTGCCGACTGAACTGTGAACCGCCTTGTGCGGTTCCTTTTTTAAGCAGCAGTTATATCCGCAACAATCTTATAATCTGAAAAAATTGAGAGTTATGCATACCATAGAAAAGATCGGCGGCACATCGATGTCTGATTATGTGTCGGTCCGGGATAACATTATTTTTAAACCCTCTAATCCAGACACACTTTACCAGCGGGTGTTTGTTGTTTCAGCTTATGGCGGAATAACAGATAAGTTGCTGGAGCATAAGAAGAGTGGTCAGCCGGGTGTTTTTGGCCTGTTTGCCAGTAGCATTGAAGACAAAAGCTGGTTGCAGGCTCTGGAGCAGCTTAAATGTGAAATGTATGATCTGAATCTGCAGCTGTTCGGTAAAGGTGAGCTGCTGATCCGGGCGAATAATTTTATTGATGAGCGTCTTCAGGATGCCCAGAAATGTCTGACGGATCTGCACAGCCTGTGTATGCACGGTCATTTTGCACTGGATGCTCACCTGGCAACAGTACGTGAGATGTTAGCCAGTATTGGTGAAGCCCACAGTGCCTGGAATATGGTTGAGCTGCTAAAGCGCGATGGGGTTAATGCCTGTTATATTGATCTGACCGGCTGGGATACTGACCGGCACATGTCTCTCGATGACCGTATTCGTTCGGCCTTCCAGAGTATTGATCTGAATGCCCAGTTACCGGTAGTGACCGGCTATGCCCACAGTGAAGATGGCCTGATGTCCTCTTTCGACCGGGGTTACAGTGAGATGACGTTCAGCCGCCTGGCAGTGCTGACCAAAGCCCGGGAAGCGGTTATTCATAAAGAGTTTCACCTCAGCAGTGCTGATCCACGTCTGGTTGGTGAGGAGAATGCGGTGCCGATCGGACGGACCAACTATGATGTGGCTGACCAGTTAGCCAATCTGGGTATGGAAGCGATCCACCCGAAAGCGGCAAAAGGTTTGCGCCAGCATGATGTGCCGTTGCGGGTCAAAAACACCTTTGAGCCTGAACACACTGGCACCCTGATTACCGGCGACTATGTCAGCGATACCCCGCGGGTCGAGATTATAGCCGGCTGCAAAGGGGTCTATGCTCTGGAGCTGTTTGATCAGGATATGGCCGGCAGCATCGAAGATTATGACCGGGAGATCCTGGCACTGATTAAGCGCTTCCGCGCACGTATTGTGTCCAAGGATATGAATGCCAACACCATCACACATTACCTTGCCACCAACCTGAAAACGGTCAAACGTATCCGTACCGCACTGGCTGAACGGTTTCCCGAAGCGGAACTGGATCAGAAAAAGGTGGCGATCGCTTCTGCCATTGGCAGTGATATGGAGGTGCCGGGGATTCTGGCAAAAGCAGTGTCCGCTATAGCTGAAGGCAATATCAGTGTGCTGGCGATTCATCAGTCGATGCGGCAGGTGGATATGCAGTTTGTGATTGAAGAAGCCGATTATGATCACGCCGTTAAAAGTCTCCATAAGGCGTTGGTGGAAGTGCATGATCATGGGAGGGCGATCTGTCTGGCGGCCTATCCAGTGCAGCCTCTCAACTGATATTTCACTGCCCCCGTCGGTCTGGACTGAAGCTGGAAGACGGCTAAAATGTGACAGATAAGAAAAACAGGAATCTTTTAAGCAGGCGGCAGGGTACAGTATTCAGCGGGCCGTTCCGGTTAGATGAGTATGTCTTACAGGCTTGTCAGCGCACCGGGTCGATCAAGGAGTTTATGAATCGGGAGTAGGGTGTATGTCTCAGCTTAATCTGCGTATTGATCAGATCCATGAAGCGATAGAGCGACAAGATGACGTTACGCTGGATAATCTGCTTGCTGAAGTCAGCAGCAGCGAGACTGCCCGGCTGATTGAGGCCTCCACCCCGGAAAATCGCTCCGTTATATGGGCCTGTCTGGATGTGCAGAAACGTGCCGGCGTCCTTAAAAGTATCCATGGTAAAGTGCGTCAGTTCCTCATCGACATTACCCCGGAAGACGCTCTGTTAGAGAGTCTGTTTCTGCTGCAGCCGGATGAGCTGGCTGATATTGATGAGGATCTTCCCGGCACAGTTATCAATGCGATGATTGCCGCGATGGATGAGCTGCGCAAGCGTCGCTATAACAGCGTTAAGCATTATCCGGACAACACCGCCGGTGGCCTGATGGACACTGATGCAACGGCTGTCAGGGCCGATGTGTCGGTACGTTCGGTGCTGCGCTATCTGCGCTTGCTGCGGAAGAAAGAGGGCGAAATGCCCGAGCAGCTGGATAGTTTAATGGTGGTGGACCGAACCAATAAGTTGCTGGGGGTTCTGCCGCTCAGCGAAGTTGTATCTTTGCCCCCCGACACGCTGGTGGCCGATATTCTGGGGGAAAGCTTCCAGGCGATACTGGTGGATGCCAGCCAGGAGCGGGTAGCACGTATCTTTCTCGACTGTGATCTGTTGTCCGCACCGGTTGTTGACCATAACTATCGCTTATTGGGCCGTATAACCATTGATGATGTGGTCGATGTGATTCAGGAGCAGGCCGACGATAAAATGTTACGCTCGGCGGGCCTGGAAAGTAATGCCGATATGTTTTCACCGGTATTAACCAGCGCGTACAAGCGGGGTTACTGGCTGGGCATCAACCTGATCACCGCGTTTGTGGCGGCCTGGGTGATCGGATTATTTGAAGCGGTGATCGAGCAGTTGATTGCGCTGGCTGTATTGATGCCGGTGGTCGCCAGTATGGGGGGCGTAGCGGGATCACAGACCCTCACTATTGTTACCCGCGGCCTGGCACTGAATCAGATCGGCCGAAGCAATATCGCCCAGTTGATCGCCCATGAAGCCTCTGTGGTGTTTCTCAATGGTATCGTCTGGGCGCTTGCTGTGGCTGCAATCGCGTTGTACTGGTTTGGTGATCCCATGCTCGGTATCGTTTTTGGCGTGGCGTTGCTGATTGTACTGGTGACCGGTGTGATCGGCGGCATCTTCATTCCGCTACTGTTGCAGCGCATGTCTATTGATCCTGCGGTTGCTGGTAGCGTGGTTCTGACGACGTTTACCGATGCCATCGGCTTTTTTTCTTTCCTGGGATTAGCCAAGCTGCTGATCTGATTCGGCTTTCCTTCAGGCCCGGAGGCAGCCCTGAGCGGGTAGTGCTAAGCTAGTACTAAGATAAAGTCAGGCAAAGCTGAGGTCGTTGTGGCGGCTTTGGTGTCGATTAAGCACGCAGATAAAAGCACGCAGATAAAAGCGCGGATAAATAGTCGCTTATAAAAAAGCAGCAATTCGAGAGGTCGTGATGGAATTTATTACGGTTGGCGAAACCATTAACTGTGTCCGGGTATTTAATGATCCCGATACCGGCAGAGAGCAGAAACAGGTCGTTATCTCGTTCAACGCTCAGGTTGACCGGGTGGCCCCTCACGTTGCCGCGGCACTGAGCGCGGATGAGAGACAGCAACTTGAAAACTGGCTGGCTGACAGGGCCCGGCTGCAGTCGGTATTAGAAGAAGAATCGATTGAAAGCACAATTCTGGAAACGCTTCCGGCGTTAATGATGCAGGCAGTTGAAGCGCTGGATACGCTGGAAACTGTGGACCTGAAATCCTATGAGGCGATCAGGGACAGTGTTAAGGATCTGACAGCGGCGCTTGATCGTGCAGAGCCGCACACCGCGTCACGCTCGGTTGAGCTTGATCAGATGCAGAGTGATGAGGAGCTGAAAGAACGACTCGATGTTATCCGCGATAACCTTGAAAAAAGAAAGTAGTCGCTAAATTAAGATAATACTGTTTCACCTCTCTGCTGGGATAACCTCGTGTTTAATCCGTTCTTTAACCCTGAGCGATTAAGCAGGCGGTCAGGCGAGGGCCTGTCACTTCATTTTTCGACTGCAGTGGTGGTTCGGTTTTTCAACAGGGTTAATAGCATATCCCCCGTCATCGGTCTGGCTAAAAGGTAACCCTGTATCATCGGCGAGCCGAACTGTTTCAACAGATCCAGCTGGCCCTGAGTTTCCACTCCTTCAACGACGGTTTTCAAAGACAGGGAGTCTGCCAGAGAGATCATCCCGGAAACCAGCGACTGTGTATCCTGGTTGGATTCCAGGTCATCAATAAATGACTTATCAATTTTCAGCCGCTGAACCGGGTATTTTTTCAGATAGCTGAGTGATGAATAACCGGTGCCAAAGTCATCGACTGCGATATCAGTCCCCATGGAAACGATCGATTCCAGCTGCTGAAAGATCTTCTGCTCATCGAGTAACAAAATACTCTCCGTAATTTCAACTACCAGGGCGGATCCCTTCAGTTTCAGGGCTGTGAGTTCATCCGTCAGCTGTGCCGCTACATTTCCCCTGCGAAACTGAGAGCTTGAAATATTCATACTGACTTTCGGCGCATTTGCATAGCTGTCCGAAAGTTGTCTGGCAAACCGGCAAGCCTCCTGAATGACCCATTTGCCGATTGAGTGAATCAGAACGGACTCTTCTGCGATAGGGATAAAGTCATTGGGTGAAACCATGCCGCGTGTGGGGTGCTGCCAGCGAATCAGTGCTTCGACGGACTCAATGCGGGAGCCATCGACTGACCATATCGGCTGGTATAAAAGATAAAACTGATCTCTTTCAAGCGCTTTGTAGAGATCCTGTTCGAGTAGGCTACGACGTTTCGAGTCTTCATTCAGTTGTTGGTTAAAATATTCCCGGGTGTTCCGGCCTCTCTGCTTCGCTTTGTACATAGCGTTATCCGCATTGAGTAGCAGTCGCTCTGAGTCTGAGCCATTATCGGGATAGATGGCGATACCGATACTGCAGGAAATATAGGCTTCATTTTTTCCCAGCCGATAAGGCTTCACAAGGCTCTGCAGAATTTTCTGGGCGATACCCTCTATGGCGGAAACCCGGGCCAGTTCGGGTATGACCACCGCGAACTCGTCACCCCCGAGACGGGCAACGGTATCGCTTTTGCGAATGCAGGATGTTATCCGCTCAGCAACTTCCTTGAGCAGCTGGTCGCCAGCAAAGTGACCAAAGGTATCGTTGACGTACTTAAAGCGATCGAGGTCGATAAACAGCAGGGCGGTTTTAGTCTGGCTGCGATCAGACAGCGCGAGCGCCTGTTTTAACCGGTCTTCAAACAGATGGCGGTTACACAGGCCGGTCAGCGTGTCGTAATTTGCCTGATGGATGATGATCGCTTCATCATGTTTACGCTGGGTGATATCACTGAACAGGGCGACATACCCTTCGAGCTCTCCAGCAGGGTTAAAGCGGGATGAGATAGTCAGCCATTGAGGATACACCTCGCCGTTTTTTCGCTGATTCCAGACTTCTCCTTCCCAGGTACGACTTTCTTCCAGTTTGAGGTAGATAGCCTGATAAAAGTCGGGCGTATGGTGACCGGATTTTAAGATCGCAGGTGTTTTGCCCAGTACTTCAGCTTCGCTATACCCGGTTATCTGTTCAAAGGATTCATTAACCATTTGAATACGGTTTTGTGCATCGGTCACCATAATAGCTTCCGCAGCAACACTGAATACTGCAGACGCCAGTCGAAGTTTTTCCTGAGCCTTTTTTTCTGCCGTTATCGGTTGCTTCAGGGCAATGTAATGGGTGATCTCACCCGCCTCATTGATTAGCGGGCCGATGGATGATCTTTCCCAGTATAAGCTGCCGTCTTTATGTTTATTATGGAACTCGCCCTGCCAGGTTTGTCCCGCTGTCAGGGTTTTCCACATATTTATGTATTCGATATCAGAGGTCTCACCTGACTTAAGTACCCGGGGAGTCCGTCCGATCACTTCGTGCTTGTGATAACCGGTGACCGTCTCAAAGCACTCGTTGACGTATTCGATAACGCCATCGGGGTTGGTAATCACGATAACCGTCGGGCTGTGTTCCACTACTTCGGAGAGCAGGGCAACCTCCGCTTTCATCTCAATGGCTCTGCGGCCGTTGCGAACGACGAACAGGGCGCCGCCAATCAGGATAAGAACTGCCACCAGCAGTATCAGCAACAGGCTGTGTTTCTGTTGCAGCCAAAGCGAAAACGAGTCCTTATGATCAACGACGATAGCCACGGTTAGTGGGTACTTGGTGAGTAACCGGATCGCAGTCGTGTTGAGAGGAATGGCCCCGAAAGAGTTATTGATCCTGTGCTCGTCAGCCCCTTCTGACAAAATGGCCTTCAGGTGTGGGATAACATACTGTCGGTTAGGCCCGAATAGTCCCTGCTGCAGCAAAACGTTGCCATCGACATCAGTCAGGTAAACGCTGTCGCTCTTTTCCAGCTCAAGGTCGCCAATATAGCGGGTAAGGTAGCTCGGGTTAAAGGTCGCAATAATGAGTAACCTTTCCCCCTGAGGAGAGCGTGTTTCAATGGCGATGGGTATCAGCTCCCGCAAGCTGGCTTCATCCGGGAAGGTGCCTTCAGGGGGCAGAAAACGACCTTTAAGGGAGTTGCCTACAATCAGTCCTAAGGAGTATGAACTGCGGACCGATCGATCCAGGCCTAAAATGTTAAGGTTGATATTATACGGTGAGTCGGTATGGGTGTCGGCAAGGGTTTTATCACCTTTGACGACGACAATCTGTCTCAGCTGGGGGGCAAACTTAAGGATTTTGAGCGCTTTATCACGGATTCTTTGAGTGTGACCCGGTCTCAGATCTCCATCGATCAGATCGTCGGACAGAGACACCAGACTGACTTCGAGGCCTTCCAGAGTGCGGGTGACCATGCCCTCAATCATGCGTGCATAGAGAGCGGATCGTTCAGAGCGTTCTTCAATACTCTGCATAAAGCTGAACCAGAGAACCGTAACGAACAGAAGGGTGGTCGCTAACACCCCACCGTAGACCCATCTGGCGAAAGAGGGAGGCTTCTTTTGATTACTATTTCGCATAAATTATAACTCGCATCAAAGAAGCGGAATAAAGATGATCATATCTTAAATTAAGGCTTGAAATAAATTAGTGCATGAAAGTTAATTGACTTTTGACAGGTAAACCGGACTTAAAAACGATGACCCACAGCCTTAAAACTATATTCTGCGGAGTATTATCTCTTCTACTTCTTTCAATTAACAGTGCTGCGGCGAGTGAGCGATCTGAAAAAATTATCACGGCAGGGCAGATCAGGGTTTGTATCTGGCCGGATTACTTTGCCATCAGCTATCGCAACCCCCGAACTCATCAACTGGAAGGGATCGATATCGATATGGCCCATGAACTGGCCCGGTCTATGGGGGTCAAACTGCAGTTTGTCGAAAGCTCCTTTTCTAAGTTGGTCAGTAATCTGGAAAACAATGCCTGTGATATTGCTATGCATGGTATCGGTGTCAGGGATAGCCGTAAGCCCTTCATGGAGTTTTCCAGGCCCTATCTGGCGAGTGGGATTTATGCTGTAGGCACTAAGGACAATGATGCGGTCACCCGATGGGATGATATTGACAGGGAAGGAGTGGTGGCTGTTGTCCAGAAAGGCACCTATATGGAGCCGGTGGTGAAACAGACCTTTATGCACGCCGACGTGGCGGTTGTCGATAGTTTTAAGGCCCGTGAGCAGGAAGTGCTGAGTGGCAGGGCGGATGTGTTTATGACCGATTATCCCTACGGTAAACGGATGACGGCGCTGACGCAGTGGGCAGTGCTGTTTGCGCCGCAAACGCCATTGGCGAAAACCTTTTATGCTTATGCGGTACCAAAAGGTGAGATGGACTGGTTAAACGAGGTTGATGATTTCCTTCTGACGATGAAAAAAACCAATAAGCTTTATCAGTCAGCAGAAAAAAATGGCTTAAGTGAGATCGTGGTTAACGACTGACGAGCGGAGTATTCATCGATACCGTTCAGTGACATAAGAAAAAAGGCTGATGTTGTCTGGCATCAGCCTTTTTTATTGTTGTGAACGAAAGAGTCTGAAGCGGGTGCCGTGTTGGCCCGGCACTCTCTCGGCGTTCTATCTGGCTTGCATCCACTGATCCAGACCGATAATGTCATCCGGACTGAGAGTGCCGACCTGCTGTTTAAAGCTGAACAGGTTCTGGATGTAATCGAACCGGGCATTGGCATAATCCCGTTGTGCTGAATAGAGTTGCTGTTCTGCCTGCAACACGTCAACAACATTTCGGGTGCCTACGTTAAAGCCCTCTTCGGTTGCTTTCAGGGCGGTCTCGCTGGAGAGAATGCTCTGCTTCCGGGCTGATACGCTCAGTACGTTGGTCTGCAGGTTACGCAGCAGGTTGCGGGTCTCCTGAATCACACCTCGCAGAGTATCGTCCTGAGTGTAACGCGCCTGCGCAAAGCCATACTCGGCCTGACGACTGATAGAGCTGGTCGCACCACCGGAAAAGATTGGCACTGACAGAGTCAGGCCTATCTGATTGGTTTCTTCCCAGTCATTGTTTCCGGTTGATTTTCCCTTATCCCGGTCGTAACTGGCGGTCAGCGAGAGTGTGGGCAGGTGTCCACTGGACGCCGCCTGAGACTGGCGCCGGGCAGATTCTGTGTTCGCCTGAGCGACTTTCAGTGACAGGTTGCCAGCCTGAGCTTTTTTAATCCATGCCTGTGGTTCTGTCGGGCTGATATTTTCAACCGGGTACTCTTTAGCCAGCGGATCGACGGCGCCTACAGGTTGCCCTGTGAGTCGCTCTAGTGCCTGGAAGCTGTTGTCCAGATCACCTTCCGCCAGAATTCTGGCAACCTTGGCATTGTCATAGGTCGCCTGAGCCTCATGAACATCGGTAATAGCAATCAGACCGACTTCAAACTGCGCGTTCACCTGATCCAGGCGGCGTTTGATCGCCCGCTCCTGAGCCTGCGCTGTTTCCAGCGCTGTCTGTGCCCGCAGTACACTCAGGTAACTGTTAACGACCCGCAGAATAAGACTTTGCTGTGCCTGGTCAAACTGCAGGCTGGCTGCTTCAGATTGCGCTATTCCCTGTTGGTAGGTAAACCAGGAGGAGGCTGAGAACAGTGGCTGACTCAGGCTTACGGTATAGCCGTGGTTGTTGTAGTCAGCGTTTTCCGCCTCGATCCAGGTGGTGTTCCCGGTTAACGAGATACTGGGCAGTAAGCCTGCCCGGCTTTGCGGCAGGGCTTCTGCTCCCGCTTTCGCACCGGCCTCAGCGGCCTTGAGTTGCGGATCCTGATCAAGGGCTTGCTGATAAATAGCGGTCAGTGCACCTGCGTTAACCGACGGAGTAATCAGGGCGCAGCCGATGGCTGTCGCCAGCAGAGTACGATGTAATGTACGTTGAGTTACTTTCACTGCTCTGATCCTTGTTCCATAAGTTGATATTCCGGCTCGACTTTTTTGAACAGACGCCGTCCCAGATAGCTGTAAACCGTTGGTACTATGAATAAGGTTAACAGGGTACCAAAGGTCAGACCACCCACAATTACCCAGCCTATCTGTTGCCGACTTTCTGCACCGGCACCAAAGGCGATGGCCAGTGGCACGGTACCCAGCACCATTGCGCCGGTCGTCATCAGAATCGGGCGTAATCGCATGGTCGCTGATTCAATAATAGCATCCTGTAGCTCACGTCCCTGATCCTGTAACTGGTTGGCAAACTCTACGATCAGAATACCATGCTTGGTGATCAGACCGATCAGGGTTATCAGGCCTATCTGACTGTAAATACTCAGGCTGCCGCCGGAAAAATACAGGGCAAAGAGGCCGCCGAACAGTGCCGGCGGTACTGATAGCATAATGATCATCGGGTTACGGAAACTCTCAAACTGTGCCGCCAGAACCAGAAACGTGAAGATCAGTGCCAGCACGGCGGTGACCATCAGGCCACTTCCGGACTCTTTGAACTCCCGTGACTGTCCGCCGAAATCGTACAGTGTTTCCGGACTGATCTCAGCCATCTGTTGCTCGAGAAAATCCAGCGCCTGCTTCAGGCTGTAACCGGGGGCCAGAATGGCCTGAAACTTAACCGACTTCATCTTATCAAAGTGGTTTAGCTCCTTGGGCGCGACACTTTCCTGAATATCCACGACTGAGCTCAATTGCACCATGTTGTTATCGGCAGTGCGCAGATAGAGGTTGCTCAGGTCACTTGGATCACGTCGCTGACTGGGCTCAACCTGTAGGATAACGTCGTACTGCTCACCTTCTTTCTTAAAGCGGGTCACATTACGGCTTGCCATATAGGTTTCGATACTGCGTCCGATGAGATTGATATCCAGCCCCATTTCGGATGCCTTATCCCGATTTACATTCAGTGACAGTTCCGGTTTATTCAGCTTCAGGTCAATATCCGGTTGCACAAAACCCGGGTTTTGTAAGATGCGTGCCATCAATTGGTCGGAAATCGTTTTCAGCTCAGCATAATCGGTATTCGATTTGATGATGAACTCCACAGGCCTGGAAACAAAACTTTGTCCCAGAGAGGGAGGGTTCATGGCAAATGACATGGTGCCGGTGACCCCACCAAACAGTTGCGGTGTCAGTTCGGCAACAATACTCTGCTGCTTCTGTGTCCTCTCATCCCAGGGTTTCAGGCCAAGGAAGGTCATCGAGTTGGTTTCAGTAGGGAAGCCGACGATAGTAAAGTAGCGGTTGCCGGCAGGCTGTTTGGCAATCATTCCTTCGACCTGTCTGGCATAGCGGTCGACATAGTCGACAGATGCACCATCAGGTGAGATAGACATCGCCAGGATCGTACCCCGGTCTTCTACCGGCGCCAGTTCCTGCGGTAACTGGGTGTATAGCAGACCCGCACCGCCAAGGCTGACAGCCATAATCAATACCGCTAACAGTCGTGAACGCAGCACTTTTTTCAGCAGCGCCTGATAGCCGTTGGTTAGACCCAGAATCCAGCCTTCAATCAGGTTGAAGATCGCACTGTGACGCTTTTCATGATGCAGCAGGCGAGAGCACATCATCGGTGACAGGGACAGGGCAATAAAACCGGATACCAGTACGCCGCCCGCCAGGGTCAGGGCAAACTCGGTGAACAGCTTGCCGGTACGACCGGGTGTAAAGGCCACCGGGGCAAATACCGCTACCAGTGTCAGGGTGGTGGCTATGACCGCAAAACCGATCTCTTTACTGCCTTTAAAGGCCGCCTGGACAGGCGATAAGCCTGCCTCAACATGACGGTAAATATTTTCCAGCATCACGATAGCATCGTCGACCACCAGGCCGATTGCCAATACCATCGCCAACAGGGTAAGCGTGTTAATACTGAAGCCCATCAACAGCATCAGGGCAAAGCCGCCGATCAGTGACAGCGGGATTGTTATAACCGGAATCAGGGTTGCCCGCAGGTTTCTCAGGAAGAAAAAGATAACCGCGATAACCAATACGCTGGCTTCAAAAATAGTTTTGAAAACAGATTTGATTGACTCAGAGATAAACACCGAGGAGTCGTAGGCGATCTCAACATTCACCCCTTCCGGAAGGGCCGCTTTGATCAGGGGCAGACGTTCCTGAATACCGCTTGATACATCCAGCGGGTTAGCCGTTGATTGCTTTACAACCCCCAGAGCGACAGCTGATTTGCCTTTAAAACGTGATTTACGGCGCTCGTCTTCTGGTGCTATCTCCACCCGGGCAACGTCACGGACTCGGACCGGATAGTTGTTGTCGTTACGGATAATGATATTTTCAAACTGCTCGATAGTGTTCAGGTCGGTTTTCGCCAGTACGCTGAACTCCCTCTGAACACTTTCAATACGACCCGCAGGAATCTCAACATTCTGACTGCTCAGCGCGCTTTCAATGTCCTGAGGAATAACCTGATAGGCCGCCATGCGGGCAGGGTCCAGCCAGATCCGCATAGCAAAGCGACGGTCACCAAAGAGCATGACGTTAGCCACTCCATCAACGGTTTGCAGAGGGTCTTTGACCATCTTATCTGCAATCTGAGAGATCTCCATCATGCTGTGGTTATCGGAGGATAGTGCCAGCCAGAACACTGGCTGGGCATCCGCTTCAGTCTTCGCCGTAATCGGTTCTTCGACGTCATCGGGCAGGGCTCCACGTACCCGGCCGACACGGTCGCGAACATCACTGGCCGCATCGTCAGGATCGCGGGTCAGTTTGAACGTTACCGTGATCTGGCTTTTGCCAGATCGGCTGACAGAGCTGATGTAATCAACTCCCTCTATACCGGACAGGGAGTCCTCGATAATCTGGGTGACCTGAGTTTCTATAATGGATGAACTGGCGCCGGGGTAGTTGGTTTCAACCGTTACCACCGGGACGTCTATCTTCGGATATTCCCTGACCGTCAGACGGTCGTAGGATACCGCTCCCACCAGTAATATCAGCAGACTCATAACAGTCGCCAGTACCGGTCGTTTGATACTGATTTCAGAAAGGATCATGCTCAGGCTCCCGGTTGTTCAGCCGAAGGCTGAGCTGCTTGCTCAGCAGTGCCATCAACAAAGACAGGGGTGACAGGCGAACCCGGGAAAAGTTTGATCTGTCCGGCAGTCACGATGACCTGTCCAGCTGCCAGACCGGTAATAATATTGACCTCTCCATCGCGGCGCAGGCCTAACTCTACCGGAGCCATACCAATTTTTCCGTCGTTCACCGTCATGACGAAGAAGCTGTTGTTCTGCGGGATAATCGCTTGTTCAGGAATCATTACTGCGTTCTCGTTAGTGCTGGTGATGATCTGAATCCGCGCAAACAGTCCGGGACGTAACAGGTTGTCTCGGTTTTCGATCTTTGCCCGGATAGCGATATTGTGGCTGCGAGCATCGATGCTGGGTGCGATGGCGTAGATGGAGCCCTCGAATGTTTCACCCGGCAGGGCGTCAACCTGAACCCTGATCTGCTGACCGGTGTGTATATTTGCCAGCTGATTTTCCGGTACCCGGAAGTCCACCTTCATGGTGTTGATATCGGTCAGTTCAACCAGATCCTGCCCCACCGTGACGTAATCACCGGGACTGAACTTACGCAAGCCGATAATGCCGTCGAATGGAGCCTTGATGCTCATTTTGTTCAGCTGAGTCTGGGCGACCTGTTGTTGTGCCTGATCAACCTGCAACTGTGCCAGTGAAGAGTCCATATCCTGCTGTGAACCCACCTTTTTCTTGACCAGACGAGCCGCCCGGTTATAGGCGATACGGCTCAGATTAACGCGGGCTTTACTTTCCTGTAGCTGAGCTTTGTACAGCGATGACTCAAGTACGACCAGGGTTTCGCCTGACTTAACGGTAGCGCCCTCGGTAAAAAGGACCTTTTCAACGCTGCCACTCTGTTCCGGGCGCAGGATGATTGATTCATTGCCACTGAGGCCGCCTACCGCTTCGATCATGTGAGTCAGCGACTTGCTCTGTACATGGATTACCTCAGCAGGAAGACCCTCGGCATGAGCCGCAGGCGTACAGATCAGCATCAGGCTGAGCAGCGTTGAGGGTAAGAGCTGATTAAATTTCATTTTTATCTCCATCCTTAGTGTTAGTTGCAGGATTTTCCAATGGTGCATACAGTTTATATATAGTGTCAGCCACTTCACGCAGGGGGGTGGTTGAGGCTTCAACTTTGGTTCTTAGCAGCGCCCCCTGCCAGCTATCCCAGAACAACTGGGCCATAGCGCGGGCGGGAAGATCATCGCGGAAGCAGCCCTGTAGCTGACCCTCTTTAAAGTGTTCTTCAATACAATTAATGACGCGATTACAGGACAGGCTGATAATCTCGCGAAATGAATCGCTGGCATTACCGATCTCGCCCATCATGTTGGTTAATAAACAACCCGTTGCATCGGGGTCTTGCTCGTAATCTGCAATGAACAGGTTAAGCGCAAGACAGAATTGCTCAAGCAGATTACCTTCGATAGAGCTGGTACGTTGACCCCATTTCTCATCTTCAAGCTGATGGCTGTATTCCAGTACTTCTACTGCAAACTGCTCTTTACTCTCGAAGTAGTTATAAAAAGAACCTTTGGGGACCTGGCAGGTATCGAGAATCTCTTTCAGGCCTGTGCCGTGATAACCCTTGCGGTTAAAAAGCTCCATCCCTGTTTGCAGGATCTTTTCCCGGTTATGTTCATTTCTTTTGGGGATGTTCATATAATTAGACCGGTCGTCTTAAGTGTGAAAAAGCAATTATAGTTCCGCTTGAATGAAATGCAATGTTGTTTAGATTAAAGTTTTTTGATCAGTTGAACATGATCGGTGTTGCGGGATGGCTGTGGGGGGAAAGGGGCGTATTACATTTATAAAAAAGCCGGGCAGCGCCCGGCTTTCTGTCAGCGCTAGAGATTAGTTTTCCAGCGCTGTTTTAATCCGTCCGATCGCATCCGCCAGAATATCAAGCGAGGTTGCGAAGGACAGGCGCATGTTCCCCGGTGCACCGAAAGCCGAGCCTGGCACCAGTGCAACACCCGCTTCCAGCAGCAGGAACTCAGCCAGATCGATATCGTTTTCAAACCGGTCGTCTCTGTCGATAACCTGCTGAAAGCTTGGAAATGCGTAAAAGGTTCCGTCAGCAGGGATGCAGTCAACACCTTCGATGGCATTGAGTTTTTCCACCACGAAGTCATGGCGCTGCTTGAAGGCTTTAACCATCTCCTTGACGCACTCCTGATCTTCATCGAGTGCCACCTGAGCAGCAACCTGAGAGATAGACGTCGGGTTAGAGGTGCTCTGAGACTGGATCTTCTTCATGGCGCCGATCAGCTTGGCCGGACCGGCAGCATAACCAATCCGCCAGCCTGTCATTGAGTAAGCCTTAGAAACGCCATTGAGTACGATGGTACGATCATACAGCTCAGGACAGGCATTGAGGATGTTGATGAAGGGGGCCTCTGTGAACAGAATATGTTCATACATGTCATCTGTTGCGATCAGTACATCAGGGTGCTTAGCCAGCACCTGGCCCAATGCTTTCAGTTCTGCTTCAGTGTAAGCAACACCGGTTGGGTTGGATGGGCTGTTCAGAACCAGCAGTCGGGTCTTGTCAGTGATCGCCGCTTCCAGTTGTGCGGGGGTGATTTTAAAGCGGGCTTCCTGTGTGGTGGTCACGATGACAGGAACACCTTCACCCATCAGCACCATGTCTGGATAAGATACCCAGTAGGGCGCCGGGATAATGACTTCATCGCCCGGGTTCAGCAGTGCCAGTGACAGGTTGAAGAAGCTCTGCTTACCGCCACATGAAACCAGAATCTGATTGGCTTCGTAGTCAAAGCCATTGTCCCGCTTAAATTTAGCAATAATGGCTTTTTTCAGGGCCGGCGTGCCGTCAACAGCTGTGTATTTTGTGAAGCCGTTGTTGAGGGCTTCAATCGCAGCGTTTTTAATGTGGTCCGGGGTGTCAAAATCGGGTTCACCTGCACCCAGACCAATAATATTCTTACCCGCGGCACGTAATTCGGCAGCACGGTTAGTCACTGCCAGTGTCGGAGAAGGTTTAATGCTGTTAACGCGATCGGAGAGTTGCATTGTCCTAGCCATATCCTCTGAAAAAAAGTGGTGCTAAACCTCGGTGTGTTCAACCGTCAAATGATACCGGAATCTGGGGTGGGTAAAAATCCTTTTCATCGCTGAATCGGGTTAAAAGTAGTATTTATTTCAACAAAGTGACAACTATTTCACAAATAGAGATCAACTATTTTGCTGAATGATCATTCAGCAGAAAATTTTTCTTGCAGGTATAATAGTCCGCTTCCATTTTTGTGTCGTATAGAGCAGTTATGAAACAACGTTTTCAGATTCAATCAAAGTTTCAGCCAGCCGGTGATCAGCCAGCCGCTATCGAAGGTCTGGTGAAAGGGATTAATGCCGGCCTGGCTGCTCAGACACTGCTTGGGGTAACCGGTTCAGGCAAGACCTTCACGATTGCCAACGTGATCGCAGAGTTGCAGCGTCCGACGATTATTATGGCGCACAACAAAACGCTGGCTGCTCAGTTATATGGCGAGTTTCGCGAGTTTTTCCCTAATAATGCGGTCGAGTATTTTGTCTCGTATTACGATTATTATCAGCCTGAAGCCTATGTTCCCTCATCGGATACCTTTATCGAGAAAGATGCATCTATCAATGAGCATATTGAACAGATGCGTCTGTCAGCGACAAAAGCGCTGCTGGAGCGGGATGATGCGATCATCGTCGCCACCGTTTCGGCGATCTACGGCCTGGGTGATCCGAAGTCCTATCTGGGGATGATGTTGCATTTGGATCGAGGTGACGCTGCGGATCAGAGAACTATTTTGCGCCGCCTGGCTGAACTTCAATACACCCGTAATGATGTGGAACTCCACCGCGGAACCTACCGGGTGCGGGGCGATGTGATCGATGTGTTTCCGGCTGAATCAGAAAAAGAGGCGGTACGGATTGAGCTGTTCGACGATGAAGTAGAGAACCTCAGCTATTTTGATCCGCTGACAGGCGAAGTATTACGCCGGGTTCCCCGGGCCACCATCTATCCTAAATCCCACTATGTCACCCCGCGGGAGAAACTGCTGGAAGCGGTCGACAATATTCTGGAAGAGCTGCATCCCCGATTGGAACAGTTGCGCAGTAACGATAAGCTCGTAGAACTACAGCGTCTTGAACAACGGGTTATGTATGATGTCGAGATGATCAAAGAGCTGGGGTATTGCTCCGGCATTGAAAACTACTCCCGTTATCTGTCAGGTCGCGCACCTGGCGAGCCACCACCAACACTGTTTGACTATCTGCCTGACGATGCATTGCTGGTAATGGATGAGTCTCATGTCACCATTCCTCAGCTGGGGGCGATGTATAAAGGCGACCGCTCCCGTAAAGAGACGCTGGTTGAATACGGCTTCCGGTTACCCTCTGCGCTGGATAACCGGCCGATGAAGTTCGAAGAGTGGGAACGTCAGGCACCACAGATGATCATGGTGTCGGCCACGCCGAGTAAGTATGAAGCGGCCAACGCCGGCCAGGTTGTTGAGCAGGTGGTGCGTCCAACCGGCTTGCTTGATCCGCTGGTTGAGGTGCGTCCGGCCCGCAATCAGGTGGATGACTTGCTGGGGGAGATTCATAAGGTCGCTGCTAAAGGCGAGCGGGTTATTGTTACCGTTCTGACTAAACGGATGGCCGAGGATCTTACCGAATATCTGGATGAACACGGTGTCCGGGTGCGTTATCTACACTCCGATATCGATACCGTTGAACGGGTCGAGATCATTCGCGATCTGCGTATCGGTGAGTTTGATGTGCTGGTGGGTATCAACCTGTTGCGGGAAGGGATTGATATGCCGGAAGTCGGGCTGGTAGCGATTCTTGATGCCGATAAAGAGGGCTTCCTGCGATCAGAAACATCGATGATTCAGACCATTGGTCGGGCAGCCCGGAATATCAATGGTCGGGCAATTCTTTATGCGGACCGGATTACCGGTTCAATGCAGCGGGCGATGGATGAAACGGAACGCCGGCGGGAGAAGCAGATCATTCACAATGAGACTCACGGTATTGTACCTAAGGGTATTATGAAGTCAGTTGCAGATATCATGGAGGGGGCTTCTGCGATTCCCGGGCGTAAGAGTAAGTCGGGTCGTAAAGCAGCGGAGCCTGCTGCTGAGTATCATATCGATCCTAAAAAACTCAGTTCTGCAGAGTTGGCTAAGACGATGAGTCGGTTGGAAGATCAGATGTATGAAGCGGCTAAAAATCTTGAGTTTGAAAAAGCCGCGCAATACCGGGATCAGCTGGAAAAGCTCAAACATAGTGGTTTATAGCATGGCTGTTATCCAGATAAGCCCGTGACTGCTGACGCATTGCAGGACAAGAGTGTTCCTGTGCAGAGTTCAGGCAATGCCCGATGTATGAAAAAAACGCTGTCATGTTGATAGCGTTTTTTATACCTTCGCAAACTGGCGCTGTTAGCACTTGTCGTTAACGTATCGCCTGTTCTGCTGCCAGATAGTCATACCCCAGGTTATTGGCCACCGCCTGATAGGTGATGTCGCCTCTGTGGACATTCAAGCCGTTACGCAGGTGAGGGTCATCAAGGAGCGCCTGCTTATACCCCTTGTCGGCCAAAGCAAGAGCAAAAGGCAGGGTGGCATTGGTCAGCGCGAAGGTTGAGGTGCGTGCAACACCACCAGGCATATTGGCAACACAGTAGTGGATAATACCCTCGACCTCATAGGTTGGATCCTGATGAGTGGTGGCGTGAGAGGTTTCAAAACAGCCACCCTGATCGATCGCGACATCCACCAGTACTGAGCCATTCTTCATCTTCTTCAGCATTTCTCGGGTAACGAGTTTAGGGGCGGCGGCCCCCGGAATCAGCACCGCTCCGATCACCAGATCTGATGCGATGACTTCATGCTCAACGGACTCTACGCTGGAGTAAAGTGTCTTCAGGCGCGGCCCATACTGTTCATCCAACGCCTTCAGGCGGGGAATTGATCGATCCAGAATCGTGACATCAGCCCCTAAACCCATTGCCATACGGGCGGCATTAATACCGACAACGCCCCCTCCGATTACAGTGACTTTAGCGGGCGCGACACCTGGAACACCGCCCAGCAGAATCCCCATACCCCCCTGCGCTTTTTCCAGTGCATGGGCTCCGGCCTGAATCGCCATGCGCCCAGCCACTTCACTCATCGGTGCCAGTAAAGGCAGTCCTCCCTGAGCGTCGGTGACGGTTTCGTAGGCGATTGCGATGCAGTCGGACTCAACCAGTAAGCGGGTCTGTTCCGGATCCGGAGCGAGGTGAAGATAGGTAAACAGCAATTGACCCGGACGCAGCATCTTGCACTCGTTGGGTTGTGGCTCTTTGACCTTGATAATCATCTCGGCGGTGGCAAAGATTTCCTCCGCAGTGTCGATCAGCTTTGCCCCTGCAGCTTCATACTGCTGATTGCTCAGTCCGATGGCCGTTCCGCCATCGCGCTGCATCATCACCTGATGACCATGGGCAACCAGTTCCCGTACGCCGGCTGGTGTCATCCCAATCCGGTATTCATTATTCTTAATCTCTTTGGGTATACCGATCAGCATAAACAACACTCCTCAGTGAGAGAAAACGATACTCAGTTCATACCTTTAACTTAGCACCGGTTGTCCAGATTTTTCCTTTGAATAGCGCATTTATACGGATTTTTTGCCAGTATTCGGCCGATATTTCAGAGATAAAAAATAGTGTTTTTTTCTGATTTACTGCTAACGAAGTCTGCCTCAGAAGGCGGGTGTTGGCCGGTAGCGATGGCGGGGTTGCGAGATTTTGAGAGTAAAACCGATAAGATTATGAAAAAACGATGAAAATAGGCTTGCACCTCAAAAGCAAAACAATATAATACGCATCACTTCAGGACTATAGCTCAGTTGGTTAGAGCGCTACCTTGACATGGTAGAGGTCGGCAGTTCGAATCTGCCTAGTCCTACCACTTACTCTAAGCTCTTGTTTCTCAAGGGTTTCTTTTGATTTCAAAGACTTACCATATCCAGCAAAATTGCAACTGGTACAAAACACTGGTACAAAGCTGTGTTCAAATCAGTTGCTTCACGTACATCGTGGAGTTTGGAAATGGGTTGTATGGCATCTCCTTGGAAACATCCTGACAGCGGCATCTACTATCACCGAGTAGGTGTACCTAAAGACATCCGTGATCAGATCGGAAAGTCTGTCATTAAGTACTCTCTGAACACTCGTGACTTTACCGAGGCAAAGCGTCTCTTTGCGTCACACTACGCAGACACTCAAGCTCTCTTTCAGCAGGCGCGTAATCGAACCACTCTCAGCACCAAAGATATCGAAACATTAGCCCAGCGTTGGCTTCAAGCTGCTGTCGATTCGATGGAGGAGGCTGGTGATTTTGAGAACTACCTTGCAGACTTCGGCGGCAACATTACAGATGCTAGCAGCTTGATCTCTGATGCACTGGAGAAAGGGTACAAGGCTCAACTACGGTTGGTGAGATATCACGTTGATACTGTCCTATCAGACAACAACGTACTCCTGACTGAAGGTAGCGATGAGTACAAAGCTCTGACTGGACGTATCTGCTGGCGTTTGATGGAACTCTCGAAGATCGCACAGGATAGGTTCTACGGAAATTGGAAGTCAGCACCTGAAGTGGCGCAGCGTCTCTCTGATCATAAGCTAGGCACGGAGAAGACCAAGCTGAACTACAAGCCGCTCAGTGTGATGGTCGATGACTTCACTAAGTACAAGACTGATCGTGGAGACTGGAGCGGGAAGACGCTGCGTGATCCTGTGAGCGTCTATGAGCAGTTCATAGAGTACATTGGGGCTGATGTTGATCCACATACTATCACCCGTGATCAGCTGCGAGACTTTGTTGCTCTGCTGCATCAGCTGCCACAGCGATACACCATAATCCCGCGACTGAAGAACAAGTCACTGGAGAAGCTTGTTGAGATAGCAGCTGACGAAGAGCTTCCCTTGCTATCACCAACTACGGTCAAGAAGAAGTTCGTCTTCATCAAATCCCTGTTCAGCCATGCCGAG
Organism: Amphritea atlantica; assembly: GCA_024397875.1. Taxonomy (NCBI): domain Bacteria; kingdom Pseudomonadati; phylum Pseudomonadota; class Gammaproteobacteria; order Oceanospirillales; family Oceanospirillaceae; genus Amphritea; species Amphritea atlantica. The sequence continues at coordinate 1,298,323 of CP073344.1, forward strand.
CAGGAAGAGTGGGTCGATAAAAACAGAGCTACAGGAATCACCGTACCGAAGGGCAAGAGCAAGAAGCGTGTACCGTATCGACCTGAAGAGCTGCAGGCCATCTTTGATGAGACTAGGGATGCTGAGCGTCCATCTGATTACTGGAGTCCTCGTATCTCTCTGGCTACAGGCATGCGCTCAAACGAGATTCTACAGCTGACCAAGGCTGACGTTCAGCAGGCTAACGGTGTCTGGTTCCTGGATGTGAACACTGACACAGACGATGAGACTGGCAAGGATAAGAAAGCCAAGACAGATAACAGTCAGCGTAAGGTTCCAGTACCTCAGGTGCTTATCGATGCTGGCTTCTTAGCGTATGTCGAGAGTATCAAAGAAGGGCGCTTGTTCCCTTGTGTGGCACTGGCAGCAGCTGACGGTACTTACTCCTTCACCTATAGCAAACGCTTCAATCCAATGCTCAAGCGGTTAGGCCTCAAGCCTTCACAAGATGAGATGATCATTCGAGACTTCCACAGCTTCCGGCACACCTTCCGATCCAATGCGAGGGCGTATGGTATTGCTAAGGAGAACGCTGAGCTGATTGGCGGCTGGAAGAGTCAGAACGACAGAACAGCAGGTGATAACTACGGTCTGCACTATGACGCATTCATAGCAGAGCTGAAGGTCAACGCTGACAAGATCGATTATTCAGACATTACGTTCTAGCTCGAAAACAATAGGAGGCGCAATGCCTCCTTTTAGTTACCAGATGCTCCCGCACTGATGGACCTTTCAAGAGCCGCTTGCGCTTCATCGTTTAGTTTCCACACAGCAATTACTATTTCTGGTTTACACCAGTCTGCATGAAGCATTGCGACCACTTCACAGCCCGGACCACTGTACTCGTCGTGTATTTCCTGCACCAATTCAGGTCTATTCGGTTCAACAATCCAGACCTCAGGATTACATCGTTGGACTGGGATTTCGGTGATATCTAAAATTAGTGATTTCCTCCGAGCAGTGTTTTGTTTCGGAGGTGTCTCGGTCCAATGAAGCATTCTCAGATCACCTCCACCACCTGTGATGTGTCTTTTTTCTGAGAACTCAGAAGGCTTGTCGCCGGGTTCACCTATGCTGCGCCAAGGTGACACTGGAATATGTAGATGGTTTTGACCGGTAGCATGGTAGCTGGCACGAAAGAACTTATCGTCATCAAAAGGCGGGGCGAATCTTGTTCCTGTGTATAAGTCGAAGTTCCTAAGGCTCACATATCGCATAGTGGCATATTGTCCATCTGCTGTAGCGTAGACTCGTAATTCTGCCTTTATTCTTCCCATCTTGCCGCCTTTGCATATTAAATAGCACTTACGCTCAGTGTAGCTCCTCGAAAAAAATAGGAGGCACTAAACCTCAAACACAACAATCACGGAAATTCATGTAGGATGAATAATGAACAGCTAAGGAGAGTAAATGGATGGTCCGTTTTATCAAATGGTTCTGGCGTGGATGGCCATTCTGGATAGTAATGGGATTGGCATATTTCCACTACTTCATGGTGAGCCAGGGTTACATCCAGCCCGAAGATGTGAACCCAAGAGTCGCGCTGGTCTCCCAGATAATGGGTGGTCTCCTCGTTCTCGCATCCATTGACTCTAATATTGGACTCTTTCACAACAAGAATCTTTGGCAATTGTTCATCGTATGGCTTAAGGACTTCCCTATGTTTTCAAAAAACAAGGTTATACAGGCCTCAATGACCATCATGGAAACTAAAGGAGGTGCTGCGTTTATAAGCGCATACGGCACGCCAGAGACTCTTGAAGAAAAGGTAGAGCTTTTATTCAAGCAGGTTGATTCGCTTAGACATGACCTCACTATCCTTGGTCAGGAAACAAAAGCACAAATCAACAAATCTCATGATGAGCTCAGAGAAGTGATCCAGCAGACACAGGACTCAATAGAAGACGTCAAAGGGAAAATGACTGCTTTGGTAACTGATGGAATCAAGGTCCAATACTTTGGTGTAAATATGCTCATCTATGGGTCTATAACAAGCTACTTCACCTGATATGTAGTAATTCAGTCTCATCTGAAAGGGAGGCGCTACGTCTCCTTCTGCTGCATCGGGAACTTCAGCGCCAGACACTCAACGTAAACACTCGGACTCATTCGGTGATACGCAGCAGCACGGCACAGCTCTTTATACGCCTGTCTGGTCAGCTTAAATGTTCTCTCTTCAAGTATTGGGCGTTTCTCGCTCATTCCTTTGATCCCTTTGGCAGTGGTCGCACATTAAACAGTGGGCAGGACTGAGAGCTACACTTAGCCACCTGCTGTAGCTTCCCGCCTTCCTGATGTTTGTCATAGATGCACTGGGTGCACATCTCGTTAATGGCTTTTCGTAAACTCATTATTTTCTCCTAAAAGGTGTTTGTAATGGTGAGGCGGTAGGTTGTTATGCCCCACATAGGAAACGCCACGTCTAACCTGAAAAAGTAGGCTAAACGTGGGTTTTATTGAGTGGTTTGAGAGTAGGGCGACAGGTAGGCTGTCAGAGAATCAGAACTGGAGCTGCTGCGAGAGATTTGGCCGCGTAGTTGCCACAGTAAAACTTGTTCTCAAGGTTGGACATATTGTCTTCTGTGAAGTCAAAGGGTTGTGATTTTGATTGACCACAGTGAACACATTGATTGGGCTTTGAAGTACTTACAACATAGCAGGAGTGGCACTGCCAGCCTGACTCAGCACCGTTCTCGGCGGCACGTCTTGCAATGTTGAGAAGTTCCCCAAGTCGTTTGGCTGTACGCTCAACGATCTGGGGATTATTTCTGTCTTTTAGTCGTTGCTGTCTTAACTCATAAGCTCGGTCAGCTTCAAGCTGTCTTGCTTGCTCTTCAGTTTTTCTGCGGTCTTTCTCTACCTTCACTAGGGCCTTAAAGTGTCTCTTACATTTCTCCTCTCTGGTCCCAGAATGGAACAACCATTCTTTAGCTTCTACTGAGTCAATAATGAGTTCTTGCATTGCCAGTAAGAAACCTTGCTTCTGCTCCTTGTAGGTATTTTTGAGGTAATCCAGTGAAATATGAATAGAGGCATCTCTGGGTCTAATAAAGTAGCTGCTATACGAGATAATGAGGCGCAACGGGTGTCCGTTGATGCTAATCACTATGTCAATCCTGTCATTTAAGGCGTCTGAAATATCAGGAAAATCTACCAATACATAAGGCTGCCTACTTGCAGCTGTGATAGTGTATTCTCGCTGCCAATCAAGGACATAATCAGAATGTGTTACTTTGTATTCTGGTAGCGAAATCTCAGAGCCTTCTTCCAGTATTCGCTTAGTCATCCAGAAGATACAACGCTCGAAGCTGGCAGGACACGGATGGTCATCATCAACCTTTTTAGGCTGGTGAGCAAAATGGTTAGCCTTTGAGGAGCAATGTCTGGCCTGCACAAGAGCATTGCAGAACAAACATTCGCATTCACATGCATTTCCGCGTTCTACTTCTTCTGGTGCTACAGTTCTTCCTGTCGGAATATGCTTAGCAAAGGGTAGTAATAAAGAACTCACAGTCTCTCCTTGATCAGTAAATTCATTAACGTGTATGTGGACTTTATACTATGTCTGACTTTTCCGTACACTCAATTTTTCTCTCGTGTATGGGGTGGGCAAGACTGGGCGGTAGGTTGATATGCCCCTCCTAGGGAGCGCAGCGTACAGCTGAAAAAAGCGGCTAAACAGTGGTTTCTGATGGTTGCAACGGGTGATGTAGGCTTGGTGTGTTGCGGTAGCACTAGGTCGTGCTGAAAGACTCTGGGTCGTAGCTCTAGTCTTCATCCTCGTCACCTGACTCGATAAGCTCATAGATATCGATGTCGTCTTCAGACACCGTTACTATAGAACTGATATGTGAACGTTGATCATTATCTCAACACAGTAAGCTTACAGCTCTACACTACAGTTGATGATCGATATAGTTACATACCACCTACGAAATCCTGCTTACCCTGCTGACCATCAGCACCACGATTAGCCAATTGGTCAGCCAGCTCATTGCCTGCGTTGCCGTTATGACCCTTAACATGCTGCCAAGTGACGTTGTGTAAGGCGCTCAGTTCTTCCAGTTGTACCCAGAGGTCTTTGTTCTCTACTGGCTTCTTACCGGAGTTCTTCCAGCCCTTAGCTTTCCAGCCGGACAGCCACTCGGTCATACCTTTAACCATCAGATTGGAGTCAGAATAGACAGTGACCTCAGATCGGCTACGATTACGAATAGCGTGAAGTGCTTTTATCGCTGCAGTCATCTCCATCCGGTTGTTTGTTGTGTTGGCCTCATGGCCCCAACAGTGACGCGCTTTTCCTGTGGCTTTATCAGTCAGTACGAATCCCCAGCCGCCCATGTTGAAGGTATTCTGGTTCCCACGGCATGCACCGTCAGTATAAATGTTGATCATTTTGGCCTCTGAAATTTGTGAACTTACAGTTATGGAAATAAGGGCCAGAACTTGGCCCTATGGATATGCTTACGCAACAGAGCAAGGGTTGGATTCTAAAATGGCATTTGTAGAGCGAAGAAGAACTTCATATCCTGGCTCTTTCAGAAGCTCCATAATCTCCTCTGGATACTTCCCACCGGACAACTCACGGTATTCCAGGATCAGCATCGGCAGTGCTGAATAGAACACAGTAGGCACATCTTCGTCGTACTCAGACGGCTCTAATATGTCATCAAATACTGACTCGATAGTATCAAGGTGATTATTGATTAAGTGATCTAACTCCTTTGGATTAATGTAACCATTTGCAACAAGCGATTTCTGGCGAGCATTGTCTATGTGGGTGGTAGCGGTTTGGATGGAAGTCATATGATTGTTTCCTCAGTGTTTGATTGAAGGTACGCACAGCTGGCTGAAACGAGAGACACTGCGCACGGGACTGAGGAGGGCAATGCCTCACTCAGCCATGGGTGCAACCGATCAGATAGCTGGTCGTTGGGTTGAGTCGGATTTTTGAAGGCCAGTAGGTGGCCAATTGGGGTAGGAGGAAGCTGTTTGCCGAGGATCATTTCTCGGCGGTCAGGCATCTCCTTTAGGGAGGGTTATCAATGTTCGACAAGAGCGCCATGATCGATGAGCCTTCTGCGAGAAGACCGCTTGGTAGCCAGTCAGAACCAGAGAGAGCGGCTTGTCTGGTTCCTCAAAAGAGACGATAAGGATCGTATCTTTAGGTGTGGGTCATTAGGTATTCACTTCCCTGTGATCTACTTTGGGCTTACAGTTGTGCTCGGTAGGACTGTAGCTGCTCGATCAATTGGTCAACCTCGCTTTTGGACGGAATGTAGCCTCGAGCGTTTTCGTGGTTGAGTGCATCGATGAAGGTCGATGCTGACGAGCATGCTGCGGCCAACTTCGCTGCCAGTGTGATCTGCTTGGCGACTGGTACGGGTGAATAACAGTTGGTTTTAGCGTCACGCGCTGCTTTTTTTTGGAAATCCTGAGCAGGAGTGCGAAAGCTATCTAGATTCAGAGCGGCTCCTTTGGATGATTGGGTAGGGAGTTCGCTTGCCGCATTGCTGACAGACGTGCAAATTCGCGGCACCACTGACCAGTTACTGCCATCCCACTCGACACGTTCACCAGTCTCGACTAGTCGGACGTGTTCATCTCTCGCGTAGTCAGTTTCAACGAACTCGATGATGCCGCGGTGCTCTAGCTGTGTATGAACCATGTCTGGTACCCAGTCTTCATAACTGTGCTCTGTGTGGAGGACAGCGACCGCATACAGATTTTCAAGATCGGTGCGAAATTTTCGATCACGTGGCGTGACGGGACGAGGGTATAGCTCCTCCAACTCAGGCAAGGAGCGGGGGACGTGAAAGGAGTTAACCTTATCCTCTAGGTGTTCGAGATCTTTGTAGTCAAAATCAGCCAGCGGATCACACCAACTCTCAGAAGCATCGTTAATATCCTTCATTGAGATATTGAAGGACGCAGCGCGGATCAGTCGGTTATAAATCCCTACACGAGTAAGTGGGTCGTTCGGCAGGGGGGCAAAGGGGGCCTCTTTACGCTCCTTGTCAGCGCGTTCGACAACTTCCTTCTTGACGCCCAGCAGATCAGCCGTTTCACGTTGGCTCTTTCCTGCCAGACGATGCAAGGCGATCTGCCGTGTCCGATTCCACTGTATGGTGTTGCGAATTTCCTTGGTGTGACGCTTCAACGTGGGCCGACTAATCTTGGTAATCTCGTGTAGCTGTTCAATGAATGCCTTCTCACAGGTGCCGCCGTAGTTGAGCGACACTGCCAGAGCGATCACGTTGGCTTTGCGCTCACTGGGGGTAAGCGATACGCCATTATCGAAGTTAGCTGATCGTGCGCGTAGGACTACGACATCTGGAGTCAGCGCAGGCTTGACTTGGGCGGGGATGGTCTCAGCTTCAGGGTGGGCTGCTCGGTATGCGGTCAGACGATGGAAGCCGTTGGTTAGGTAAAAGTCGCCGTCCAGTTCGCTGACCTCAATTGGGCGCTCTTCCAGAATGGTGTCGATCTTGTCTGCGTAGTCAGCGACTGTATCAGCACAAAGCTCACCGTTAGTGCGGTTCTGCAGCGAAAGGTTATTGATGGTGGTCTTGATGTCAGATAGGGGGATATCTTTGAGTACTGTTTCGTTCATAGCTATGTGGTTACCTCGTACTTTGGTGATTCGGTTTGTATGTAGTTTGAAAAACGAAAGAAAGTGATTTGAGGGTTACTTTCAATCTATAGGTGTGGGCCATCAACCCCAACGGCACTAACACCCCCTACTTTTCAATGACCATCCAGTTAGATTGCTTCTGGTGCACGTACGTCTGTCTATGGTTCTACTGTGCGCAACCTGCGTTTCGACTCTGCTGTAATTGACCATCAACTACAATCACGATAGCTGTACTAATAGTCTGACTACTAGTTCTTCTTTCATTGATTTTCTTTATTAGGTCAATCAACTTCAATCTCTTTTGAGTGATCTTTAGTTCTCTTCAGATCGTCTTCTTCATCTTTTTTCTATGGGTGTGGGTTATCAAATGACCCTGTGACTTGGTCAGTCGTCTTAGGGCTATCTCATCCTGAGGCAGACTTAGAGTCATCGTTCCGCCTGCCGCGAACTTGCACGTCTGTCAAAAACGAGGCTGTCAGACGGTTGCAGCTGCACTTAGCCGATCAAGGGGTTTTCTCTGCTGGTCGATGTCTGGTGGGCATTGGGTCGAAAACAACAGGGGGGGGCGCTCGGGCACTCACTTAAGTTGGTGGCTACTAACTTACCCTAAGGTGTGGGTATTCGTTTATGCACCGAGTAACCGATAGACAGACGCTCGACCTATCCCCAGCTCCTTAGCTATAGCTGTCGCTCCCATACCGTCAGCTTTCAGCTCCTTGACCTTCTCAGCGTTGATTGTCGCCTGCTTGCCTCTGTATTTACCTTCTTGCTTGGCCTTGGCGATACCTGCCAGCTGGCGTTCCTTGCGTAGGTTGGTCTCGAACTCAGCGAAGACTCCCAGCATCTGAAGGAAGGCTTTCCCGGCTGCAGTGGCTGTGTCGATGTTCTGGTCAAGAATCTCCAGAGAGGAACCCTTGTCTTCCAAGACCTGCACAATGTTCGTCAGGTCATTCATGTTCCGGGCCAGTCGATCTAGCTTCCAGACAACGACCTTATCTCCAGCACCAACCATCTCAAGGATCAGCTCCAGTACTGGGCGTCCCTCAGTGGTTGTTCCTGATGCTTTCTCTGTGCGGACTACGGCATCAGGGTAGGCCTTGCGTAACGCCTCCTCTTGGATGGTGGTGTCTTGATCGAGTGTAGATACACGGCAGTAGGCGAAGGTGGTCATAGTGTTGTCCTTGTGTCTCGTTGAAGTCTAGGATGTTGAGACTGTAGTGTATCGTATATAGTGAAGTCAACCTTTATGAGACAGTAATGAGGCGTATTGCTAGGGTGTACCCAAAAGAGACGGTACTTTGAGACTGTGAGAAGCGATAGTTCTGACTAAGGTCACCACACTAGGTAAACGCTAAGTCTCTTCACAGAGTGAAAAAGAGGTCATTTCGACACCTTTCTGAAGTACGCAGAGCTCATGAAGCCTTGACACCTTCCCAAGTCTGATCACCCCAGTGACCTACCAGCTCCTCTGTGCCTTTGGGTTAGTCGATCAGATACCAGTTATATAGCAGGACGTCATGTTCCTCGTAGTGATCCAGCTTCGAGATAGTAGGGCTGGTAACCTTGAAGTCCAGCTCTAAGCTCAGCACGTTATGGATCAGGGTGGTCTGGTTGTTGGTCTTACATTCCATGTAGTTTCCTTATGTTTCATGGGTTCTTTGATGGGGTTAGATTGTCATAACTTGTTGATAATTAGACAATATCTCCAAAGGTGAGAACATTCATAAACCTGAGAATGAAGGGGGTACGGGGGACTTTCCAGGCCGCTGGTAATTAAGAAGACGCACAGATTTTCTCTGGGATTTTCATCGGGTTTAGCCCCGTCTTTCGACAGGGCGTCGACATTGAGTCACCTTACTCTTTAAGCTTAAGGTACGATAAGCATTATCAACACTGCATCAGCCGGAGCATATCCACGTAAGCACTCTATGTGAATCTGTCCATCCCAAAGTGTAAATACCTCACAGCCAGCCCACTGTTTTTCTAAAGAGGAATCTAGTACCCGAACGTATGCTGTTGGGGTAATTTCCTCATGACGAATGAAAAACTGCGTATCAGTCCCACTAGGGCACCAACCAAAATCCACGATAACTGGACTACCATCCGCGTACGTCCAGTCAGCAAACTGCCCTCTGTCTGTACACGAAGCCTCTGGTTCCATAACAACCTTGATAGGCACTGCAGCCTCTAAGTCAGCTATACGTCGTTCAAGCTCCTGTACTTTAGGGCTGTCGGCAAATGCAGTAGATAAGAAGAGAGTAGCGAAGAAAAGCACAGCGAAACGCATGATACATACCTCTTATCGGTTATGTCGTGCTTGTCAGTATAGGATATGACCGCCTTTGTCGGTGATTGAGTCTATAGGGCTTCAAAGTGTTCTAGCTCAAGTCTGGCTGAGCCACCAGTAACCGTCAGCAACCTCAAGCGTCTCATCATCTAGGGTCCTATACTTTAAGCATTCCGTTTCAGTGATGATGCAGGAGGGATCATGCGCTACTTCTTTATAGGATTAGTTATCGTCTGGGTCATCTGGGCCTCGTTCTCTACAGGAGGTTTTCATGAACTTAAGCAGATTAACCCTGAGTATGCACATCCTGACCGGAACATTGCTAATTTACTATCCAAGTTAGAAGGGGAACGGATGATTGATAGTAGACATGTGGAGTGGTGCGCATTTTATATGCCAAACTGGCCTAAGGCCAATCGATGTGTCAAAGAACGTATTCGGTGTGAGTTTGAAGTAGTTCTGCCACATGATAGAACTCGGGAATACTTCATGTTCTCTGACACATTAAATCCAGAGTATCAAGCCTGTTGGGAAGAGCGGAAACCGTGGTTAGGACCGATGGAATGGTTACGAGTATCAAGGGCATTGTGGCGTGGTGGTATTGGATTGGGTTTTCTTTGGATAGTCGACAAGTTGTACGGCGAGGGGGAAGAGGAATGGAGTCCGACCGCGCGGTCGTGGGCAGAAGCGATATTAGCTTGGGGGAAGCGAGCAGAGTAAGTTAACGGGTCTGTCTCTTGCAGTACTGATGGTCGGATAGTGGAAGTGTCTCAAAGCTGGTAAATGCCTAGACGACTGGTACAAAAGGCTGGTATTCTTACGGTTCGGGCTGGAATGTAAAATCCAAGTAAATCAGATGGTTAGCCTGAGTGGTTTATAGATCGGCAGTTCGAATCTGCCTAGTCCTACCAGATACAAAAAAAGCCCTGCGAATGCAGGGCTTTTTGTTATCTGCTTAAAGCAGATGAAAACTGCAAGTTCGAGCCGAGCGTAGCGAGACAACATTGGAGCTCGCGACGATGGCCCGCAGGGGAATAATCTGCCTAGTCCTACCAGACACAAAAAGAGCCCTGCGAATGCAGGGCTTTTTGTTATCTGCTGCAGGCAGATGAGAACAGAACGTTCGAGCCGAGCGCAGCGAGACAACATCGGAGCTTGCGACGATGGCCCGCAGGGGAATAATCTGCCTAGTCCTACCAGATACAAAAAGAGCCCTGCGAATGCAGGGCTTTTTGTTATCTGCTTCAGGCAGATGGGAACTGAAAGTTCGAGCCGAGCGCAGCGAGACAACATCGGAGCTTACGACGATAGCCCGCAGGGGAATAATCTGCCTAGTCCTACCAGATATAAAAAGAGCCCTGCGAATGCAGGGCTTTTTGTTATCTGCTTCAGGCAGATGAGAACTGAAAGTTCGAGCCGAGCGCAGCGAGACAACATCGGAGCTTACGACGATGGCTCGCAGGGGGATAATCTGCCTGGTCCTACCAATATTGTTTATAAGAAGCAGGCTGTTATGCCTTTTTTATTGCTGGAAAAGCGGGACAAAGCCCGGATCAAACTTTAAGACCGTTTTTGTCCTAATGGCTACACTCTAGGTTTTGATACAGTAGCTCTTTAACTCCAATCTCAATTTCTTCTGCTTTAGACCTGCCTGCTTTGCTCTGTGCTCAGATGCGTTGTCCGTTTCTCTCCATCATTCCTTGTCACTGCCTTCAGGCCTCGTTCTCACGTGACGTTCATAGCGCTCAGTTACTTCATGTTCAAATTCGGGCCTGTAATAGGCTCTCGAATCATCAGGCCACTTCATTGTAGACAAACAGCCACTATTGAATAAGACTGAGAGGAATGTAACAGTGACTGTTTGCGGTAGCGATAACTAAAGAGGCAGGCCCCTGACGTTTGATCAGGCTGTTTTTTGAGGAGAGCAAGGGTAGTGTTTTAAGAAGTGAAGCTTGGGGTTCAATAGACAATGATACCTTTGTATTTTTCCTGAATATAGGACTTTAAAATATGGCTATAGGTGATTTAAAAATAGAAATAACACTTGGAGAAAGAATCGTTTCTTCGATATTAGGCGTTTTCTTTGCGCTGATCTCTTTTTTTATTTTGGTGTCTTTGCTTATTTCTATTTTTAATGACTCTGATGCTTTAAATATATCTATTAAAGCTTTTTTATTGTTATTGTTTGTTGGTGTTTTTTATTCTTGTATTAAGTATACCTATCGGGCACTCAGTGGCTATGAGGTAGTCAATGCGTTTAAAGAAGACGGTCTCGATGAGTCGGTTATACAGAAAAGTCATATTTCAGAGGTTGATGCCTCTGATCTGAGGGCTCAGTATTATGATTGGCGGAAAAAACGCAATGAGAGGAGTGACAAAAAGTATGAACTCAAAAGGAAGGTCTATAACTATCTGGCTAAGGTGGTTGGCTCAGCGTTAATTGTTGTGTTTGTTTTGGTGATTGGCGGGCAGCTTGTATTGTATTTGAAAAATGGCGAGTGGTTATCACTGCCCCTTGATATAGTCGTTCCTTATTTGTCTGATGATTTTGTGCAGTGGTATTTTGAACCATTAAACTGGGTTGGTTTGCATAGCATTCTTGCATGGTTTTTAAGTCATGTGCCGTTATCTTTGATCCTGCTGATAGGCGGGCTGTGCTTTTTTTCTTTAAAGGATGATTAATTGATTTAACACTGATTTTTTAAAAAAGGCTGTCATCGGTTGAATGTATTTATAAGGAGTATGCTTATAGGGGGGCATCAGTAATGCTGGCTTATAACAGGGACACCAACCAAAATTGCAATGTATTTTCCTTAGCTTCCCAACCCTATTTTAAGGTTTTCGACAGATAACCTGAGTCTGACTGAATTTACTTCATACCCATCCAACCTCTTTAGGAAAGACTCTGAAAGAGGTTGGATTAAGCGGGTCATTCCGTTATCTATTTTCTTCCACCTGATCAGTGCACGGTTTACGATTTTTATGTTGCCCATCTCTAGGGACTACAGGGTGTCATATATTTTTCATCTCTGAAGCTTAGGCTTCCTCTTTTTCAACGATGATATAAGAGAGCGAATATGAAAAGGTTATCAGAGCATCCCAGTCTTGCGGCTGATGCACAGATACGGGATGTTGAATTTGGTCGTTTTAATGAGGTTGGCGAGCGTTGCAAACTGGTGAATTCACGTTTGGATGACTACGCCTATATCGGTAATGATGCCGACATCATTAATACAACGATCGGTAAGTTCTGTTCGGTTGCCTCTCATACCCGGCTGAATCCTGGCAACCATCCGGTGGAAAAAGCGGCGATGCATCACTTTACCTATCGCAGTTCAATGTATGGCTTAGGCGACGACGATGAATCCTTTTTTCAGTGGCGCCGGGATCAGCCAGTCAAAATTGGCAATGATGTCTGGATCGGTCACGGGGCGGTTGTGCTGGCCGGAGTTACTGTGGGCAATGGTGCGGTGATCGCCGCGGGAGCCGTGGTATCCAAAGATGTAGGCGACTACGCCATCGTTGGCGGTGTACCGGCTAAACCGATCCGTCAACGCTTCAGTGAAGAGGTTATTCAGGGGTTTAATCTGATATGTTGGTGGGACTGGGAAGATGCGCTGCTGCGTGAGCGAATGGCGGATTTTCGTACACTATCCGGTGAAGATTTTCTGGCAAAGTATATTGAATGAGTGGCGCTGAGTAGTCGTCCAGTTATATAAAACTGTAAAGAAACTAACATGTCTAGATAACTTCACTGTCATAAAACCAACCTAAGCTTGCATGCAATCAAATAGAGGATTGGATTGCATGTCTGCTATCAAAATTACTGCTTTGCGAAAAAGTTTCAATCGGGTTTCGGTTTTGAAAGATGTTTCGATTGAAGTGCAAAAAGGTGAAATGGTTGCCCTGATCGGTTCTTCCGGTTCGGGTAAATCAACCCTGATGCGTCACCTCTCCGGCCTGACATTCGCTGATCGTTCATCTCCATCGAGTGTAGAAGTGTTGGGGCGTAAAGTTCAGAAAAACGGCCGTCCTGCCAAACAGCTTCGTGCTACCCGGGCCCGCATCGGTAATGTGTTTCAGCAGTTCAATCTCGTTAACCGGCTCAGTGTGCAGACCAATGTTCTGATTGGTGCGTTAAGTCGTATCCCTACCTATCGCAGCCTGCTGGGCTGGTTTACTAAAGAGGAAAAGCTCAAAGCGCTGCAGGCCCTGGAGTCTGTCGGGCTCAGAGAGCATGCGCTGAAGCGCGCTTCTTATCTGTCCGGTGGCCAACAGCAGCGGGTGGCGATCGCCCGAGGGCTGATGCAGGAGGCCGAAGTTATCCTTGCCGATGAGCCGATCGCCTCTCTGGATCCGGAATCATCCAGACTAGTGATGGAAACATTGCAGAAGATCAACCGGGAACTGGGTATCACCGTTGTGGTAACCCTGCATCAGGTTGATTATGCGCAGAAATATTGTCGTCGTGCGATCGCTTTGAAAGAGGGTGAGGTCTATTTCGATGGTCCTATTGAAGATCTGGACACCGCTCTGCTAACCGATCTGTATGGCACCAATATACCCGAAGGATCGCGTGGATATCAGGCAAATGAATTGCCTGAAAAACTTTCTGATTTTGAACTTAACCCTGTTTAAACCCTGAACTTAAACCCGGAGTAAAACCCAATGAAACTTAAGCAAGTGTTTTCCAGGCTGGCTGCTGGTCTGGCGGTAACTGCTGCATTGACTGGTGTCAGTGTTGCTCAGGCTGAAGAAACTAAGACGCTGAATTTTGGCATCATCTCGACAGAGTCCTCCCAGAACCTGAAGACTATCTGGGTTCCGTTTCTGGCTGATATGTCTGCCAAGCTGAATATGGAAGTTAAGCCTTTTTTTGCTTCTGACTATGCGGGCATTATCCAGGCAATGCGTTTTAACAAGGTTGATGTTGCCTGGTACGGCAACAAGTCCGCGATGGAAGCGGTAGACCGAGCGGGTGGTGAGATCTTTGCCCAGACTGTTGATGTGTCGGGTAACCCGGGTTACTGGAGTGTTCTGCTGGCGCCTTCCGACAATGACACACTGAACAGTGTTGAAGACGTACTGGAACACAGTAACGAACTGGCATTCGGTAACGGTGATCCTAACTCCACTTCAGGTTTCCTGGTACCTAGCTATTACGTATTTGCAAAAAATGGTGTTGATGCGAAAAAAGCGTTCAAGCGTGTCACCAACGCCAGCCACGAAGCCAACTTTATGGCGGTGGCTAACGGCCAGGTTGATGTTGCGACAAACAACACTGAAAACCTTGCCCGCGTAGCAATTACTCATCCGAAAATGGTCGATAAAGTTAAGGTGATCTGGAAGTCGCCGCTGATCCCGTCTGATCCTATTGTATGGCGTAAGAATCTGTCTGAATCAGACAAAGGCAAGATCTATGACTTCTTCATGAGCTATGGAAAAACTAACAATGATAAGGAGCTGGATATTCTGAAGGACCTGCAATGGGCTCCGTTCAAGGCTTCCAGCGATGATCAGTTACTGCCTATTCGTCAGCTGGCGCTGTTTAAGAATCGTGCAAAGATGATCAATAACTCAGCTCTGTCTGATGCTGAAAAAGCACAGAAAATCAACGAGATTGATGAGCAGCTGGCTGTGCTGAACCGTCGTATGGCGGCCCTTCAGGCGGCTGCGCTGTAATGATCTGACAACGGGCAGTACCTGTCTCTGCTTTTTGTCAGGCAGGGCTGCCGGTTTTCTGTTTTCTCTACCGGGACCAGACGATGACCACAGATTCATATGTGAATACAAATGCCGTAGTCAGCAAGCCATTTAACTGGATGGCCGCGCTGAGTTGGGGTGTTTTATTCGCCATGCTTGGATGGGGATGGGAAGGTGCAGAGATGAACCCCATGGTATTGATCCGTGATTCGGGCAATATGGCGGAGTTTGCAGCTGACTTTTTTCCACCCGATTTCAGCGATATTAAATTTTACCTCGAAGAGATGGCGATCACGATTCATATCGCCCTCTGGGGAACCGTTCTTTCGATACTGTTATCGATCCCTTTTGGCATTCTCAGTTCGGAAAACCTGATGCCGGTATGGATCTATCAGCCGGTGCGTCGATTGATGGATGCTAGCCGTGCCATCAATGAGATGGTATTCGCCATGCTGTTTGTCGTGGCGGTAGGTCTGGGGCCATTTGCCGGCGTGCTGGCGCTGTTTATTCATACCACAGGGGTGTTGGCGAAACTGTTTTCAGAAGCGGTTGAAGCAATTGATCCACGACCTGTTGAGGGTGTCAGAGCAACCGGTGCCAATATTTTTGAAGAGATTCTCTACGGTGTTATTCCTCAGGTTCTGCCTCTGTGGATCTCCTATTCACTCTACCGTTTTGAATCCAACGTACGTTCAGCGACGGTTGTCGGAATGGTGGGCGCGGGCGGGATAGGCGTAATTCTCTGGGAGAGCATTCGTGGTTTCCAGTTTCAGCAAACCTGCGCGGTGATGATCGTTATTGTTATCTGTGTAACCCTGACCGACCTGTTGTCTCAGCGGCTGCGCAAAGCATTTATCTGACATTTTTTTAGCTCTGGAACTTGTATAGACAAATGGCTATTTATCGCGAGATTGCGACACAACTGAGAGATGAGATTGGTGCCCGGTATATATCCGGGGACCTGCTGCCATCGGAAAATCAACTGGCTGAACGCTTTGATGTAAACCGGCATACCGTCAGACGAGCGATTGACGAACTCGTTCAGGATGGGCTGGTGCGCCGTCATCAGGGGCTTGGCTGCCGTGTAGTGCAGAAACCGATCGACTATGCACTGCATGACCGGGCGGCATTTTCTCATAACCTGAATCAGATCGGACTGGGGCTGGAAACCGAAGTGTTGGGTCGCCGGATTACGGTATTGCCTGACATCCTGGCTGAGCAACTGGCGCTGGCGGAGGGTACTACCGTACTGGAAGTTCAGACCCGTCGCTTTATTGGCCCCGACCCTGTGTGCCTAATCCGCCATTATCTTTTCGATCTGCCGGATGATGCCCTGGGTGGGTTTGTTGAGGGGTCGCTGCACTCTTATTTGCTGCAGCATTTCGATCTTGAGTTGCAGCGGGGCAGCACCCGTTTACGGGCCAGAATGCCAACCTTTGATGAGTGTAATCAGTTAGCAATAAGTCGCGGGGTTCCGGTAATGGAGGTATATACCCGCAACTTTTGCCGTCAAACCGGGCAGCTGCGGGAATACTCAATCGCCCGCAGCCGAAGCGATTTTTTTGAATACCGAGTGGAACCAAAACCATGAATATTAGTACTGAACAGCGTCAGCATTGGATCGCTGTGCTGGCAAAAGCGCCCACTGAGGCACTGCGGACGCTATCCGATTCAGTGGTCAGTGATATGCAGTTCGAAGTGATCCGTGAGCCGGAGATCGGTTTGATGCAGGTGCGCGCACGTATGGGCGGTACCGGGGATGCATTCAATATGGGGGACATGACAGTTACCCGCTGCGTGGTGCGCAGTCATAACGATACCCTGGGATTCAGTTACATTGCCGGTCGCAATAAACCCCATGCACTGCGGGCGGCGCAGCTTGATGCAATGTTGCAGCTGTCAGACTTTCATCAGCGCCTGATTGACACGGTTATTGAGCCGCTTAAGCAACAGCTAATCAATACCCGGCAGGTAAAGCAGCAAGCTATTGCTGCCACCAAAGTTGATTTCTTTACTCTGGTCAGAGGGGAGG
Source organism: Amphritea atlantica (assembly GCA_024397875.1). Taxonomy (NCBI): domain Bacteria; kingdom Pseudomonadati; phylum Pseudomonadota; class Gammaproteobacteria; order Oceanospirillales; family Oceanospirillaceae; genus Amphritea; species Amphritea atlantica. The sequence goes on from CP073344.1 coordinate 1,315,018, forward strand.
ACTAACGAATGAACAGTATCGCACTTCAGATTGGCTTCAGGGACAGCGTGACCAATGCGCAACAGGTGTTTCGTTCGCTACTGACAGTAATGAGCGAACCGGGCGTAATTGAAACGCTGGATCAGACCGAGGCGCTGGATACTCTTTCGCCGGCAGCATTTTCAACCTGTTTAGCGCTCCTGGATTCAACCACCCGGCTCTGGCTGGCGGAGCGGTTTGCTATCGATAGCGTGATAAGAAATCTCAGTTTTCATAGCGGCTGCCGTCTGACTGGCAATGCTAACGAAGCGGATTTTGTACTCTGTCCGGCAGATCAGTTGCCACCACTGGAGCTGCTTAAACTGGGTTCCGCTGAATACCCTGACCGGGGCTGCACTCTGCTGGTTCAGGTCGGACAGCTGTCTGACAGGGTGTTGCCCGGGGCCGATGTCTTGCGTTTGCAGGGGCCTGGAATAGCGGATCAGCGAATCTTGTCGGTTGAATCACTGCCCGCCGAGCTGATCCGCTATCTGACTGAACGGCCCGATCCGTTTCCGCTGGGGCTGGATATTGTATTGCTGGCGGGGGGATCAGTTACGGCGATACCCCGCACCACTATTGTGGAGGTGAACTGATGTATGTAGCTGTTAAAGGAGGCGAAAAGGCTATTCGTGCAGCCCATAAACTGCTGGCGATCAGCCGTCGCGGTGATCCGGCGGAAGCTGAACTGGGCGTTAAACAGGTTGAACAGCAGCTGTCACTGGCTGTGGCCCGGGTGATGACCGAGGGTTCGGTGTATGACCCCGAACTGGCAGCGCTGGCTATCAAACAGTCTGCCGGCGATCTGGTGGAAGCGATCTTTCTGTTGCGGGCGTATAAGACCACGCTGAACCGCTTTGGTATCAGTGTGCCGGTCAATACCGGGCAGATGCAGATTGAGCGGCGTATCTCAGCCACCTATAAAGATGTCCCCGGTGGCCAGGTACTGGGGCCAACCTTTGATTATACCCACCGTTTGCTGGATTTCAGTCTGATGGCCGAGGGCGAGTTCGACAATCATTCCGATAGCCAGTCAGACACTGCCGATTGTGAAGCTGCTGATTCTGAACAGGGCACCGACGCTGTATCAAAAGTGCTGGCGATTCTGGAACGCGAAAGTCTGATGGTCCGCGAGACCGATCATCAGACTGAGCCCACCGATATCACCCGCGACCCGATCACCTACCCGGCTGATCGCAGTGCCCGTTTGCAGTCTCTGGTGCAGGGAGATGAGGGCTTTCTGCTGGCACTGGGGTATTCCACCCAGCGGGGCTATGGTCGCAACCACCCCTTTGCGGGTGAGATCCGCATCGGAGAGGTCGAGGTCTCCATTGTGCCGGAGGAGCTGGGGTTCGAGATTGAGATCGGTTCTATCCAGATGACTGAGTGCGAAATGGTGAATGGCTTTACCCGTCATACTGATGGCGATGTGAAGTTCACCCGTGGTTACGGGCTGGGCTTTGGACAGTGTGAGCGGAAAGCGATGGCGATGGCTCTGGTCGACCGCTCGCTGCAGGCGGCTGACTACGATGAAGAGGTGGTTTCGCCGGCGCAGCAGGAGGAATTTGTATTGTCTCACTGCGATAACGTTGAAGCCGCAGGCTTCGTATCCCACCTGAAACTGCCTCATTACGTTGATTTCCAGTCTGAGCTGGAGCTGTTGCGTCGTATACGGGCTGCTGAGCGGAGTGACTCTGCTAAGGAAACAAACTCATGAATTCGCAGGCAATACGTGAAGGTTATAACTTCGCTTATCTGGATGAACAGACTAAACGGATGATCCGCCGGGCACTGCTGAAAGCGGTCGCCATTCCCGGATATCAGGTGCCGTTTGGCGGGCGGGAGATGCCGATGCCCTATGGCTGGGGAACCGGTGGAATGCAGGTGACCGCGGCCGTGATTGGTCAGAGTGACTGCCTCAAAGTGATTGATCAGGGGGCCGATGACACCACCAATGCCGTGAGTATCCGCGCATTTTTCCGTGATCTGACCGGGGTGAAGACCACCGAGAGCACCGAACAGGCGACTCTGATTCAGACCCGTCATCGGATTCCGGAGAAACCACTACAGTCAGGTCAGGTGCTGGTGTATCAGGTGCCGATTCCGGAACCATTACGGTTTATTGAGCCGAGTGAAGTGGAAACCCGCAAGATGCATGCGCTTGAGGATTACGGCGTTATGCACATCAAACTCTACGAGGATATCGCTCAGTTTGGTCATATTGCTACCGCTTACGCCTATCCGGTTCTGGTGAATGGTCGTTATGTGATGGACCCGTCACCGATCCCGAAATTTGATAATCCAAAGATGCATAACTCACCCGCTTTACAGCTGTTTGGTGCCGGTCGGGAAAAACGGATCTACGCCATTCCGCCCTACACAGATGTCCGCAGTCTCGATTTTGAAGACCACCCGTTTGAGGTGCAGACGTGGGAGCACTGTTGCGCTATCTGTGGTTCACGGGAGAGCTTCCTTGATGAGGTGATTATGGATGATCAGGGGGGGCATGAGTTTATCTGTTCCGATACCGATTATTGCCGTACCCGAATAGAAAAAGGGGAGGTCGCCGCATGAACAACGAACCGATACTGCAGGTTAATAGCATTACCAGGCTCTATGCCGCCGGAAAAGGATGTCAGGAAGTCAGCTTCGATCTCTATCCCGGAGAGGTTCTCGGAATAGTGGGCGAGTCAGGCTCCGGTAAATCGACACTGCTGAACTGCCTTTCTGCCCGGCTGGCACCTGATCAGGGCGATATTCACTATCTGACCCGCGCAGCAGAGTGGGTCAACCTGTATGGCCTGAGTGAGTCGCGTCAGCGCCAGTTACAGCGCACTGAGTGGGGTATTGTGCATCAGCATCCCCGGGATGGGTTGCGTATGGGTGTATCTGCCGGGGCAAATATTGGTGAGCGGCTGATGGCCACCGGAGGGCGACATTACGGCGATCTTCGTGACACTGCCCAGCGCTGGATGAATGATGTCGAACTGGATATAGCCCGCATTGATGATAAGCCGACGACGTATTCAGGAGGCATGCAGCAGCGTTTGCAGATCGCCCGTAATCTGGTTACCCATCCCCGCCTGGTGTTTATGGATGAGCCCACCGGTGGCCTTGATGTGTCGGTGCAGGCGCGCTTACTGGACCTGCTGCGCCAACTGGTAACCGAACTGAATCTGGCAGTGGTGATTGTCACCCATGATCTGGCGGTGGCCCGTTTGCTGGCTCAGCGACTGATCGTGATGCGTCACGGCCGGGTGGTTGAAACCGGCCTCACCGATCAGGTTCTTGATGACCCTCAGCATGCGTATACCCAGTTGCTGGTGTCCTCTGTACTAACTTCATAACGCCGGGAGTAATGGCTATGCAAACAATGATAGAGGTGCGGGGGTTAACCAAGGTGTTCACCCTGCATAATCAGGGTGGTCTGAAACTGCCTGTTTTTGATGGCATCGACTTTATCGCAAATCAGGGGGAGTGCACGGTGCTGTTTGGCGAAAGTGGCTCGGGCAAAAGTACCCTGCTGCGCTCACTTTATGCTAATTATCTGCCGACCAGTGGCTCGATAGAGGTACGCCATCGCGGTGAAATGACACGCTTGACCGGTGCCAATAGCCAGACTCTGTTAGAGATCCGTCGTGAAACTATCGGATATGTCAGTCAGTTTTTGCGGGTGATCCCTCGTGTTGCAACACTGGATGTGGTGGCACAGCCATTGCGTGAGCGTGGGATAAGCACGGAGATTGCCCATGCTAAAGCGGCTGAACTGCTGGATCAGCTGCATATACCTGAACGGTTATGGTCTCTGCCACCAGGGACCTTTTCCGGCGGCGAGCAGCAGCGGGTCAATATTGCCCGTGGTTTTATTGTGGATTATCCCATTCTGCTGCTGGATGAACCCACAGCATCGCTGGATCAGCGCAATGCATCCGTGGTGGTGGACCTGATCTGTCAGGCCCGTAACCGGGGAACCGCCGTGGTCGGTATCTTCCACGATGCTGATGTGCGCGATGCGGTGGCCGATCAGGTTTTTCATGTAAACCCTGCCGGCAAAACAGAGCGTTTAAATATGGACGACAGTTTGAACCCTGATAAAAGGATACCCGTATGATTCTTACTAATGCCAATATCGTACTGGATAACGAAGTTATTCATGGCTCCGTCACTATCCGTGATGGCCTGATTGAATCGATTGATCAGGGAGCCGTTACACTAGCCGGTGTGACAGACTGTGATGGTGGTTATCTGTTGCCGGGGTTGGTGGAGTTGCACACCGATAACATGGAGAAACACTTCACCCCGCGTCCTGGAGTCGCCTGGCCCGGTTTGTCAGCCTTTAAGGTGCATGACGCGCAGATGATCAGTGCCGGTATTACCACGGTGTTTGATGCGATCTCGGTTGGTGATGTAGTTGAGGGGAGTGAACGGCTTAGTAACCTGACCCGGATGGCGGATGCTCTGAGTGAGAGTCGCAACCGGGGTCTGACCCGCTCGGATCATCTGCTGCATCTGCGTTGTGAAGTCAGTCATGAAGACACACTAAACAATTTTAAACAGCTATCAGAGCGATATCAGCCGCAACTGGTGTCGGTGATGGATCATTCGCCGGGGCAACGACAGTTTGCCAGTATCGAAAAATACCGGCAGTACTATCAGGGCAAGTACAAACTCTCTGATGCAGAAATGTCTGCCTTTATTGATCGTCAGACTGAAGCCAGCCGGCTTTACAGCGATCGGTACCGTCGTGAAATCTGTGCTATCTGTGAGCAGCGTGGAATTCCACTGGCCAGCCATGATGATGCCACCCGTGGTCATGTTGCTGAGTCAGTAGGGTTTAATATGGTGATTGCCGAATTTCCCACCACTTTTGAAGCGGCCAGAGAGGCCCATGGTCATGGGATGGCGGTCCTGATGGGCGCGCCTAACGTGGTGCGGGGGGGATCTCACTCGGGCAATATTGCCGCCCATACGCTGGCTTCAGAGGGACTGCTGGATATTCTTTCCAGCGACTATTATCCCGCCAGTCTGTTGGATGCTGCTTTTAAGCTGGCCAGTGATGAAAACAACCAGTATGACCTGGCGAAGGCTACAGCGCTGGTAAGTTTTAAACCGGCGCAGTCGGTAGGGCTGAATGATCGTGGCAGGATTGCACCGGGCTTAAAAGCCGATCTTATCTGGTGTGAGGCGACCACTGATCACCCTCATATTCGTCATGTCTGGAAAAATGGCCAGCGGGTGTTCTGATCAATATGGCCTTTCTATTTTATGTGGCAGGCCCTTCGGGCAGTGGTAAAGACTCTTTGATTAACGGCCTGCGGGAGCGATTGGGCGGCGGTACCTCCGTTCTGTTTGCTCATCGCTATATTACCCGTTGCTGGAAAGCGGGGGGGGAAAACCACGTTGAGCTGAGTGAAGAAGAGTTTTTACAGCGCGCGAAAGCCGGGTTATTCAGTATGCAGTGGCAGGCGAATAACTGCTGCTATGCAATCGGTATAGAGATTCATAGCTGGCTCAACAGCGGTCATTCGGTGGTAGTGAATGGTTCCCGTGCCCATCTCGAAGAGGCAATCAGCCACTTTGGCGAACGTCTGATACCGGTACTGATTAGCGTTAATCCGGACCGGTTAAGGCAGCGGTTACTTACGCGTGGCCGGGAAAATGAGTCCGAGATTGATGCCCGTCTCGCCCGCAATCAGATATTTGAACAACAACTGAATGGCCGGGTAGTTGAACTTACCAATGATGGTGATCTGGCCACCGCTGTGGATCATTTTTACGCTATTCTGATGGATTATACCGGGATGACGGCTAATGCTGAAAATTGAATTTCTGGGCAGTGGTAATGCCGCCGGGGTACCGGTCTGGGGATGCGATTGCAATGCCTGCCTGAGTGCAGAATCTGACCCGACAAAGAGGCGCAGAAGTGCCTCTCTGGCGATACATACTGAGGAGGGGATTACACTACTGGATGCCGGCCTGACCGATCTGGCGGAACGCTTCAGTTTTACATCGGTGAAACGTGTTCTGCTGACCCATTTTCATATGGATCATGTGCAGGGACTGTTTCATCTGCGCTGGTCTGAGCAACTGGAACCTATACCGGTTTACCGGCCTGATGACCCTTTGGGGGCCGACGATCTATACAAACATCCCGGTGTTTTCGCATTTCAGCCCCCTTTCAAACCCTTCGACTCTGTCGAGTGGCCAGGTTTCAGGGTGGTGGCCTTACCCCTGATACACTCCCGGGAAACGTTCGGTTATCTGCTCGGAAATGGCCGTTATTGCATGGCCTATCTGACCGATACTGCGGGCTTTCCGGCAGAGACCCTGAGTTATCTGCAACGTTACCCAGTGGATGATCTGGTGCTGGATTGCAGTGAACCTCCACGGGATTCAATGCCGCGTAATCATAATGACCTGAATGCGGCGATCGCTTTGTGGCGCCAAAGCGGGGCGGCACGTTTATGGCTTACCCATATCAGTCACAGGCTGGATTGCTGGCTTGAGCACTCTGCCGCTACACTACCGGAGGGGGTTTATGTTGCCCGTGATGGGATGGTACTTGAGGTAGAAAAGGATATGTGGACAGATAATGACACTTGAGCCGGGAATCGCCGTAATACTATCGGTCATGATGCACGTTACCTGGAATCTGATCGCCCGGTATCAGTCTTCCGCCGCCTTCCCGCTATGGTGGGTGTTACTTGCGCATTTGGTGATATTTGCCCCCTGGGGTTTCTGGTCGCTGTTGACTCAGGTCGACTGGAACCTGACTTTTGTGTTGCTTCTGCTGACTTCAGCGACGGCGAATGTAGTCTATTTTACCGGGCTGCGGCAGGCATATCATCATGCGCCGGTACCGCTGGTCTATCCACTGGTGAGAAGTTCTCCGCTCCTGATCGGAATCTGGAGTGTATTGCTGTTGGGGGAGACTCTGGGAGCCTGGGCCTGGGCCGGTATTATTGTCAGTGTCGCAGGTTTGGTTATCCTCGCCTTAAGTTCCGGTTCAACCGCCGATAAGCGTGCGTTGCCCTGGGCGATGACAGCAATGCTGGCGACCAGCATCTATTCCCTGAGTGATAAAGCTGCGGTGGCCAGTCTGGATAGTTTTGGTGCCATTGTCGGCTTTATTTCGGTGGGGTATCTCTGTTCCTGGCTGGCGATGACTTTTTTACTTTATCGTCAAACCGCCGACTGGCGCCCCCGGCGTTGTATTGCTCCGCTGGCAGTACTGTCCGGCGGACTCTGTATCGGTCTGGCTTATGCGCTGGTGGTGTTTGCCATGAAACAGATGCCTTCGGCAGTGGTCGTGGCGTATTCCAATGCGGGGATTATTATCGCATCGCTGATTTCAATTATTTTCTTTCGTGAGCGCATCGCCTGGAAGCAGCGGCTTGTGGCGGCTGTCACTATTCTGATCGGTATTGTGATGATCTATCAGGGATAGGCGGCCGATCATAACTGCCTGAATCAGATCAGTCGCGGTGTCAGTTTTGCAATGCCGGTTCAGCTTTGCAAACCAGACGGTTATTGACATCACGGCTTTGTTTAATCCGCTCACCATGGTCGATTGGATTGTTCTGTTTTGCCATCCGGTCATAGAGTAAGACATTCACCGTCGCTGCCAGATTCATACAGCCGATAGTGGGGATGTAAACAACCGCATCGGCCAGATCGACAACAGACTGATCAATAGAGCCATCTTCCGGGCCAAAGATGTAGAGTGCATCTTCCGGATGAGTGAACCCGGGCAGGGGGATTGCTCCTTCCGCCAGTTCTACGCACACCAGCTTTTGATGTTTTCCCGCCAGCTGTGTAAATGACTCGACAGCCGTTAACGGAATCTGTGCACTGATGTTTCGGGTATCCAGATGATACTTAGCAGCTCTCTCAAACCGGGTACCGCTGTAGTAGACCGCCGCAGCACCATAGCAGCCCGCTGCACGCATCACTGCGCCAACGTTGGATGGGCTTTTGGGGTTACACAGTGCAATGGCTGCTGAACCTTTGTTTTCCATGATAAATCCTTATGAAATCAATTTACGCATCAGCCAAAAATAGACCAGCCTGTATGCTGAACCAGTTTTTCCAGTGCTTCGGTACCCAGTTTGCTGTTACCCACGTCATCCAGTCCCGGAGACCATACCGCGATTGACGCTGTGCCTGGTGCTATCGCTAAAATACCGCCGCCAACACCACTTTTACCTGGCAGGCCGACCCTGAAGGCAAATTCGCCTGAGCCATCATAGTGACCGCACATCAGCATCAGCGAATTAATTCTTCGGGCTCGCTGAGTCGACACCACCCGGGTTCCCGTGACCGGGTTGCGACCGTTATCGACCAGGAACAGACCGGAGCGAGCCAGTTGCTCAGTGTTCATTGCAATAGAACAATGATGAAAATAGGTGCCTAAGACGCAATCAACCGGGTTTTTTATACGCCCAAATGACGCCATAAAGTGGGCCAGCGACGCATTCCGGTCACCGGTGCGCAGTTCTGACTGTGCCACTTTTTCATCGATGCCGATGCTGTCATCATCCGCAATAAAGCGAACAAATTGCAGAATCTCTGCCAGAGTCTCTTTAGGCTGGTGGCCCATCAGAATGGCATCGGCGATGGTGATGGCGCCGGCATTGATAAAGGGATTGCGGGGTTTGCCGTTTTCATGCTCGAGCTGCACGATAGAGTTAAAAGGGTCGCCTGACGGCTCCCGGCCTACCCGTGACCATACGGCATCACCCAGCTTACCCAGCGCAATTGTCAGGGTGAAAACTTTCGAGATGCTCTGTATCGAAAACAGCTGCGCGCTGTTACCGGCACTGAAGATACGGCCATCGGCCATGGCTACCGTAATGGCAAACTGGTTTGGATCGATACAGGCCAGCTGCGGAATATAATCCGCCACCTGGCCTCTGTCTTTGCTGGTGCCAATCGTGGCGACAATTTCATCTAAAATCTTTTGCACAGTGTCTCCTTAGCGCCGACGTGATCGACCCGATGGTTTTCCCCGGCTGCCTCGGGTTTTAGCGCCACGCCCCTTACTTTTAGGCGGAGCGAAGTTCTGATTAAGGTCGGGCTCGTACCCGGGCAGCCATTGTTGCATCAGCTGAGTGTCGAGAATCTTATGAATCTCATCCAGTAACCAGGTTTCATCGGCGCTTAACAGTGTAATGGCGATGCCGGTTTCGCCGGCGCGGCCGGTTCGTCCGATACGGTGGATATAGTCCTCGGCATTGTAGGGCAGCTCATAGTTGATGACATATTTAAGCTGCTGAATATCCAGCCCCCGTGAAGCGACATCGGTGGCTACCAGTACCCGAATGGAGCCGTTTTTAAAGCCCTCCAGCGCCCGTTCGCGGGCACCCTGAGATTTATCCCCGTGGATCGCTTCCGTTTTTAAACCATCTTTACACATCTCTCTGGCGAGATCGTCGGCGGCCTGTTTGGTGCGGGTAAACACCAGAACCTGCTGCCAGTTTTTCGAGCCGATCAGGTATGAAGTTATCTCGCGTTTACGCTGCTTATCCACCTCGTAAGCGATCTGCTCCACCTGACTCGCGGCTGCATTTTGCTGATCCACCTGGATGCGGGCGGGATCGGTAAGCAGTTTCTGACTCAGTTTAAACACCGCATCATCAAAGGTTGCAGAGAACAGCAGAGTCTGACGTGTCTCTGGCACCGTGCGCAAAATCCGTCTGATATCATCGATAAAGCCCATATCGAGCATACGGTCCGCTTCATCCAATACGAAGAACGCCAACTGACTCAGGTCGAGCACGCCACGGCTGAGAATATCGATCAGCCGGCCCGGCGTGGCCACCAGAATGTCGACTCCCTGTGCAATCTCAGCCAATTGATTATTGATGCTAACGCCACCATAGGCCACGACCGTGCGATGGACTGAATGGCTGCCGTATTCCTTAAAACTGTGTCCCACCTGTTGAGCAAGCTCCCGGGTGGGGGTCAGTACTAAGGCCCGGACGACAGCTTTATTTATCGCAGTGGCTGAAGGGGCCGGGTTTGTTAATAAGTGCAGAATCGGCAGAGCAAAAGCGGCTGTTTTACCGGTGCCGGTTTGCGCACCCGCCATCACATCGCGGCGCGCTAAAATAGCCGGAATCGCTTCCAGTTGAATCGGAGTGGGCTGGTGGTAGCCTTTTTCCTCAACGGCCTGCAGCACCGAGGGGTGTAAATCAAATGATGCGAAACTCATAACCCTGCCTTCATGTTTGAATAGGCGCGAGTTTAGCAGATCGGTTATTTATTTGCGGCGGAAAAATAAGTCACACAGTGGTGATAGGGGGAAACCGGGCCTGGATTGAAACTATCCTGGCCCGACGATCTATTACAGGTAGCTGAGCAGAACGCCCACCGTTTGATGAGTCTTATTAACCCACACTTTACTGCGCTGCCTTTCCATAATGCCAAGGTGCTCAACTTCACTGTCTTTGAGGTTTGCCGCGGCCCAAAAACTCAGCCCGATTTTTTCAATCTTCTGCATTGTCGGCGTGTGCAGAGCGGGAATGTAGAACTGATATACCGGCATCGTTTCCTGGCTCGGGCTCTGTAATTGGGCCAGAGCTTCAATATTGGAGAAGTCGGTGCCCCGTCCCTGATTTTTAGCCACAAGAACCGTAAACTGATCATTGTATTTATTGAGGAAGTTATCCAGCAGGTTAACTGAATCGGGACCACTGTCGACGGCATACCAGTAGGCCAGTTTAATTCCCATCTCTTCGCACATTTCGATAACGCCGTTTTCCTCAATCCAGCGGTCGAGAAAGCGTTCACTTTGTGCCGGCAGATCAATCAGAATATTGCAATCTTCCTCTAACGCCAGTTCCATAATCTGGTCGATGCTTTCAAAGTGATCCAGGTTGATTGGCCGGGTGTAATCCAGGTAGTAGCGACTCAGAGTCGGGTGTGACTGGTCTGCATCCAGACCAATATATGGCATAGAATTGTCCAGGAAATATTGAGATAGCAGGCGTGATAGTACCGATTTGCCTACACCACCTTTTTCGCCACCTACAAAGTGAATCGTGCTCATAAATTCTGTACCTGCGATAATCGTTTTTGTAAAACCCGGAGTATAAAATGCGCTAATGAAAGCAGTATTTCAACCTATTGTATTGATTGTTTTTTCTTTTGTAATAAAGGCAGGGTTGTTGCACTAAATAGGGGCGTATATCCAGGGTGAACGGCTGTTTTGGTCGTTAATGATTCAGCCCGGGTGGAGTTGAATAATCAAATTTTAAGGGCAACTGATGAGCCTGATCTCTCAGATTTTTTGTACGATAAAGTAGCTATGCAACTCTGGATACTGATCGTATTCGAGGTGGCGGCAGATACAGTCTGAAGCGGCAATCAGGTTGAGAAAACCGGGGATACCTAATGTTGAGTAGTAGACTTCAGGCCCCATTGTATTATCAGTGTGATCATCCGCTACATCTGTGCCACCGCAGGAAAAGATACATACACCGCCGCTGTTAAGGCCATTAAACAGCTTTGTCAGTAGTGCTTCCTGCTGCGTAAGTGGCACGTGCCAGATGCTATCCCAGGCGGAGATAAAGTCATATCTTTGTGGCAGCTCCCACTCACAGATATCCTGATGATAAAACCGGATCTGGGGATGGCGTTGCTGTGCCAGCCTGATCATCTCTGCAGAAATATCGATACCTTCCGCGGTGAATCCTTCTGCAATTAGCAGATCGATGATACGCCCGGTACAGCCGCAACCAACATCTAAGGCTGTTCTTTGCTGTTGGGTAAACGCAACTGCCCGCTGATGTTGTGCAATACCGTTGGTCCGGTTGAATTTATCGCTTTGCCACAGATGTGTGATGCTATTGTACGCCTGACCGATCTCTTCCGGTTTCATGTTTATCTCCAGCTATTATGAGGCTGATCGAGGATTTTCAGGCAGATAATGATCCGGCCGGTATATTTAATATTTAGCTAAAACTGATTTTTTCTACCCGGTTGCGACCATTCATTTTCGCCTGATAAAGCGCCTGGTCAGCTTTTTCAATCAGTGTTAACGCTGACTTATCATCTGCCGGCAGGGTTGAGCTGACCCCGGCGCTGATTGAGATGCTGCTGCCAGCTGCCGATGACTCATGAGAGATCTCCAGCTGATTTATTTTTTCACGATAATCCTCGGCGATCTGCATTGCCGGCGTCAGCGCTGTATTGGGCAGTAGCAGTACAAACTCTTCTCCTCCGAAGCGGGCACAAAAATCGGTTTCCCGTTTTACGATGGATGATAAGGCTTTCGCGATCATTTTCAGGCAGTCGTCACCCGCTAAATGGCCGTAGTGATCGTTATACTGTTTGAAAAAATCTACATCAATCATGATCAGTGACAGGGGCTGCTTTTCCCGCTGACATCTGTTCCATTCGTATTCAAGCCGGGTGTCGAAGGCTCGTCGGTTAGCAATGCCCGTCATACCATCCTGTACGGCTAATTTTTCCAGAGTCTCATTGAGTTTGTTAAGCTTTTTCTCGCTTTCCTGCAGTTCAGCGGTACGCAGTGCAGCCTCCTGTTCCGCACTTTTTTGAGCGCTGATATCAGTAATATAACCGCACCAGATGAAAGCATTGTTTTTCTTTCGTTGTGTCGGTTTGGAGTTAATCAGGACCCATTTTTGTTGACCGGATGGCAGTATGATCCTGACCTGTAAAACAAAAATGTCATTTCTTTCCGTTGATTTAACATCTTCAGCCATGAGTTGATCAATATCGTCGGGGTGGACGATGGCCCATAAGCGTTCAATGTCGGCAATAAAATACTCGGGAGGGTGACCTAATATGTCCAGAGAGGTGGGGCTCATATACAGGAGTTCACTGGAGCCATTATCAAACAGAACATATTCATAGAGCACCGCAGGCATCGTATTCAGAAAGTCCTGCAGTGTCTCTTTCGTAAGATTCGAATATCCTTCTATCAAGCTATTCTCCGATATGCACCTTCCCGGTTAATAGGAACTGCTTTTGAACACATTAATACTCAGATCATGCCAGTTGGTGTAGTGCTAGCTGGCTGTTGCTCCGGGCAGAAGGTCAGCAAATATAAAGTTATCGCGGGTTACAATCTCGCCGACGGTGATATCTATTTTACGCCGGAACATGGGGCCATCAAAAACAAAACTGTGGAACTCGCCATTCTCGCCACAGGGATCAACCGAATCGGGTAATCCGTCAATAAAGGCCTGGTCATACTCCCTGCCTGCTAACTCGGCGGGGGCCTGTTTCGGATCAACACAGGTAATAACTGTTTTCAGCCCCCCCTGCAACATCTCTTTCGATAATCGGTCAGTGGGGATCTGCCATAGTGGGAAGAGGGGGGTAATTCCGGTTCCGGCCAGATTTTTTTCTCTGTAGGCTCGAGTATCCTCCAGGTAGAGATCGCCAAACGCCATGCAGTCAATGCCATCGTTCTGCATTCTCTGCACAAAACGACCCATAATGTCTGCATAGTCTTCGTGGCTACACGGGTTAGGCAGCTCAATAATCTCCAGCGGTAAACCGATACTATCGGCCTGGGCTTTGAGTAACTCTACCCGTACTCCATGCATCGCGACCCGATCAAACTCTTTGTTAACGGTACAAATTATACCTTTCAGTTCGATCTCCGGATCATTCTGTAGCTGGTATAGCGCCCATGCACTGTCTTTCCCACTGCTCCAGGACATCAGTGTTTTTTGCTTCATATTTATATACTTAGATGAATTTATCTCTCTATGCTAGCAGATTTTTTCTGCCATCTCCCGATGGATATTTCAGGGGAATGCGTTAACTGCAATTATCTTCATTGCATAAGACTCAGAAGAAGTAAGCGATTTGAAGAAAGATAATGGTTGTATATCGCCAAATAACGATTTATATTTCGCTGTATCGCGATTAATGAATATATCTGTTTGTTATGTAGTTTGTAGAAGGAATCAAATGAGCACTGCCGAACTTGATGAGATGATCAAGGCCCTGTCACACCCGGTGCGCAGGGATATTTTGAACTGGTTGAAACAGCCCGAGTTGTTTTTTGCAGATCAGCAGCACCCGCTGAGTTTTGGGGTGTGTGCCGGTATGATCGACCAGAAGACCGGTTTATCACAGTCCACGGTATCCGCTCATCTGGCCACGCTTCAGCGGGCCGGCTTCATCAGCAGTAAAAAAGTAGGCCAGTGGAGTTTCTTTAAGCGGAATGACGCGGTCATTCAGACGTTCTTGTCACGCTTACATGAGCAACTTTAAGCCGAACCGTTAACAGGAGGTATCAATGCCAACCCTATTTGATTCTTTGACTCTGGGTGATCTGACCCTGAAAAACCGTATTGTTATGGCGCCCTTAACCCGTTGCCGGGCTGATGAAGGCCGGGTTCCAAATGCGTTAATGGCTGAATACTATGCTCAGCGAAGCAGTGCCGGTTTGATTCTGACAGAAGCAACCTCTGTCACGCCTATGGGGGTCGGTTATCCTGATACTCCCGGAATCTGGTCTGAGCCTCAGGTAGAAGGCTGGAAACAGGTCTCTGATGCGGTTCATAAGGCGGGTGGATCTATCTTCCTGCAGCTCTGGCATGTGGGACGAATCTCTGATCCTGTTTATCTGAATGGTGAAAGTCCTGTCGCTCCCAGTGCGGTCAGGCCAGCGGGTCATGTCAGCCTGGTTCGACCTAAGAAAGCGTATGTTGATCCACGTGCACTGACTCTGGATGAGATTAAAGAGATTGTGGAAGCCTATCGACAGGGCGCTGTAAATGCTAAAGCTGCGGGTTTTGACGGCGTGCACATACATGGTGCCAACGGCTATCTGTTGGACCAGTTCCTGCAGGATAAAACCAACCTCCGGGATGATGAATATGGGGGTTCACTTGAGAATCGTGGCCGTCTGCTGTTGGAAGTCACCGATGCCTGTATCGGTGTCTGGGGGCGGGGGCGTGTGGCTGTACATCTGGCACCCCGGATGGATGCCCATGATATGGGGGATTCTAATCGCATTGAAACGTTCAGCTATATAGCCAGTAAGCTGGGGGAGCGGGGTATTGCGTTTATTTCAACCCGCGAACACGCTGCGGAAGACAGTATCACTCCGTTATTGAAGCAAAAATTTGGCGGTGCCGTGATCGCGAATGAGCGGTTTTCTAAAGCCCAGGCTAATCAGTGGCTCAAGGAGGGGAAAGCGGATGCTATCGCGTTTGGTATTCCGTTTATCGCGAATCCGGATCTGCCAAAACGACTTGAGCTGGATGCAGAACTCAATTCACCTCGTTCTGAACTGTTTTATGGGCAGGGGGAAGAGGGGTATACTGATTACCCAGCGTTGATATAACAGTACTTATTTACATCAGAAAAGGCTTGCGTGATGCAGGCCTTTTTTAGTTTTCTGAAGCGGAGATAGCAACAGTCTTATGACGGAAAGTAGTATTCTGGCGACTATCGAGTGGCTGCAACTGTTTGGCAGTACTCCTCTTGAGGTTATAGCAACAACCAGCGCTATTCTCGGGGTTATGCTGATTGCCCGGCAAAATATTCTTGGCTGGCCGCTGGGCATCCTCTGGGCGTCTATCTCTGCCTGGCTGGCGATTACCGAGTGGCAGCTGGTTTCTGATGGCATTCTTTATCTTTCTTATATCCCGATTCAGCTGTATTGCTGGATGGTTTGGGTCAAACGGGGTTCAGCTGTGGAGCAGGGGGCGTTTGTGCCGCAGTGGTTACCGCAGAGACAACAGCAGCTACTGGTTGCCTTCGCTGCACTCTGTATCCTCGGCTGGGGGCTGGGAATCTCACTACTGGCCGAAAAGGTCAGCTGGATTCCTCAGCCCTCGCTGTTATGGCTGGACTCAGTGACGACCGTTTTAAGTTTTTTTGCGCAGTTTCTTCAGGCCCGTAAGCGAATGGAAAACTGGGTCGGCTGGTGTATCGTTAATCTACTGGGTATCTATATCTACTGGATTAAAGATGCACCAATCTACTCATTTCAGTACGCGATCTTTTTGGGGCTGGGGATCTATGGCTGGATTCAGTGGCACAGATCTCAGAAGCTTCAGTCGTATGCAGCAGGTAGCTGCTAGTGCGGATTGTGATTACGGGGGCGGAATCCTCCGGTAAAAGCAGTTTGACTGAGTCTCTGGGCAGACTGCTGAATCTGCCCTTTGCGCTCGAGTATGCACGCTATTACCTGGAGCAGAGTGGTCCTGAATATGATCTGGAACTACTAAGCCGGTTAAGCGTGCTGCACCGGCAGTATCAACAGACTAAAGTCAGTTGTGATGCTCCGCTGGGGATTTTTGATACCGACCTGATCAATTATAAAATCTGGGCGGAAGAGGTGTTTGGTTGTTGTCCGCAAGTGATTAGTACCGGGATTGCCCGGGAATCATCCCATGTCTATCTGTTGTGTAAGCCCGATCTTCCCTGGGAGCCAGATCCGTTGCGGCAAAATCCGGATGACCGGGAACAGCTTTATCAGCGTCATCTGCACGAGATTGAGCGGTTAAAGCGTCCCTTTGAAATAGTGGAAGGGAGAGGGGAGCAGCGCCTGGCAGCAGCGGAAGCGGCTGTTAAGCGTCTCATCCGGCAGAATATGTCTGACAATCAGGCATAAAAAAACGCACCCAAGGTGCGTTTTTAACGATTCAGTCTGCGCTCAATCAGAAATCAAACTTTGATGCAGTATAGATCTTGAATGCTTTTTCCCAGACTTCGCCAACTTCGCCATTGCCGACAGGCTTGCCGTCAAGTTTAGTCACCGGAGCGATCTCTTTAGACGAAGAGGTGATCCACAGCTCGTCAGCGTTGCGCACATCGTCCATTGTCACGATTCGCTCTTCAATTTTCAGAGAGCCATCAGCGGTGATGCTGTCGATAATAATGCGGCGGGTGATACCTGGCAGGATCTGGTTGTCCTGGATTGGCGTAATAATAACACCGTCTTTCACAATGAAGGCGTTGCATGAACTACCTTCAGTCAGCTCGCCTTTGGCATTGTAAAGCAGCGCTTCGTCATTGCCGGTAGAGTAGCCTTCCTGAAAGTGGATAACGTTACCCAGCAGTGCAGTAGACTTGATATGACACCGCTGCCAGCGCAGGTCTTCAGTAGAGATCATGCTGTACTGGTGTACTTTGGTACGGTCAGCAGGCTCTGGATCTTTGATACCGAAAGTGAAGCAGAAGATAGTGGGTTCAACACCTTCCGGGTAAGCGTGGTAGCGTTTAACGTCAGTACCTCGGGATACATGTACGTAAACACCCAGGTTTTCGCCCTGGTCACTGTTCTTTGCGATCAGGTCGTCCAGCAGGGTTTTCCACTCTTCCGCGGTGTGGCTGTTTTTGATCTCAATCGCAGCCAGGCCATTGATCATACGGTTGATATGAGGCATCAGACCTACAGATTTACCGTTGTAGTATGGAATAACTTCGTAAATACCGTCACCAAACAGGAAACCACGATCCAGTGGAGAGATGCGGGCTTCTGCCAGCGGCAGGTATTCGCCATTCAGGTAAGCAATGCTCATATTAACCTTCCTTAAAACGGGTTATGGACTTTTTCGACAGACTGACATGGGAAAGATACCAGTGGCAGTATAGCTGTATTGCAATGGTCCGGATTATTTGACACTGAGTTGCTGTAAAAAGCTGATCGTGAATCGATCTGAGGACAGCTTCCGGGTCACGCGATAATGCAGAAAACCGAGCTTAGCTTGTGACTGTGAGCCCCGGGTTAACGGCAATCTGACTTTTTGAGTTGGCTTCAGTTTCTTAGAAAAGTGGAATAGTTGCAATAGCCGGAAAAAGATAAGAGAAATAATCTGTTTCTATAAAAAATACAGAGTAAATTTTTACAGTTTTTGATTATATAGTTATAAAGCCTTCCTGAAATGTGCCTGTGATGAGCGTGTTCTGTTATGTTCAGGGAGTGCTGACAATAATTTCCCGGCCACTTTGGGCCAGTAGCTGGGGCAGAATACGATCATCATCCAGGCGCCAACAAGCACAAAAAGCCAGCTCCGGTGGTTGTGGACCGGGACTGAACTCAACCAGCCGTCCTTGTTGCAGGTGGGAGCGGATCACCGGCTCCGGTAACAGTGCCATTCCAGCACCTTCCAGTGTCAGGGTGAGCAGATTGGCCACCGAACTGCAGGTGTGAAATACCGGCATCTCTTCCAGCGGCCTGAACAGTTGCTGAAGGTAATCCCATGGGCGGGTATCCCGTGGAAAGCTGAGAATCGGGGACTGGCCAAGTTCTGCTACGCTGCTGACCGGGTTTTCGGCCAGTCTTTGGGGGGTGGCGACCCAGTGCTGAGGATAGCTGCACAGGGGTTCTGTCACCAGTTCCGGCAGGTCGCTGTGTCCTGCAACCATCAGAGCAAGATCCAGTTCATGTGCCTGCAACTGACGTGTCAGGGTCAGGGTAACATCACTGATCAGCTCAAATGACATCAATGGGTGTTGTTGCTGCCAGTTCTGTAAGAGCGGTGAAAGGTAGAGGTGTGCCAGCGTGTCAGTAATACCGATGCGCAGCGTACCCTTCTGGGGGTTCTCATCCGTGATCTGCTGTTTCATCTCCTGACTGATCGCCAGCAGTTTCTCGGCGTAGGGCAGCAGTTGGGTCCCCCGGGAGGAGAGTCGTGTGCCACTTTTATCCCGGATAAACAGCTGAGCCCCCAGCTCCTCTTCCAGCGCATGGATTCTTGCAGAGATCGCCGGCTGAGTCGCATGTAGCTGCTGGGCTGCGGCATGAAAGCTTCCCAGACGGGCTACTTTGACAAAGGTGTTCAGGTTTCTCAGACGCATGATTGCCGGGCTCAGAGGATAATACTGTCAACTATATAGGAGCAGCGTTTTAGTTAGAAGTCTGGTTTTAGTCGCAAGCCTCGATAGCCTGAACCGGGTCAGCAGTGGGTGAGTGGCAGTCGGGTAGAGAACTTGATCTCTTCCATGGCAAAACTGGAGGTCACATCGGTCAGGCCATCGACTTCGCTGATCAGCTTTTTATAGAACTGGTCAAATGATTCAATATCGCGGGTTGCTACCCGCAGCAGATAGTCCCACTCGCCAGCCATTCGATAGCACTCCATCACTTCTTCAAAGCGGGCCACTGATTCAGCAAAGCGCGTCAGCCACTGCTCTTCATGCTGCTGCGTTTTTATATGTACAAAGACTGAAACACCGGCCCCTATTTTGGCGCTATCAAGCAGGGCAACCCGGGCTTTGATAATGCCATTTTCCTCCAGCCGTTTAATTCTTTTCCAGCAGGGGGTTGTCGAGAGGTTAACCTGCTCTGCTATATCAGCAACCGGCAGAGTGACATCCTGTTGCAGAAGGGTAAGAATCTTCTTGTCGATGGAGTCCATAGAAATTTAACCTCTTTAAGGTTGATTATGGGTAAAATTATTCTACAGATTACCGTTTTTTTCCAGCATAAAGCAAAAAACGTCTCCGCAGGCAAAAGTATACTGTGGGGATTACATAACTGATTTTAGGGAGTGGACATCATGAGTGCCTGGACAGAACTGGCAGTGGTGCGAATTAAGGCTGATGCGCAGCGCTCAGCGGATACCCATCTGATTAAACTGGAGATTCCGGCGTTGGCCGGTGTTGATCTGTATCTGAAAGATGAGAGCAGTCATCCTACTGGTAGTCTGAAACACCGATTGGCACGCTCTCTGTTTCTCTACGCGTTGTGTAATGGTCAGATTCATCAGGGGACCACAGTGATTGAAGCGTCTTCCGGCAGCACCGCGGTATCGGAGGCCTACTTTGCGCGTATGATCGGTGTTCCCTTTGTGGCGGTGATGCCCCGTAAAACCGCCACCGCAAAAATCAAGCAGGTCGAGTTCTATGGTGGCCGTTGCCATTTTGTCGATTGCCCGACACAGATGCACGATGCTGCGGCGGTGTTGGCCACGGAGTGTAATGGCCATTTTATGGATCAGTTTCGCTTTGCCGAGCGGGCTACCGACTGGCGTGGTAATAACAACATCGCTGAGAGTATCTTCAGGCAGATGTCACTGGAGACTCATCCGCTGCCAGCGGCCATTGTCATGAGTGCCGGAACCGGTGGTACGACGGCTACCCTGGGGCGCTATATTCGCTATAAGGGATTTAACACGACATTGGTGGCGGTAGACCCTGAACATTCGGTTTTCTATGACGTATGGGAGACTGGTGATCGCAGTATAGAGATAAAACTGGGCAGCCGTATCGAAGGGATCGGTCGTCCCCGGGCGGAGGAGTCTTTTCAGCCGACGGTGATCGATCGCATGCTCCGGGTGCCCGATGGCGCGTCGGTTGCCGCGATGCTCTGGCTGGAACAGTTTACCGGTCGCAGAGCGGGGGCCTCGACCGGTACAAACCTGTGGGGCATGCTGACCCTTGCCGCTGAGATGCATCGGCGGGGCGAGCAGGGATCGCTGGTGACCCTGATCTGCGATGGTGGCGAGCGTTATCCCGATAGTTATTACGACGAAGCGTGGGTTGCTGAAAATATTGGCGATATTTCCGGGTATCAGTCGCAACTGAGCGGGATGTTGGGGGCGGAATAGGTTCAGGGTTGGAAAATAAACAGTTTGATCTATCGCTATCGCGGCTGGAAGCCGCTCCTGCATGTGAGTAGGAGGAATAATCGATTACGGTGAGCGGTCAAAGGGTGTAGGAGCCCCTTCCAGGGGCGAAGAGAACAATCGCGGTAAGGTGCTGTTTCTTGTCCATGCGTTGAAGATAAGGGTAAAGGTAAAGGTAAAGGTAAAGGTAAAGGTAAAGGGTGGTTCAGGTTGTTATCAGTGCCTCTGTATTGGCATAAAAAAACCGCCATCGGCGGTTTTTTTAAAGCACTCTTTTAAAGTACTCAAACTCAGGCGGTATAACCGATCAGTGCCCGTAGTCCGGCGATAACACTGTCGCCCTCTTCAAGGGGTAGGCCGTCTTCGGTCAGCTGATTGATACGGGTGACGCCGTCAACACTACCGAGCTTTGAGAGGTATTCGATAATGGCCAGCGGATCGATCTCGCCCAGCAGGTCGCGCCCGCTCCACAGACTGAAGAAAGCAATCAGGCCGTAGGCACCCCAGTTGGATACATCGGCGATCAGCAGTTCATCGACACGGGTCGCCGCGGGTGTAATATCCAGCCCTTTGATCGCTTCGGTGATGTTACCCATACCGATCTCGTTGCCACCATCGCCAATACCGATGGTCGGGCACTTGGCATTGTTAACAAAGGTGTCGAAGCAGGCGGTACGTGCGCTGATGCTCTCGCCGCGCATATTGTAATAACCACCGTCTTCAGCCTGTCCGGGACGCTCGATGGACAGCACTGCATCAGGATTGTAGTTATACAACGCCTTGAACGCTTCAAGGGTGCGTTCCTGGTGCTCACCCACCCGGATCTCGTGGACACGATATTTGTTCATCAATGCCTGAGAGACCGGCGGGCCGCAAACGATTACCGGGGTGGCACCAAGCTTTTCAAGGGCATCGTAAAGGGCGATTGCCCCCAGTGGACCATCGGTTTCAAAGGTATCAACAACCGGGAAACCGGTGCCGATCAACACATGGCCTTTGCACTTATACAGAGTGCGTGCAGCCCGAAGGTAGTAGCCACTGGACAGTGCAGGCTGAACCGTTTTCATGCCGCGCAGGTTACGGGACACCAGCAGGTCTTCTACCTGCTTGCTAAGTACGGCTTCATTGATCTGATTTTCTGACATCGAGAGTTCTCTCTGTTTCAAGTCTGTTCGTGATCCGGTGAGTTGCAGTGACCGGAGATAATGTATGGCTGTTATAGCCCTGAATTAATCAACCGGTTCCGGCTCGGTGTTGTTAAACCGGACATGCCCCAGACAGTGCAGGTTGTGGGCATCATCGATAGTAATTTCATCGAATGAGATCCGTGAACCGGGTAGCATCTGTGCCATACGGGCAGTATCCATCGCTATCATTGAGCCGATCTTCGGATAGCCGCCAATGGTCTGACGATCATTCAGGAGCACGATTGGCTGGCCATCGGCAGGGATCTGTATCGCGCCATGGCAGATGCCTTCCGACAGAATGCCGTCAAACGAAGGCTTTACTTCAGGCCCTGCCAGTCGGTAGCCCATGCGATCCGCCCGGTCGGTAACTGTGTATTCACTGCTGAAAAACAGGCGCTTCTGATAATCGCTGAAGGCGTGTTGCTGATAACCGGTAATCACCCGCAGAGTGATATTATCGGCATAGTCCGGACGGTGTTGCTCGGGCAGGCGGTAGCCTCTGTGCTTCACCGGTGGTGTGCAGTGCAGGAAGTCCCCTTGCTGCAGTTTTTCACCGGTAAAGCCGCCGATCCCTTCGCGGGTTACGGTGGCGCTGCTGGAAAAGCTATGTTCTACCTGAAAACCACCGCTAACAGCCAGATACGCACGGGCTCCCTGAGTCGAAAAGCCAACTTCAATCTTGTCACCGGCTTTAATCTTATGTGCGTGCCAGCGATCCTGTTCTATGCCGTTGATCTTCAGGGGCATCTCAGCGCCAGCCAGAACAATCTGGGCATCGGTTTCCGCTGCCAGGACCAGGCCGCCAAAGCTGATCTCCAGTGCGGTGGTGTTCATTGGGTTATCAACCAGGCGGTTGGCCCATTTGAATGCCAGTGCATCCAGAGGGCCGCCGGTGGTCAGGCCGATGCGGTGATGACCAAAGCGTCCGGCATCCTGAATCAGGGTCAGCAGGCCGGGTTGTACTACCTTAAAGCCGCTCATCTGATCTCTCCCAGCTCGCCGCCCTGAGCGAAAAACTCATCCCGGCTGATCGGATTAAATCTGATCCGGTCTCCCACCTGTACCGGCATGGTCGGTTCAGCTTTCGGGTCGAACATCCGTGTTGGGCACAGGCCGATAAGATTCCAGCCACCGGGTGATACGGCAGGGTACACGGCGGTCTGGCGATCAGCGATGGCGATTGCACCGCGGGGAACGCGGGTTCTCGGAGTCGATAACCGGGGGGCTGCAATACGCTCATCGACTTCGCCAAGATAGGCAAAGCCCGGCGCAAAACCGATAGCATACACCCGGTATTCCATCTCACTGTGTATTTTGATGACCTCTTCTATACTGAGGTCTGCGCGCTGTGCCAGTGCTTCAAGATCGGGACCGGATTCAGGACTATAGTAGGCTGGCAGAATGACTAAGTTGCCTTCGCTGCTGTCACTTTCGCCCAGTTGGCTCAGTACTTTTCGGATACAGCTGCGGATTTCCAGGTGGTCGGTTGCCAACTGATCATAGATGACCAGCAGGGAAGCGTAAGAGGGCACCATATCTATCAGTTTGCCGCTCAGCTCGGTTTCCAGAATAGTCACCGCCTGCTGAACCTGCGAGGAAACCCGGGGATCTGTTTTTTCACCAAAATAGATAATCAGGGCGTTTTCGCCTGCTATTTCGACCCGTATAGTGTCTGTCGGCGTAATCATCAACGGATCAATCCACGAATTTCCTGGATGGCGTTTACGCCGTCCATATTATCGCCATGGACGCAAAGCGTGTCCGCTCGCAGGGTCAGTAGGTGTCCGCTGACAGTGGTTACGGTGCCCTGTTCTTTCAGTTGCTTAACCTGAGCCAGCATCTTCTCTTTGGTATGGACTGCGCCGGGTTGAGTCCGGGACAGCAGCTTACCATCATCGTCGTAGCAGCGATCTGCAAAGATCTCAAACCAGAGCTCAAGGCCTATGCTGTCGGCTTCTTGCAGATGCTGCTCTGCCTGAGGCGTGCTTTGCAGCATCAGTACCAGTGGCCGGTGATATTCCGCGACGGCCTGCATGATGGTTGCGCGGATCTCACTATCGGCCATCATATCGTTGTACATCGCACCGTGGGGCTTGACGTAGGTGAGCGTCTGCCCCTGAAGCGTTGCCATACCGTCTATTGCGGCGATCTGATATTGCACTGTTGCTTTTAGTTCTGCCGCAGTGACTTTAATGCTGCGGCGGCCAAAACCTACAAGATCGGGGTAGCCCGGATGGGCGCCGATAGTGACATTGTTGGCCTTTGCCAGCTCCAGGGTTTTTTGCAGTACCAGTGGATCGCCGGCATGAAAACCACAGGCGATATTGGCCTGATCGATATGCGGCATTACCGCTTCATCCAGGCCCATTATCCAGGAGCCAAAGCTTTCACCCAGGTCACAGTTAAGACGTAAAGACATATTTAATTCTCCTGTTACAGCACAGCCAGGCGGCTGTTAGGCAGATCGGTGATCAGCATGTGGCCCGGGCTGTGAGTGATGCAGAACTCAGGCTTTGCCTGTTCGATCGCTACCTGAGGTGTTACACCGCAGGCCCAGAATACCGGCAGTTCGCCCTCTTTAATGGTCACGGCATCACCGAAGTCCGGTTTGTTGATATCCTGAATACCTATCTGGGACGGGTCGCCAAGGTGTAGCGGTGCACCATGTACAGAAGGGAAGCGGGTACAGATCTGTACTGCACGGATCGCATCGGCAGCCTTCATCGGACGCATGCTGACAACGGTGGTGCCACTGAAACGGCCAGCACTTTTACATTCGATATTGGTGCGGTACATTGGCACATTGACACCTTCGGTGATATTGCGCACTTCCAGCCCGTCAGCTATCAGAGCTTCCTCAAATGAGAACGAACATCCCAGAACAAAGGTCACCAGATCGTCGCGCCAGTAAGGTTTAAGGTCGGAAACCTCTTCTGTGAGGACACCATTTGTATAGATGCGGTATTTAGGCACATCGCTGCGAATATCGATATCCTGACCAAGATCGGGAAGCATAAACTCACCTGGCTGACTGGACATACCGACAATCGGACAGGGTTTCGGATTTTTTTGGCAGAACTGCAGAAAATCGTTTGCCCATTCTTTTGGCATGATAGCCAGATTTCCCTGAACGAAACCCTGACCATAACCGGATGTATTGCCGGTAAACTCGCCGCTGCGAATCTGCTGGCGGATATTAAAAGGAGTCATCTCTTTGTTCATCGGTTTAGCCTTAATCTGCGGGCCGCTGAGCGGCGATCTTGTAAACTTTCTTGTCACGCTGATTTTCTGCGGAAAATCAGGCGGGAAAGCGACAGCCTGACAACTGGACTTTTCGAAGTGATTGTCAGTTTATTTATCTGTTCTGCAAGGTAATAGCTTAGACCCTGCAGTGATGTGTGGGCGCATAGCACTTAAGGTAGCACTTTAAGTTAGCGCTTAAAAATTGCGCCGAAGAACGTGCCGAACGGCTGGGATATCGGTGACGGTTCAGGACCGCCAGCCCGTTAACTGATGAATCAGCAGATGCTGCAAGCGTCAGTTAAAAAACCTGTTGGCTTATACAGTAGCCATCCATTGTTCAACCTGTGCTTTACTGCGGCCAAAAAAAACAACACGAGCCGTAGAACTCAGGGCACCGTTAAAGCCTATATTGCGACGGTAAACCCACCAGCTGTCAGCGGCCATCTCAATGATTTCGTCAACGTGACGTAGTTGCTGAAATTGGTCCAGCGGCATCATTGTGCTCATGGTATTTGTCGTGCTCCTGATAGAATCATCACTATTATCAATATATAAACCATTGTGGCGTTACCGCTGATAGCTGTCTAATGAATAATCGCTTACATATCTGATAAATTTTATTTATCAGTTGGCCTTGTTAAATGGATAGCTTAGTGAATCAGGCAGTTTTGTTATGTAGATAGTTTCTTAATCGATGATTGCCGAATCTTGTTTTCATTCGTCTGTCGTTGAAGTGCAGACCTGATGAATTATTCTTTATCGATGCTGATGCAGGCTTTATCAGAGTGGGGTGCTTGCGAAGGGTGGGGCAGAAAAGTGTCTGAAATTGTCAGTTAGCCAATTTTTTCCATGGTTTCACGAACCCAGTTAAGGCTGTCTAGATAGGCCTGGTTCAATTGCGGGCCGGAAATAGAGTCGGGCAGTGAACTCCACTCTCCCTTCATAAACGTGTCAACGGTGGTTAACAGATTACCGTACTCACCCTCACTATACTGAATAGCTTTCTGGATATCATCGCCCAAAACCACTTGCTGCAGAATCTCTTCCATAGGTGTATCCAACAGCGCATCAAGTCCGGCGAATACGCCCATCATAAATGCGCTTGATCCTGATAGCGCAGAATTTGCATTGGCCAGTTGCTCGCACATTCTCGCGCGTATCAGTGTGTGACGGGTGAGTTCATCGGGTTTCGCCATCTCTCCGGAAAATGCGATCAGGGCACACCAGCGCTTTATCTCCTGCACGCCCAGCAATACAACAGCCTCCTCAATACTGTCTATCTTTCTGGTCAGATTGAAAAGGGACGAGTTAACGATACGGATAAGCTTAAAAGAAAGTTGAGGATCTTTTTTTACGATTGGTCCGATCTCCGAGATCGTGACATCGGGGTCTGCCAAAAGAGACATAAGCTCAATCATGACAATTTCGCTGGAGCTGAGTTTCCGGCCTTCAACTACCTGTGGCCGACAGAGAAAATACCCCTGAAACAGTTTAAACCCCAGTGCTTTGCAACGATTAAAAACCTCCTGTGTTTCTATCTTTTCGGCCAGCAGTGTCACGTTGAAGGGTTTAAGCCATTCGATATGTTGAATCAGTTGCTCATCAGTCAGCTGCAACAGATCCAGCTTGACGATATGCACCATCTCAAGAATCGGATCATATTCAGGGCTATAGATAAAATCATCGAGTGCCATTCGGTAGCCGGCATCGATAAAACGACGGATCCCAGCAATCAGCGTGTCATCAACTGTCATGCCTTCAAGGATTTCCAGCACAATATGTTTGCGGGAAATTTCAGGAATGTGCTCTGACTGAAGCATGTCTTGCGTTAGATTGATAAAGGCAGGCAGTGTTGTCAGTTTGCCGGCTTTGCAGATACTGGTGAAGTTATTCAGTAAAACCTGAGAGGTGGCGCTGTTACCATCCGTTATCTGCGAGCGTTGCGGGTTTTCTTTGTCCCTATAGAGCAGCTCATAGGCAACAACGCTGAGGTTAGCGTCAAATATGGGCTGGCGCGCCATTAAGATGTCTTGAGGCATTTTCTCTCCCTAAATAGCCGCGTCAACGTCTAAGAGTCCTTGTTGCAAAGATTTATTGTCTGCTGCTCAGTATAGCTGTTTTGTTTTAATCAAAAGTTTTCTCTATCACCAGATTGGGTTTTAATATCGGTATGGCGTCTCTGATTGCCCCGCTTTTATAATCTCTTGCTTAAAGTCAGGATATTGTTAAACCTTATGTCACCGACTCTCCTGTGTTTGATTATTTTGTGCTAAACGGTGACGCTGACGTTTTTCAGAGCCGCAGGGTAGCGAGGTATTGACCCGACTGAGCAAGGGTATTGTGTTACTTTAAATTGATAAGAAAGAGGCCTGATCGAGGGTTTTTTTCCCCTCCCGATAAACAGCTCCTGAAAGACTGGATGTTGAGTTAGAGCCTCACAAGTCTACAGTAGGTGGGGAGTGTCGCCCGCTGGCTAATGGCAATACACTTTGAAAGTTCGTACGCGCAGCAGTGGTGGAACGTTGTCAGGCTGGATGTCGAAAGACTTTTTCGCTCCGGTGCAATAAGCCGGATTAAGGCGGAGTTAATCCAGCAAATTCAGGGAGATCGACTAATGCTGAGAGAGAGTGATGTAAAAAGTGAGCATAAAAAAGGCTGAACACCGTTCAGCCTTTTTTACACAGAGAGAACGTTATTCCTCTTCGGCGATCTCTTCTTCTGGCTCAGCCATCACCGGGACGCCTGAACCTTTTTTGTTGGTTTGAATATCACGGATCTTTGCCAGCTGTTTGTCTATTTTATGAGCCAGAGAATCCAGTGCGGCAAAAAGATTATCTTCGCTGGCTTTAGCAAACAGATCTTTACCAGTCGCATGTACAGTGGCTTCAACAACCTCGGCTTTACCATTGCTCTTTTCAATAGTGACCTGGGCGCTGGTGATAACGTTGTAACGTCTTTGACTCTCCTCTAACCAGGCTTCAATTTTTTCTCGTAATGCAGGAGAAACTTTGTCATTTCGATTAGTGATATTGATATTCATGATCTAACCCTTACTGCAAACTATGCTTGATGTCACACCTATAGAATGCTCTTTTCAGAATTTATTGCAATAGGGATGAGAAAAAAATCAATCCATTGATTTAGAAGAAATTATCGATGGTAATTTTGTCGGGTGAGCAGCTCCCATCGGGTCAGTTTTTGGTTAGTTGCTTTTCGTCTGCCCGTTGGCTGTCTAACAGTCGCTTGACTCTCAACAGGTTCTGATAGGCAATTTCATAATATTGAGGGTTAGCTGAAATTGCTTTCTGAAAAAAGTCGGCGGCACGCTCATAGCGCTTGGACAGCAGGCATACATAGCCAATATCGTTATACGCTTGCGGGGTGTCCATGGCCTGCTCCAGTGCTTCAAGGGCTTGCATGTACTTTTCCTGGCGCGCATAGACCAGCCCGAGGTTTTTCCATCCGGGTTGATAGGCACTATCGACCTGCAGTGCGCGGGTAAAATAGCGCTCGGCTTGTGACCAGTTGCTTTGCAGGTAATAGGAGTATCCGAGATTATTAAGAATGATCTTGTCATTAGCATTGAGCTCAAGTGCAGCCTGATAGTTCAGACGGGCTTCGTCGAACTTGCCTTTCATATCGTAGATAATGCCAAGGCCGTTGTAGGATTCAATTGCCAGGGTTGAATGCGTTGCCTGGTCAGTCTTCATTTCTGTCTGTGCTGCGCGTTGTTCCTGATCGAGGGCAACGGCCTTGGAAAACGATTCCAGCGCCAGATCGTGCTGCTTCTTGCGTAACAAAATCAGGCCGCTGCCCTGATGAGCTGCGATGAGCTTCGGCTCGATGAAAAGTGCTTTCTGGTATGCCAGATAGGCGATACGATAATTTTTGCGGGCATAGTGAATGTTGGCAATCTGCACCAGGGCATCGGTATGTTGGTTATCAAGTTCATAGGCGCGAATATATTCGTACAGTGCCCGGTCGAAATCCTGCTCAGTTTTGGCCTTCAGGGCTCGCTGCATTGCCTCTTCGGGTGTTTTCGATTGTTGCTCGGCTATGTAGGCCAGGATCGGTTGACCTTCATAGAGTTCGTTATGCTCAGCACTGACCGTGGAGCTGGTGGGGTTTGACGAGCAAGCCGTCAGACCAAGCATGCAGCTGATCAGGATAATCCGGACGCCCATGGTGTATACGGCCGTACTGAGTTTGCTATTAGACGTCCACATCATCCCGTTTCCTTATGTTGATACCTGAAGAGTTCGCCTGAAGAGCTCATCTGAGGAGCTCAAGGCTGCCACTTTTTAATAACCTGTTAAGCATAGCTGTTATTTCTGTCAGCGTGTTCCCCATACAGCGAGTACCCCTAAAATGGCGGGTCCCACCATCACCAGGAAGAAGGCTGGCCAAAAGCAGAAGGTCAGGGGAAAGATCATTTTTGTCGCGATTTTAGCGGCCATCTCTTCGGCTTTCTGTAAGCGCTTATCCCTGAATTCTTCCGAGTAAACCCGCAACGTTTCGGCAATGCTGGTACCGAAGCGCATGCTCTGATCCAGTGAAGCCACCAGTCCGCGAATATCTTCCAGCCCGGTACGAGTTGCCATGTTACGCATAGCCTCGATCCGGTCCACGCCGACCCGCGTTTCACGGTTGACCTGATGCAGTTCGTCAGCCAGTACCGGATGGCTGACCTGTATTTCGTCAGCAACCCGTTGCAGTGCAGCCTGCAGGCCGAGTCCAGCCTCCACGCAGACAACCAGCATGTCCAGCGCATCGGGGAAGGCATTTCGCAGAGCCCGCTGGCGCTTGGCGATGAGCTTGTCCAGTACAATGCTGGGCAGTAGTAAGCCGACAACCAGGGCAGCGATGAGGGCCGACATTACCTGTCTTGAGGTCAGTTCAGGGAAGAACTGCGAACCGAACATGACGATCGCGGGAAACAGGATCGCGGCAAGCAAGCGCAAGGCATAGAAATCAGACACGGTATTCTCTGACCGGAAACCGGCATTGGCGAGGCGCACACGGGTTTGTGAATCCTGCCAGCCAACCTTGGAAGCCAGTGAGTGTCTAAATGATCTCTGCTGTTTGCCGGTCAGATTTGGACTGCCAGTTGGGATGCCGCCATGAGTATTTTTTTTCAGAGACGTGATACGTAGCCGCACGGGATCGATCAGTCCGAGAATGAGGAAACCGAAGCCCAGGCACAGACCCAGCACGGTCAGTGCCGAGAGGGTAATAAAGATGAGCTGAATATTGGCTTCATCGGTTACGATGCTGTTGATGAGTTTAAGAAGGTAATCCATGGTGTCCTCCTATACTTCTATTCGTAAAATACGGCGTATCCAGTAGATACCGATGAGCATGGCAATAAAGGCGTAGGTTACCAGCTTTATTCCTGTGGGGTTTTCAATCAGCATGGGGAGATACTTAGGATTGGTCCAGGACACCACAAGCACCAGAATAAAGGGTACCAGGGCCAGTATCCAGGCTGACATCCGCCCTTCTGCCGAGAGAGTTTTAACCCGGCGCTGAAACTTGAAGCGGCTGCGGATCACCTTGCCGATCTGCTCCAGAATTTCCGCCAGATTGCCGCCGGTTTCTTTTTGGATAAGTATGGATGAGACCAGCGCCATAACGGGGATGCTGGGTACCCGGTGAAGCATGCCAAGCATCGCCCTGCGCAGGTCATTACCGTAGTTCAGGTCGGCAAAGGTTATCCTGAATTCCTGTGCAACCGGGCCTTCCATCTCATCGGCTACCAGATGCAAAGATTCTGAAAACGGGTGGCCCGCGCGGAGGGCGCGTCTCATGATATCGATAGCATCGGGCAGTTGCTCTTCAAAGGTGGCAATGCGTTTATGTTTGGCCTGAATGAACTTAAAAAAGGGCAGAAAAACACAGGCAAAGCCGGTTGCGCCAATGATGATCGGGTTTCTTGTCAATACCCAGGCGATGGCCATACCTACCAGTGTGAGAGCAATGATGCCAAATACGACCTGATAGGCGCGATACTTGTAGTCGGCTTTTTCCAGCAGGTCAGCCAGGGACTCCATCCCCGGGAGTGATTCCAGTGAGCGCTCCAGCGGGGACAAAGATTTCAGGTATTTTTTGCGCAGCAGGGAGGTGATGACAGTGGTATCCGCATCCGGTTCCAGTTCGTGAATACGTTTCTGTAATCTTTTCCGCGCTTGTCGGTCTTCTCCGAACACAGGGATTGTCAGCCCCATCATCAGCAGAAACACCGCGGCAAATACCATTGCGCCGAACATCATAAATTGATCAGACATATCGTGCCTCCAGTTTCGGTTAACGAAACTCCGGTAACACCCTAGTTTTCATCGAACAGGTGGTAATGAAGTTCAACACCGCGTTGTTTTAAGTGTTCAAAAAATGCAGGGATTATGCCGGTAGCCCGGTAACGACCAATCACCTTGCCGTTTTCATCGACGCCCTGCCGCTCGAACCGGAACAGTTCGGTCATCGTGATGATTTCCCCTTCCATCCCGTTGATCTCCTGCAGGCTGACCATGCGGCGCTGGCCATCCTCCATGCGGGCAATCTGAATGACGATATTGATTGCCGAGGCGATCTGTGCACGCAGTGTTTTAGTGGGAAAATTAACGCCGCTCATGGACACCATGTTCTCGATCCTGCCTAACGCATCTCTGGGGGTATTGGCATGGATGGTGGTCAGTGAGCCATCATGACCGGTATTCATCGCCTGCAGCATATCCAGCGCTTCGCCACCGCGCACCTCGCCAATGACAATACGGTCAGGACGCATACGTAAGCTGTTACGCACCAGATCGCGCTGACTGACTGCGCCTTTGCCCTCGACATTCGGCGGCCGGGTTTCCAGACGCACGGTATGCGGTTGCTGCAGTTGCAGCTCGGCGGAATCCTCAATCGTCACGATCCGCTCATCCTTGGGGATATAGCCCGACAGGATGTTCAGCAGGGTGGTCTTACCGGAGCCGGTGCCGCCGGAAATCAGTACATTGAGGCGGGTTTTAACGATACCCTCCAGTACCTCAGCCAGTTCTTCCGGCATGGAGCCCAGCTCAATTAGTTTGGCCATGTCCAGACGCTCGATAGCGAAGCGGCGAATAGACATACTGGGGCCATCCAGTGCCAGCGGTGGGATGATGGCGTTGACCCGTGAGCCATCCTTGAGTCGTGCATCAACCATTGGTGATGATTCGTCTATACGGCGGCCCACGCTGGACACGATACGGTCGATAATGTTCAGCAAGTGATGATCGTTATTAAACTTAATGTCGGTCTGTTCCAGCTTGCCGCCGCGCTCTACAAAGACGCTCTGCGGGCCGTTGATGAGGATATCCGAGATACTCGGGTCGGCCAGCAGAGGCTCCAGCGGTCCCAGCCCCATGATTTCGTCTTCGATCTTTTTGATGATCTGGTGTCGGGTCGCCTGATTACAGGGGATCGATTCCTGCTGGATAAGCTGCTGGCATATCTCTCTGATCTGGTTCCTGGCTTCGCTAGGCTCAAGGTTATCGATCAACGACAGATCCATCACCTTCAGAAGTTTGTCATAGATACGATTTTTCCACTCTTTTTCCAGCTTGCTGGTATTGGTGAAGGAGTGGCCCTGTACTGCAGAGTCGGTACTGGTGTGCTCATCGGCTCTCTGTTTTGTCATTTCATCGAATTGCATCGTCTTATGCTCCAGTCAGTCTTGAGAAAACGCGTGAAATGAACCCTCGGTTCTGTTCTGGAAAGCCATTAATCAACTGATGCTGCAGGGTAAGCAGTGAACGGGTGATCGCAGAGCGGCGGGCAATATTGTATAACGGCTCGCCTTTGTTCAGGCTTTCAAGGACATGCGCATAATCATTGGCAATGGTGACCAGATGCTTAGCGTGCAGGGTGTCGCGGATATCCCCGATCGATACCTGAGTGTTTTTTTGCACGCGGTTAACGGCAACAACGATCTGGTCATCAAGAATCCCCAGCTCCTGTTGCAGCATCTGCATCAGATGAGTGGCATCTTTTATATTGATAAAGTCCTGCTGAACGACCACGACAATCTGCGTGGCCTGGGTCAGCACTGCCGCTGTGGCCTGGTCGATTGACCGGGGAACATCTACCACCAACTGACTGCAGTGTTTGCGTAGGATATCGAGTAACAGGGTGATGCGGGACTCAGGGATCTGGCTGGGCATGCAGAATTCATGCAAGCTGGCGCCCATCACCTTCAGGCCACTGGCATGTTTCAGCAGGTAGGCACTCAAGGCGGTAGCGTCGAGGTCATCCACTACCTTCAATGCTTCGATGACGCCATTTTCTGGTTTGATGTCCAGATATTGTGCCAGGGAGCCAAACTGCATATCCATATCCAACAGGATCACCTCTTCACCTTCGACAACTTGCATCATATGGGCAATGTTGCAGGCGAGCATGGTGGCGCCGGAGCCGCCCTTGGCGTTGATCACTGCGGTTAGAGAACCCTGCTCGGCAAGTTGAACCTGATTCTTTTCGGTTTCCATTCTGGTCAGGGTTTTTGTCAGGTCTTCGATATTAACCGGTTCGGTAAGAAAATCCCTGGCGCCCACCTGCATTCCCAGGCGCATCATGTCAGGGTTCTGCGAATCGCCGATGATCAATAGGGGGGGGCGTTCCTGCGGCGGATGATCGCACAGCGCAGATAGCTCGCTTTGCCAGCGGTCACTGAGGTGCAGAACTAGTAGGTCAGGCTGGGAACCGACCCCATGTAGCGGGTCCACGTGGCCGTTGACAACGGTTACGCACTCGAGGGAAATATTGTTGCCCACGCCGTCAAGGTTTGACCTGATATGCTCCAGCATCAGCGAGTCGCGTCCGGATATGAGAACGTTGAACTCGCGTGTAGAGCGCCCCAGGCGTGTAAGGTTATTATGTTCCATCATTTATGCTCCCGTGCATTGCACTGTCCAGGCACCAGCAGGGGTAATCCCCAGGCTTTCGCTCGGAAGGGTGGTGGTAAAGCTCGATGCGTCAAACGGCTCGAGAGGCAGAAGAGGGATCAGCAGTTGATACTGAAAGTCCTGAATGTTAGTTTGCACATAGAGCACCTGTTCCAATGTATCTGTGGGTGTAAATGCTTGATCCAGATACTGAATATTGACGTTTTCGGGGGTGAGCCCCGATAATATGCTGCTATTAAAAACGGCAGCTTGTCTTACATTGTCAACCTGATCCATTGGGCAAACGGCGGCTAATCTGGCGGCGCGCCGGGTGACTTCATCCAGGACATTCCAGGTAAACAGAAACCTGCCCATCTCGATAATGGCAAACAGCACCAGAAAAAACACAGAGCCGATCAGGGCAAATTCAACGGTTACCAGGCCGGCTTGTCTGAATTTCGCTTTGCTGCTCATGTTTGCCTCCTCCCCTGGTCGTTCGCGCCTCGATTACTGGCGCTAAAAGTTAAAGTTAAAGTAAGTGCCGTTATAAGCGCGGCATCGTTACGCTTGCCGTCAGCGGGACGGCCAGCTGAATGCCCTGCCATAAAGGAATCACCACGGCATCTGGAAATATTATCGGGTCGTAGGTGTAGGTCGCCGTCACGCTGACTTCGGTGGCTCCGTCCACGATATTGACCGGATGGGTTGCGCTTACCTCGAAGCCGGGCAGCAACGGCGGGGTGGCATCTGTAACGATCTCGGTGCCATAGCGCACCAGGTTTTCGGCACTGGTGTTAACCGCCGCAATCTCTGCCACTGAGTCTGCGGCCCTGATATTGGCCGATAGATAACGGGCACTGTCCTGAACCGATTTAGTCAGTGTGTTGTATTGAAACAGAAAACGCCCCATCTCACCGCCAACAAAGAGTAGTAGCAGTAATACCGGCAGTGTAATGGTGAACTCAACAGCTGCCACCCCTTGCTGTTGCCGACGGGCAGTTGGCTGCTGGGTTCGGCCGGTTGGGTGAGCGAAGATATTCATGAGTCATTACCATCCGGATTTCGGTAGAGCACGATACGTACGGCACCGCTGCCCTCGGTTATCCCGGTTGCAGGGGGGGTGCAATCATTTAAGAATACCCCCTGCAGTGAACCGGACTCTGTTTCTGCCCCACCGGTCTGTTCAGCCGGGGCTGTCAGCAGAAAGCAGCCAAACCCAAGTGTTTCAACGGTGTCGTTACCTGATGCTTCGCCATCGCAATTGCCGACGGGTACTTTAACGACGCGGCGCTGGTATTTATGGTTACTCTGCACCAGGCCGTTTGACGGGTCGTTATAATAATCAGCGTAGTTGCGGGGATCGAGGCACGCGGTCGGTCCGCTGCCATCGGGGATTTCCGCTGTGCCGGTGCATTCCGGCGAGTCTGCATCGTTGGCGTGATCAGGTGGGTATAGGTCTTCTTGTCCGTTAAGAGGCCCGCTGTAGAGGCCAAAACGGGTATTCAGTCCCGAAACCGTTGGACCGACCTTATTACCAGGTGACAGGTCGATCACAAAATTCTCGCCCTGCTCGCCACAACTAGGCGCTTCGGCGAACGCATAGCGGATATCGTTGGCACCCTGCAGGCCCGGGATGTCGATCAGGTGGAAACTACCGGTGCCGACATCTTCGTCCGGACCGCTGCCGGAGCCGGTTTTCAGGGTGACAGTATCCGCTGCCGCATCAAACTCGGCCTCATGGCCCTGATCAAATTCAAACTCTTTATAGCCCGTGACCGAGTCTGGATCCTGCTCGCCCTTGCAGACCATCACCGGAATCAGGTCGCAGGCATTGGCGCCGAAGCCAAAACCGGCGACAGCGACCGCCGCGACTTTTTTGTCATCGAAGCCGACGGCTTTGATCAGGAAACTGGTCAGCGGAATGACCGGTGATGAGACCTTGATGAATTGTGGCGGATTCGCGGTAGCTGCCACAAATGATCCCGGCATCAGGTCTTCGGAGAAGGTGATAGTCGGAACCGGTGAGTCGCTATTGAGCTCGGTGGATAAGTTGGCCGTAAACGCAGCGATGGCAGCATTCCTTGCGTCCGCCATCGGGTTTGCCGATACCGAGTTATGAAGTTCTTGTGCGCCGGTCAGTGCTGCTGCATCCACGGCGTTTTGCAGCCGGGTTTTATTCAGCAGCAGGTGCCCGGTATCCAGCGCCAGACCCACTATACCGACCAGGGCTGCGATGCCAATCGCAACGACAACGGCAATCACCCCTTTTTGTGTGTTCTGTGAGGGAAGGGCGCCTCTCCTTATGTATTTGTTCGTTTTCATGTGAGTTGCCTACTGGTCAACG
Organism: Amphritea atlantica; assembly: GCA_024397875.1. Classification (NCBI taxonomy): domain Bacteria; kingdom Pseudomonadati; phylum Pseudomonadota; class Gammaproteobacteria; order Oceanospirillales; family Oceanospirillaceae; genus Amphritea; species Amphritea atlantica. Next base: position 1,351,277 of record CP073344.1, read on the forward strand.
GAGGGTGGATTAGTCCCATCCGTGACCGCTATATTTAGCTGCTTAATTTCCGATGTTTACCTGTATTTCATTTCTGACTTCCTGCGGCTTGCTGATATCCGAGCGATACGTCGACAGGATCTTCACGCCGGTAGGGCCATCGAGGGAGCCATGGATTTGTGTGCCATTCTCTTCACTGGCCTGCGGGTTGAACATTTGTTGTTCCGCCAGCGCTTCAGCGCCGGCACCCAGTTGCATGTGGTGTTGCGGCTGGGGTGCTGAACAACCCGCCAATATAACGAGGATGAAGAGTGATAGTGCTGTGGTTAATCTGTTCATTATCCTTCTCCTAGTTAATCGAGTGGCCGTAGCTACTTTCCATGCCGCCGGAACGCCCGCCAATCGTTGGCAGTGGCGGTGCGGCAAAGCTGGTGGCTGGCGGGTCCGTTGGTGCTTCACCGCTGCTTACATCAGGCTCGGCAGCCATGGCTTCAGTGGTGGTAGCGTCTGACGCGCCACTGGACTGAGACGTGTTATCGGTGCTGCCGAGAGTTTTACCGAGGATGTAGAATTCAAAATCATTGGGCTCAACAAAGTTATCGGTTGGCAGTGGGATACTGTCGCGGGCAACGGGTGTCGCCAGCTGCGGAGTCACCAGAATCACTAATTCGGTTTCGCCCTTTTCAAATTCCTGGCTGCGGAACAAGTTGCCGAGCACTGGAATATCGCCGAGACCGGGGAATTTATTGATCACTTCGCGCATGTTTTCATTCATCAGGCCGGCAATGCCGATGGTCTGTCCATCGGCCAGCTCAACCGTCGAACTGGCGGAGCGCTTGGTCAGTGCCGGAACAAAGAACCCTGAACTGCTTCCGGTACCAAAGGAGATGCTCGTGGCAGATGTCAGCTCACTGACGCTGATATTGAGCTTCATATTGATACGCTTGGAGTCCAGCACCACCGGGACAAACTTAAGACCGATACCGAACTCCTTGAAGTCGATGGTGATGCCATCTTCATCGGGTACCGGAACCGGGAATTCACCGCCGGAAAGGAAGGAAGCCTCCTGGCCGGATAGGGTGGTCAGGGTGGGTTCAGCCAGAATCTTGGCGGAGCCATTCTCTTTAGCGGCATCGAGGGCCATGCTGAAGATAAAATCATTATCCAGATAACTGGCAAATAGTCCCTTGTCCAAAATTGACAGGTCGTTGGGGGCGAACTGATCAGTCAGCGGTCCAAAGAGACCCCCTTGGGTAAATGGACTAGGACCTGCATCAGGAAACTTGGCACCGCCACTGACAGCTCCGATCTGGAATTTATTACCGGAGTCGAAGGCGTTGAACTTGATGCCCATCTTACGGCTGACATCGCGGGAGACTTCTGCCACGGTGACTTTCAGCATCACCTGCTGGGCTCCGCCAACCCCCATCAGATTGACTACGCTGGAAATAGCCTCATCGTCATTCTTAGTTGGTGGGGTAAAGCTGTTGGCAATCTCCATTGCGGTGTTCATCTTGCTCAGGCTGGTGACCTCACCGCTTAACACAATGGCACCCTGAGATGAGTGAACCTTGATATCCTCGTCGGGCAGTAGCTGAAACAGCTTGGCCTTGAGGGTATTCAGATCATGGGTAACCTCGATATCGAAGGCGCTGATGAGCTTGTTTTTGTTGTCCCATAGCAGAACATTGGTCGTACCCAGGCCTCTGCCCAGCACATAGAGCTGATCCGAGCGCATAATCAGGATGTCTGCGATATCAGGGTTGCCGATCGACACTTTCTTCACCGGCCGGTTCAGTTTCAGAATGTGGGACTTATATAAAGGAACCCAGATAGTTCTGACCTGTTGATTGCGGTCGGTAAGTTCGTTGAATGTGTCCAGCGTGGTGGAGCGTGTCAGCTCTTGTGCTGTGACCGGGCTACCTGAAAGCAGGATCATCAATATAACCAGGGCCCCCAGATAGCGTACGGGATGTTGTGTTAAATATTGCATGAGTATTCCCTACCTCTTCTCTGCCTTGGCCTGTTGGTGCAGGCCTTTCAGGGCAATGACTACAATCTATCACCCGCTAAACTGTTCGCTGTACTTACAGGCTGACCTTGCTTTTCTGCGCATTGGTGCCCCGTATAATGGTGACGTAGGAGTCCCTGCTCACGGTTCGAACCCGGGGCTTGGGCTTGCTCTTGTCTTCCGGGTTGCGAAGGCTGAGTTGTATCGGCCCCTCACCGCGCGCTTTAACGATTCTCTCTGCTTGTGCCGGAGTCACTTCCAGAGTTACCGCACGCACGATGACCGGGTCGTTTTTCTTCGCCCTGGCGGTCTGATCAACGGCAAGCACTTTAAGATCGGATAGTATGGTGTCGGTATAGGTGCGCTTGCTTACTTCCCGGCTGGCCAATACATCGACCCGGTTGCCCGGTAACAGGAAGCCGGCCACGCCGATAACGTCGTTGACGCGCACGGTGACGGCACGCATGTTCGGTTCAATCAGTGATGCCAGAGCGCTGCCTGTTGCCGTTTTTGAGAAGCGGGCCGACATCAGAATTTCACCGGGGATGATATCGGCCTGGGCGATCATGCCTACGACGTCATCGGTGTTCCGGATGGCGCCCTCGGGTGCATACGCTTTGGGCATTTCGACAGTTGTCAGTTGCCGCGCTTCGACTTTCTGACCATAAAGGATTTCCAGTGCAGCCGTGACCACGGATTCGGTGTCAGTCGATGTGCTTTCTGCGACGACAGGGGTCTGCCGTTCGAGCCAGTTGTTGGCCATAAACGCCGCGCCAAAGGCAAGCAGGCCTGACACGAGAATGAGTATCAATGTTCTACCTTTAAACATGGTGACCTCCTTACAACCTATCCGTTATGGATGGGTTGCCCTTCAATCTGTTCTAGTTGTACGAAATAGCTTTCCCAGGCCCAGTCAATCAGTTCTTTAGACAGCCTGGCCGAGTTGCCGAGGTAAAGCGCTTTGTCCTGTGCAATCCCCAACAGGTCTCTCGGATGACACGGCAGCAGGGAACAGTGTTTCCGCTGGTAGTGATGGTCGAAGAGATAATTGAGTATTTCCTGGTCGAATTCGATCTGTTTCTCTTTGCACACCTGCTTCCAGATCTGTCCGAACGCCTGAGTATCCAGGGTGTCGAAGAAAATTTTGTGGCCGATACGTCGCAGAAAAGCCGCATCGCCTAATTCCAACGGATTAATATTGGTGGAAAAGATGAGAATTTCATCAAACGGGATCTCAAAGTTATGGCCATTGCCCAGGCTAAGATGATCGCGTTTCTCTTCCATCGGTACGATCCAGCGATTGAACAGCGCCACTGGCGCGACGCGCTGGCGTCCCATATCGTCGATGATGTACATGCCGTTGTTGGCTTTCAGCTGCAGTGGCGCCCGATAAATTTTGGTGGCGGGCTCGTATTGCACTTCCAGCATATCAAGGGTCAGCTCACCACCGCTGATCACGACGGGTCGCTTGCAGAGTTTAAAGCGGGGGTCGTAACCTTCCCGGAAGAGCAGGCTGCTTGAACCATTGTTATCTCTATGCTGTGACGCTTGTTTTTGAGGCAATTCGTTCGGCGACTGCTTGTTTAGAGGCTGTTGGTTCTGAGAGACCGGTACATGCACCAGCGGATCATAGAGCTGGATAACGCTTTCATTGACCGAGATTGCATGCGGGATCAGGCAGTGATCGGTTAACAGGCGTGTCAGGCGTTGGGTAATATAGGTTTTCCCGGTTCCCGGCGGACCATAGATAACGATGGAGCGGCCGGAATTAAGCGCCGGCCCCAGTTGATCGAGCAGTGAGTCTTTAATGACAATATCCTTAAATGCATCCTGAGTCTGTTGTTGCTTAACCTTGACCAGGTGTACTGACTGGGCGGCGACAACTTTCTCGTATACTGAGACAGGCACCGGTGCAGGCCCGATGTAGCCATTTTTATTGAGTGCCTCATGTGCGGCCACACGACCCAGGTCTGTCAGGCCGTAAAACAGTTCCTGCCCGTGACCTAAACGGGGTAGCACTTCAAGCCGCGCTTCCTGACGCAGGTAACTTAATATCTCCTCGATGATGGCTCCGGACAGGCAGGCCCGGTTGACCAGCTGAGAAATGGTCAGAGCACCGGCATCGTAGAGATGTTTACTGATCAGTTCGGTTAAGAACTGTTTGCTCAGGTGGGTTTCTTCGACCGTTTTGGGGCGCGGTGCCAGCGCGCTGAAGGGCGATACCGGCTGCGGTTCAATGTCCTGCAGGGTCAGGTCGTGTTGTTGTTCACTCATAAAACACCTCCGTCGAAGAGAGATCTCAGATAATAGAAATTGAGCTGCGATTGATGAGCGAGTGCCAACAGGGTGCCTGCCATAATGGCAAGCGCGTATGGAAAACGTAATGCAGCGGCATCGCCGGGGTGCGGCTTTTCATAGATCAGCTGTCTGGTTAAGCAGAAAGTTTTCAGTATGCGGTAATAGCGTTTAAACAGATTCGGCAGATCGCCTTTGAGCAGCACCAGTGCCAGGGCAAGCAGGCAGCCTGCGATAAGACTTAGTCCGGCTGCTAACGTTGCCAGCTGCGGCCCGAGGAGGCTGCCCACGGCAGCCATCAGTTTAACATCGCCCGCGGCCATGCCGCCGGTGATATAAAAAGGGATAAAGATAAAAAAACCGATCAGCAAGCCACTCAGCGCGGTAATGCTGCCTGCCCAGCCGTCCCATATTACATGGTAAATGACTCCACAAATGAGTATGGCCAAGCTAACGAGATTGGGAATGATGTGCTTAATGATGTCCCATGCGGTAGCAAAAAAGAGCAGGAGCAGTAAAGACAACATCAGTAAATCAGATGCGAGTGTTGGTTGCATTGTACTGCCCCTCCTTTCAGTTAAATTAGGTAATAGTTCGTAGTAGCATCGATGCAACTGGATCAGACTATGAAATCACGGCTGTAAGTTCAGCAATAGCTGCCCCGACAGCGGTTCCCAAGTCTGTAAAAGCTGTAACGACGGCCAGACCTACCAAGCTACCGGCAATGGCATATTCCACCGTTGTCAGGCCCTCTTCATCTTTGATAAAGCGTTTAACCAGTGCTGTGAGTGTTTGAATAGACATGTCTTTGTCTCCGCTGTTAAGTCAAGTGTTACGTCCGTTTTCCTGAAACCCGAATACATATGTCTTATTCTGGTGACAGGTCGTATATGAAAAGTTAGACATCTGCCTGTAAAACTGATAGGACTTTTTTGATAAAGATAAGGACTATTTTGACTTCTGTTGAGGTGGGGGGGGGGAATTATGAAAAATATTCAACTGAATAAATGAGGTATATGACAGGCAATTATCTAAGCTTATTAGGACAGGAAATCTGAACAAATCTATTGTTCGTTGCATTCACTTTTAAAAAAGAGGAACCAGGGAAGGTTAAAGTCGAAGGTTACTTTATGTCATTAAATCATACGCTTAGCTGGATCGATATGAGGGTTTCTGCAGAGCGATCTGAACTATTATCTCGCTTTCAGGAGCGATTTTCGGTGTCCTATTTAAGGCACTATCAGCTGAACAGTGGAAACAGCTCGAGCTGTGAAGCTGATATTATATGCTTTGAATATGATTATCCCGATATTCCCAGTCTTAATTTACTACAAGAAGTCAGGGAAGCATTACCCGGTTGTCCTATTGTAATGTTTACTGAACAGCATTCTGAAGCGTTGGCGGTATGGGCATTTCGCACTGGCGTCTGGGATTATCTTGTGCTGCCTTTAGCCGACACCGGTATTAATGAAGTTGTAACTTCCATTGAAGCAGCCGCTGAGGTTGGTTTCTCTCAGAGGCCGCAGTTTAATAAATCTGCACATGTCATGCTGCCGGAGGAGGTTCGTTTCAGGCGTTCCCCGGAAAATGAAAAGCTGCTCAGGCCTGCCATCAGCTATCTGGAGGGGCATTTCCGGGAAAAAGTGACAGAAGAGCGCCTGGCAGCGCTCTGTAAGATCAATGTGACCCAGTTTAGTCGTACCTTCCGGCAGACTTTTGATGTGACGTTTCAGGAGTATCTGGTGAGATTCCGCCTGAATGAGTCAGCACGGTTGCTGCGGAATCCCGGCGCGTCGATCGCAGATGTTGCTTATCTGGTCGGGTTTAATGATCCTTCTTACTACGCCCGGGCGTTTAAAAAATATTTTGGCGTGACGCCCTCAAGGTATCGGCAGTGTTTAAAGAATGACCGGGCTTCTATGGTGCAGGATCATCAGGTCTTGCGCAGCGCCTGATTCTATTTTGTTTATAAGAATACCTGAGCAGGCGCTCAGTGCATGAAAGCGATTCAGGTACCCTTCATAGGCGCACAACCCTCTCACCTGTTTCAGCCAGGCCCTTTCGCTATTCATTGGTTAATGCCTGATAATAGCGCGAGTGCAGCGCTTGAATTGTCACCAGTACCCTGGAGTAAAGTAATGCAGCAAACCGTTGGCGCCTTAGTAGCGATCTGACGCGCTGCCGGTAGAAATATTTTGACCTGTATGGATATTTATCACAGTATCATTTTTTATATCTTAATATGACGTTAAATCGGATAAGAGTCGATGGCCAAAGAGCGTACAAAAATATCGACCTCGGCGCTGGCCAAAGCATTAGGCAAGAGCAGTCGTCAGATGTTTGCTGAGCTTGAAGCTCTGGGCTGGATCAGCCGGGAACAGGAGCAGTGGCGCCTGACCGCTAAAGGGGAGTTTGAGCAGGGCAGCTATTGCGATAGCGAACGATATGGCCGCTATATTGTCTGGCCGGAAGGTGTAAAAGGTCACAGGGCGCTGGTAAATCCTGAAGACCGGTTTACCGGCGCCAAAGGGCTGGGTTTGAAAACCGGATTGTCGACGTTGCGAATTAATCAGTTGCTGGCGGAACTGGGGTGGATAAAACCCTGGCTGAAAGGATGGCAGCTGACAGAGGCGGGGCAAGCGCTGGGTGGGGTGCAGAAAGAGGATACTCATACCGCGATCCCCTATGTGTTATGGCCAAAAACACTGCCTGAAAACATTATTTTTAAACGCACACTGAGGGCCTTCACTGTGCCTCTGGCAGAGGTGGAACATTACAGAGGTTGTCGTGCGATGGATGGCCATCTGCTGCGTTCGGAAGCGGAAGTGAAGATCGATAACTGGCTGTACCTTGCCGGTATCACTCATGCCTGTGACAAAAAGTTGCCGTTAGAGGCATCAGTCAGAGCCGATTTTTACCTGCCTCAGGTGCGCTTGTTTATTGAATTCTGGGGTAGTGAAAATGATTCCTCCTATCTGGCGGAGAAGATGCATAAAAAGGCGCTCTATGAGGCTAATAATCTGGCTGTTATTGAGTTGCAGGAGGGCGATCTGAATCAGCTCGATGAGGTGCTGCCCCGGCAGTTACGACGGTTTGGCCTGGAGTGCTGAGAAGGGAGAATTGAGAGGGCGTGCTGGCGGGGTAAAAGCCCTCTGATAAAAAGCACTGGATTCGCTCAGGGAACCGCCATGCCCCGCTGGACAAACTCTATGTGTGACATCCTTTCCATCCAGGCTTTTACATTGGGAAACTCTTCCAGGTTAATTTCCTGCCACTCAAAGCGGCACGCCCAGGGGTAGATAGCAAAATCGGCGATACTGAGGTCCGGATCAACAATAAAGGTATGGCCGTCCAGTCGTTTATTCAGTACTCCCCAGAGTCGCCGGCTTTCTTCGCGATAGCGATTGATTGCATAGGGAACTTTCTCTTTGGCAAAGCGATTGAAGTGGTGAGCCTGTCCCAGAAAGGGACCAAAGTTTCCCATCTGCCACATCAGCCATTGCAGGCATTCCAGCCTTTTCATCGGGTCTGTTGGTATAAAGTTGCCAGTTTTTTCAGCCAGATAAATCAGAATGGCACCACTTTCAAACAGCTGAATCGTTTCACCATCGGGGCCTTCGTCATCGGATATGGCCGGAATTTTATTGTTCGGGCTGATGGCCAGAAAGTCCGGCTTATACTGATCACCCGCCTGAATGTTGATTGGGTGAACGATGTAGGGGAGTGCCGTTGCTTCAAGCATAATTGACACTTTGCGGCCGTTGGGGGTTCCCCAGGTGTACAGATCAATCATTTACGACTCCGGTCACTATTGATGGGCAAAATGGTTGTAAATATCTATCAGCTCATCCTGGCTGAAAGTGACAACAATCAGCTCCTGCCCCGGGGTTATCAGATTCGGGTTTTGGCCGAGTATGCCTTTATGATAGTTGTATACATAGGTGTCTTTTACCTTCTGATCCAGAATTGTCCCGAGGAATGAGCTGGTGCTATTGGCTAGTCGCTCATCTGCCTCTCTGGGGATATCTGCACTGATCAGCCTGGTTTTAAGTTGTATCCCTGTAGCGAAAGTATCGATCAGGCCACTCTGAATGATACCCCACAGACCCTGTTTGTCTGTATCAGTGACACCGTGAATATAAAATAGTGTTCCGGCGGCATTATCCGGATTGTTGAGCAACTCTTTCAGTCTGATCTGGTCGGCCATGGGTAGCTCGCCGGCAGGTATCGCTTTGTGCTGAGACGGGACAGAGTTGCCTATCTGCTCCAGATTAATGCCGTAGGTGGTTGCACTACCTTCGCTTACCGCTTCGGTAGCCGCTATCGCCGTGGCGAGATCTGTTGGTAGTTTGAGTAACTGGTCCTGAGTAACAAAGTTGTTAGCCTTGCCAATCTCAATTGCTTGTTCGGGTTCAGAGGTCAGGTTGTCAATATGCCGTTGCGCAGCAATTTTTGACAGTTCGTCCGGCTTGATTTCAGGGGGCTGAGTCTGTGTCTGTTTATCTTCCTGCAGAGGAGGATTAAAATACAGATAACCGGCAACACCGGCGACCGCTAGTATGATTAAAATCAGAAAATTGCGCATTTTTCCCCCGTTAGAAATCATGACCAGACTTTATATCTCTTAAAAAGAGTGGTTTATTTTCATAAGGTTCAGACTAAAACAGATTTTAGCGATATAAAAGTTAAATCGTTTGCCAATTGTGGTCAGATATCTTTCTCAGCGGTCGGCAGTTGAAGCGCTTCTCTTCTATAATGGGGAAGTTGTGACATGCGTTTAACGGGGTTGTCTATGACTGAGCAGATTGAAGAGATCCTGCAATTCTGGTTTGGTGAGCTTAAACAGGGCTTCCCGGTGACCAACCGAAAGCCGCTGTGGTGGTTTGGTGATGAGGCGCTGGATCGTCAGCTCGGTGAGCTGTTTGGTCATCAGGTCAGGCAGGCGCTCTGGGGGCAGCTAGATGACTGGGCCGGACAGCCGCGTGGCAGGCTGGCACTGATTATCCTCCTGGATCAGTTTACACGCAGCATCTATCGAGGGTCAGCCGATGCCTTTTCCGGTGATTTTCGGGCCGAGCAACTGTGCAGGGAAGGCATTGAAATCGGGCACGATATGGCGCTTGAAGGCAGCGAAAAGTTATTTTTCTATATGCCTCTGGAACATGCTGAAGATCTGCGGGCACAGAATCTTTGTATCTCTCAGATTGAGGCAATGCTCTCCACCACTCCCCGGGAACAGCGGCATCAAATTGATAATGCGCTGGATTTTGCCCATGAACACCGAAATCTTATTGTTCGGTTTGGGCGTTTTCCCTACCGCAATAAAATACTCGGTCGCTCCTCAACACCCGAAGAGTTAGCTTATCTGAACCAGCCCCATAAACGTTATGGGCAGTAGATATTTGCATCAATACACAAAAAAGTATTTACTAAACAGAAACATGGGTGTCATTTAAGGAATGTGAAGGTGATAGATTCCAGGCAGACTAAAGTCCGCAGCCGGGTTCAGACAATTGTGACTCTGGTGGTTTCGATTCTGGTTTTTATAGTCTTGTTTGTCGGTATTCGTTCCTATGAAGAGCGGGTTGCTGTTCAGGCTATTCGGCTAGCGATTGAGCACAGGGTTGATCAGGTAGATTATGAACAGGTGGGTATGGCGAAAGATATCGATACCCTCTGGTCTGCGTATGGTCCGCAGAAGGAAATTACCGAAGAGGATTTTTATCGTCTGGCTGATCCGATTGTTGATAGTTATCACACTTTTCTGCCGCTGTTTATCGCTCTGATGGGAGGGGTATTGAGCTTTGTGACGCTGGGAATGGGCATTAATGCAGCAGTGCGTGCCAGACATCTTCGTAAGGTACTTGAGGCGAAGGATGTTGAGCTAAAACGCAGCCAGGAAAAGCTCGCTTCGGTTGCCGTGACTGATGAACCGACAGGGCTGGCGAATGGACGACACTTTAATCAGGTTCTGTCGACAGAATGTCGCAGAGCGGTGCGGGAGTTTAGTCCGTTAACGCTTATGCTGATCGAGCTTGATAAGCCTGAAACCGACCAGCTCCCGGACAATTTTTCTGATCAACAGGCATGTTTGATTGCTGAGGTACTGAAAAGTGCAATTTCACGTCCAGGGGATATGGCGGCCCGGATAGGTACTGGCCGCTTCGCCATGGTGTTGCCGGCAACCAATGAACAGTCGCCGGTGCTGGCCGATAGGCTCTGTCGTGATATCAATGATATTGAGCTTCTGGGGTATAAGTTGAGTGTCAGTATCGGCATCAGTACGCTGCAGCCTTCTGCTCAGCTGACTGCCGAATATATACTGGCGCAGACCGAAGCGGCCCTGGACGAGGCGATCCAGAACGGTGGCGGACGGGTGCGGGCCGTAAAAGAAGATCCTCTTGATATTCCTGTAACCTTTTCCGGCTAGACTATTTCTGCTAAGCCTGCCTCACGCAGGTTTTATTTTATGACGCAGAGGCAACCGTGTGTAATCTATCTGATCGCTCCGAAAAAGATGAAACTGACTCCGAAAGCAGTCCCATAACCTGTCTCTCTGATCGACTGGTAGCCCATCGGGGTTATGCATCCCGTTATCCGGAAAACTCTTTGCTGGCGATTGAGCGGGCGCTTGCTGCCGGAGCCAGGTTTGTTGAGGTGGATCTACAACTAACCGCTGATCTCGAGCCGGTGCTCTATCATGATCGGGATATGGCGCGACTTTCCGGTGCCGATAATAAAATTCAGCTACTCACTTATGATGAACTGGAACGCTTTAGCCTGCATAACCCTGTGGCGTTTAGCGATCGCTTTGAAGATGAGCCGATCTCCCATCTTCAGCATCTGGTAAATCTGATGTTGCGTTACCCGCGGGTTACCTTTTTTATCGAGTTCAAGCGGGTTGCAATTGAAACATTCGGGGTTGAGAGCTGTGTAGAGAGGTCGCTACCCCTGTTAGAGCTGGTTAAGTCGCAAGTGGTGTTGATCAGCTACTCCCGGGCTCTGGTTGACCGGGTACTGGCGGATGACTGGCAGGCCGGTTGGGTATCGGATCAATTTCCGGCCAGCGGCTGGTGGCAGTATTTTATCCGGCCGCCAAACTACCTGATTCTTAACTATACCTGTTTACGTAACGTTGATCTGCCCGCTGAAAAACGTCGCTGGCCTGAAGTCAGTGTGGTGCTGTATGAAGTGGCTGACTCTGAGCTTGCACGCACTCTGTTCACTCAGGGAGCTGACCTGATTGAGACTTTTGCGATCTCCCCGATGCGCCGGGCGCTGAGTGAGAATTAGTTATTCGCTCAGAGAACTCAGATGATCATTAAATGCTTCCAGCCATGACTGGTAGCGCTGTTCTAATGGCAAATTTGCTTCAGGATGAAAGGTTGTTTCCGGCTGGATATCCCGGACACTGTTAGGCAATACCTGCCAGGCGGCACCCAGTGACGTAATCTCATGCTGCTCATAGCGCTGTACCGGCAGGCCACTCAGATCAGAAACTCGCTGACAGAGGGAGTTGAGTCGGCTGATCCCCCCGCCAATGACGATCTGCTTTGCCGGAGGCAGTGAGGACATCGCTTTGATGTTTCGGTATATCAGAAAAGCAATACTCTCCATAACGGCCACCAGGCGGGCTTCTGAATCGTTACAATCGTTGATCCAGCAGGGGCGTTCCAGTGAGTGCCAGTAAGGCGATCCGACACCCCCTACCATATTCATAAACAGCGGTGGGTCGGTGCATTTTTCTGCCCAACTGTCGATATCATGGCTCTCAGGACGGCAGATATTAAATGCCCAGTCCAGGGCATTTGCCGCGCCATTGATGGTGGCTTCGGCGCTGTAAAGCGGTTGTTTATCTGCCAGGATCAGATGATGCAGGATCCGTTCCTGAGGATGAAGTCCCCGTTCGGTCAGCACCCGGTTCATAAAACCGCCACTACCCAGATTGATATAGAGGTTATCCTGTGAAGGTTCGCCAAACGCAAACAGTGCTGCGGCCTGATCGCCGCTGACAAAGTTGAGGGGCAGGCTTAAACCGGGTAGCTTCAGCGTACCAAAATTGTATTTGCTGGGGCGAACTTTAGGCAGAAGTGAGTCGGGTAGTTTAAACAGGTCCAGAAGTTCGGGGTGCCAGTTTCGGTCTTTCAGAGAGAAAAGCATTGTTCTGGCAGCGTTCACACCGTCAATCAGGTCGGGTTGTTCGTGCACCAGTTGCTTGATAAGCCAGCCGGCGACAGGGCCTCCGCGGATACGGTGTTTAGCGGTATTAAAGGTCATATGTTCCATGCACCAGCGCAGCTTAGACGCAGGCAAGTGGGCATTGGGATAGAGGCCCGTTAGTTGGCGCACCATGCTTGCCAGGGGCATCAGATCTTCGATGTAATGAAAGCCCCGCCGGTCTTGCCAGCTGATTATCGGCGTCAGCGGCTGGCCGTTGTCTGCGTCCCAGCAGAGTATGCTGGAACGCTGAGTAATCAGGGCCGCCGTTCTAAGCTTGGCGCGGTCTTCGCGTTTCAATTTGCTGACCGCTTCCAGTGCCGCCCGTTTCAGGGATATTACGAGATCATCAGGTTGTTGCTCAGCGCGGTTTGGTTGTGTAAACCGGGTTTTTACCTGTACTTGTCCCTGGCTCAGGCAGTTACCAAGACGATCAAAAACCATCGCCCGGCTGCTATGGCTACCCTGGTCCATAACAAGGCATAAATCAGAGCGCATCTGTTATCCCCATGCCTTTAAATACCTGTGTTTTATGCTCATGATACTGATTTTGCCTCCATACAATGATTTCCCTATTTCCTTATACCCTGACACACAGACCGTGTAAAATTCAACCCGGGTGAAGTATAAGGATAGAACAGTGAACAGCATACAACCGGTTTGCGAAATAATTGAGTCTGTATTGAATAATGTTCAGCAAAGGGAGCACCGACAGCTGGTGCTGGTCAGTGGCTGTCGAGCGTGGTGTCAGCAGCAGATCTCAGGCCTTACTCGTCCCGCTGCCCGTATACTCTGGATTGGCGATGCCGGGGTGGGGCTGATACCGCCTGCATCGCTTAAACCGGTTAGTGCCAAGCAGACTCACCAACTGTTGGGGCAGGAAAGTGATTGTATTCTGTTTGATTGCTGGAGCGGTTTTAATCCGAATGGTTTTGGTCAGGTGGCCGGCACACTGGTGGCGGGGGGGATTTTTGTTTTGATCACTCCTCCTTTATCAGCGTGGCAGCTTTTTAGTGATCCGGAGTATGACCATATCGCTGTGGAGCCTTACGGTGCGGCAGATGTTGGCCGCCGTTTTATCCGTCACCTGCTGAAAACCATTGCGACTGATAATGATCTGATTCAGTTCGCTGAGGATCAGCCTTTCCCGGATCTTTCATCATTGACCGTTGCCTCAATCCCAGATCCCCATTCTGGTGATCAAACACGCTTAGAAAGCCCTCCTGTTTCGGCGCCGTTCAGAACAGTGGATCAGGAAGTAATGGTTAAACGCTGCCTTGAAGCCGTCCGACAACCGAGGGCCGTGCAGGTGGTGACCGCTGACCGGGGGCGGGGGAAGAGTGCTGCGCTGGGGATCCTCGCTGCGGTAATAATGAAAAGGGGATTAGCTGGAACCGGAGCGGCGGGCAAACGTGCTGATGCTGAGCATTCTGATGATCTTAACAGTCGGGTTGAGATTATCTTAACGGCCCCATCCCGGGGGGCTGTGCAGTCGGTTATTACGATGCTGGAAAGGCTATTGCCTGCTGGCCTTCTGGAGCACCAGAAGGATCGCTGGGTGTTTGGTCAGACGCGGTTGAGGTTTATGCTTCCCGATCAACTGTTACAGCAGAGACCCGCGGCCGACCTGTTGCTTATTGATGAGGCGGCTGCAATTCCAGCACCGGTATTACTGGGGCTCCTGGAATATCCGCGGGTTATCTTTGCCTCAACGCTGCATGGCTATGAGGGAACCGGACAAGGGTTTGCCGTGCGCTTTATGCCCTATCTTGACCGTATTGTCCCCGAACGGCAGTTGCTCACTATGCGGCAGCCTGTGCGCTGGGCTGAAGGTGATCCCCTTGAACGGTTTACCTATAAAGCACTGTTACTGGATGCGGAGCCTGCAAATCTGACTGAGTGTCCGCAGGACAGTGCCGGTGTGAGTTTTAGAAGACTGGCCCGGGATCAGCTGGTAACCGATAGCGAAATGCTGAAACAACTGTTTGGCTTGCTGATTCTGGCGCACTACCGGACCACACCTGGCGATCTGCGTATACTTCTGGATAGCCCCAACATTGAGGTGTGGGCCGGATTTACCGGGACTGAGGGGGAGTCTCAACTGGTCGCAACCGCTTTGCTTGCCTATGAGGGACCGATTAACACTGGGTTGGCAAACGCGATAATGGATGGTACCCGCCGGCCGAAAGGTCAGTTGATTCCCCAGACACTACTGGCCCATTGTCATATACCGGAAGCGGCAGAGTGTCGTGGGGTCCGGGTAATGCGCATTGCTGTGCATCCTCAGCTTCAGCGTCGGGGCATCGGTAGTGCTCTGCTGCAGGCGATCGAACAGGGTTGCCCCGGTATCGACTGGTTAGGCACCAGCTTCGGAGCAACTGCCGATCTGTTGTGCTTCTGGCAACAGTTTGGCTTGCGACTGCAGCGGCTTGGTCATAACCGGGATAAAGTCAGCGGAACCCATGCCGCCGTTATGTTGCGGGGAATCTCTACTGCAGGGATTCAGTTACAGGAGAAAGGGACCCAAAAAGCCAGGCAGCAACTGCAAAGGTTATCGGCTTCGGCAACAGCAACAATCAGTGATGAATTGTTCGATGTATTAGCGTTATGAACGGGCCTTTTAACTATTCAGGAAGGTATTTTTGTGGCTGACCAGTTTCTAATATTTCGACAGGATCATTAATACTGATGATCCCGCTCTTCAGCGGGATCATGTTTTGCCCGAAATGGGCTTCACCATCGCTGCCTTTACGGTATCTCTTTAAGACGCTCAGGGGCTCCCGGTCTGGATTGCGTTCCAGGGTTGTCGGGTTTGTCGTGGTAAGGATACAGCGGCCGCAGGGCTTGACCAGGGAAAATTCGGCAGTGCCTATTCTTATCTTTGTCCAGCTATCCTCTTCATAGGCGGCAGTGCCGCGGACTACCAGGTTGGGACGCATCTGATCCATCTGCACCGGGTTGCGGCAGCGGCTGCTGAGATCTGCGAGGGATGCTTCTGAGATCAGTAACAGCGGATAACCATCGGCAAAGGCTGTCTGATGGTGTGGGAAATGTTTCAGTGGCCGGTTTGATGCAGCACCAAAAAACAGTAACCGGCAATCCTGACCAAGATAGTCAGCGAACCAGCGATCAGCGATAGCGGAACAGTGTTGTGCTTCAATATGATCCTGCCATACCGTGATCGTTTGATAATCGTGGCTGAACTCATGATAGTTCAATTGCAGATCCGTTTGACCCGGAGCCGAAACGATCAGCCCCGCGGCTGTAAGCGAGGCCCTGATATGCAGTAACTGAGGCCGGGTACGCGCGGTTAAGAACTTTCCCTCAGTGGTACACAGTACAAAACGACGGTCAAATTCCAGCCCGAAACCGGTTACCGTGGCGCGGGACAGGTGTAAACCTGCGGTCGATTTAATTGGATAAACAATAATATCGGATAGTTGTGTGTGCATTGGTATTTATATTCTGGGCTCAGGCAGGTGTATTACGAGCTTTATTTAAGCTGTTACTTTCCTGTAATGACAACAGGATTGCAATGGCTGCAGTAAATAAGAACAGGGGTTGGGCAAAATAAAGTGCCCCGGAGGTGAGGCTCAGGAGGCAAAGGCTGAATAGTATCAGTGATGAGGTTAACGCGTGTACCAGTCTGTCATTCTGATAGTGTATTACGCTATAGATGATCTGTCGGCATAGAGCTGAAAATAGCAATAGCGCTATTATCAGTCCCACTAAGCCGGTTTCCAAAAATAATTGAATAAGGCTGTTGTGAGGATGCATAAATTGACTGCTGTCGCCTCCGGAGCGAATAAAGGAAGCCTCCATACCTTTGCCAAACCAGGGAGACTGTTTCCCTGCGTTGATTGCATCACGCCATAGGGTGGCACGTCCGCTAGACAAATCAGGGGCAGTATCCTGCTTCAGTTGCGCTGCTTTGACTTCCTGAAACTGGTGCTGGATCCGGTTCGGACCGTTCCAGTCGTAAACCGAGCCAGCGGTTGCGAGTATGATTGCCAGGCACGCTGAGACTAGCAACCTACTGCCAGTCTTAGCGAGTTTTTTTCTGTTTGCAATCATCACCAGTAGCACCAGTCCGATCATTGTCACCACGATTCCTGTCCTGCTTCCAAGCCAGATCAGAAAGCTGAAGTTGAGAATAAAGGCGAAGGTCATCAGATTTGTTTTAACCGGACTGCTGGAATGTATTAACAGCAGAGCGGCCGAGGTCAGCGTGGCTGTCGCTACAGTAAAACCCGTATGGCGAATATTGGCAGCGAATAATGCATTTTTGATCATATAGTCAGGCCCGACATGAAGAATCAGGGCGTAGAAATAGTACAACAGCGCAATAACCGAGCTTGAAATCAATAATGTGTAACAGAAAAAAAGCACACCGTATGCAGAGACCCTGAGGAAAATTAAAAGCACCAGCAGGTAGAGAAGGTGGATATACAGAGAGGCTGTTTTAATAACTGAAAAATCGGCAAAGGGGCGTTCATAATACCAGCGATCCAGTGCAGCCAGTGTCGGAATAGATAAAAACAACAGGGTTAAAATAAGAATGCCGGAAGGTATGCGCAGTCGCATACTACAGCCTTGACGAAACAGGAAAAACAACGCACAGACGATAAAGATGATTTCAAAGGTAGATACCTGTAACAGGCTGACGAACACCTTAGAACTACCGCTGAAGCAAACGGCTGCAGTGGTAACACAGAAAACAGCGGTGAGAAACTGATCGCACTGTTTGTCAGCTAGTTGCTGAATTGAGGCCATAGTGAGTTATCCGATATCAGACTATTCGCAGTCATCCTTTGAAAAACGTATGCAAGCTCAGAATCGTTTTCTACCAGTAAAAGCGCTTATGGCAGACCTTATTTTCACTATAGTGTAGTAGAATTCAGCCATTAAAATTTTGCCTGATCAGGACATCAATGGAAATTACACCGCAACGTCTGGAAAAGCTGGCCAATATGCCGATGCCCTTTGGTAAATACAAAGGACGGATTCTGATGGATCTTCCTGAACCTTATCTGGTGTGGTTTGCGGGTAAGGGGTTTCCTGAGGGCGAGATTGGAATTCTGCTGCAGATTCTCTATGAGGTTAAACTTAATGGCCTGGAAGATGTTCTCAGGCCGTTGAAGCGTTCGTATACATGATGTTTGTTCAATTCAGCTCCTGCTGCGCTGAGGTTGCTGCTCCCGGGTTTGTAGCTCATACTTTCTACAGACATTTTCTGGGAGGCCCCGATGAAAATACTGACTTTTTTACTCACCCTGTCTCTTCTGGCTTTTCTGCCCGATAGTTCAAACGCAGCATCTGCACAAGAGATCGACGCAAAAGTTAATCAGGCTCTGAAAGAGTTTTATCACCACAGTCCGGCAGGAAAAGAGCTTGCCAGTAAAGCCGCTGGGGTGCTGGTCTTCCCCGATGTGATTAAAGCGGGAATCGGTATCGGTGGCGAGTATGGCGAAGGCGCTTTGCGGGTTGGGGGTAAAACAGCCGCTTATTATAATGTGGCATCAGCGTCGGTTGGTTTTCAGCTGGGGGCACAGATTAAATCAGAGGTTCTGCTGTTTATGAGCCGTGAGGCACTGGACAAATTTCAAAAAAGTGATGGCTGGGAAGCGGGCGTTGATGGCAGTGTTGCGCTTGTGACAGTGGGGGCAGGAGGGAAGATAGATTCAAATACGGTGCAGCAGCCGATTATCGGTTTTATCTTTTCCAACAAAGGCTTGATGTATAATCTCAGCATCGAGGGTTCGAAAATAACCCTGATTGATCGATAACAGGACTTAACAATTCAGTTTCAGGCAGGAGCTTCCTATGCGTAAGAGTATGATCACTTTTCTTGTAGCGACGACATTAGTCGCTGCCCCGGTGTCTGTATTAGCCAAAAAGCCGGAGGGGGTAGGAAATGGTGAGCCCCGTAACGAGTATAAGTTGGAGCATCAACAGTCGGGTTCACAAAATGAACATCGCCAGCAGGAAAAGCATTCTGACCGGGTTAGCCAGGAGGATCGTCGGCGTATTCAGGAGTACTATCTGAGTAAAGACAGGGACAGTAAGGAGGTAAACCCTGGCGGTGGCAAAGGCAAAGATAAACAAAGAGCTTTGCCTCAGGGATTGCAGAAAAAGCTGGATCGGGGTGGTCAGTTACCTCCGGGATGGGAAAAGAAAGTCGTTGCGGGCGAAGTGCTGGATTATGAACTCTATCGACATTCTGAACGTCTGCCTTACGATCTGGACAGAGAATTAGGCCGGGCGGCAGGTGAGGAATATCGACGGGTAGGTAATAAGGTTGTAAGAATGCTGGAAGGCGATGCAACCGTTATCGATGTTATTGATATTCTTGATACCACTGGCGTGTTGCAATAATTAGACTATGACTCCAGCAATTGAACTGGCCAAAAAGGCTAACATCAGTTTTAGCGTACATGAGTATCAGCATGACCCTAAAACTGATTCTTATGGTGAAGAGGCATCTGTTGCACTCAATGTCAGCCCTGATCGGGTTTATAAAACCTTGATGGTGGCCGTTAATGGGGATAATCGACAGCTCGCTGTTGCGATTGTCCCTGTGTCGGGCCAGTTGAACCTTAAGGCGGCTTCGAGTGCTTTGAAAACTAAGAAACTAGCCATGGCTGATCCGAAACAGGCGCAACGCAGTAGTGGCTATCTGGTGGGTGGCATAAGCCCTCTGGGACAGAAAAAACCGTTGCCGACCCTGCTGGATGATTCTGCCGGTCAGTTTGAAACGATCTTCGTGAGTGCAGGAAAACGGGGGCTGGAGATTGAATTAAGCCCCGCTGACCTGTTGCGGCTGACCAATGGGTCAATGGCAGGCATCGGTCGCTAGCGGCTCAAGCCAATAGTGTGCTTTCTGCAAGCGGATCGTTATCTGTTGTTTCAGTGTGTTTTTCTTACCTGTAAAAAAGGCCATCAATGATGGCCTTTTTTAATCCGTTAAAGTTTACCCGGCTTTTTGTTGATCGATGTACTCATGGGCTTTACGCCCGGGTTTAAACTGGGATGCCTCTAAATCGTGCTTGTTCAGCAATTTATAAAAGTCGGTCCGGTTTCGCTGGGCAATTTTTGCTGCCTGGGTCACGTTCCCCGCAGTGATATGCATTACTTTGCTGAGATAACTTCTCTCAAAGCTGGACCGGGCTTCGTTGAATGACGGAATTACCCGGTCCTGATTGGCGATTGCCTGATTTACCAGGCCTTCGCTTATTATCGGAGCACCGGACAGCGCAACGGTCTGCTCAACTACATTTTCCAGTTGACGAACATTGCCGGGCCAGGCCGCCTGAGCAAGGATATGCAGAGCGCCTGGCGAGATACCTTTGACTTTGGGGTTGTGTCTTTTCGCGGACTGTTCAACAAAGTAACGGGCCAGCAGTGGAATATCTTCCGGACGATCCCGCAGAGGAGGAAGATCCAGATTCACGACATTAAGTCGGTAGTAGAGGTCTTCGCGGAATTCGCCATCCTCCATTGCCAGCTCAAGGTTGCGGTGGGTAGCGGATATTACCCGGACATCAATCTCGATAGAGCGGGTTGAGCCTACAGGGCGTATTGTACGCTCCTGAATAGCCCGGAGCAGTTTTACCTGGAGGGGAGGGGGCATATCGCCAATCTCATCCAGGAACAACGTCCCACCTTCCGCTGACTGAAACAGCCCTTCATGCTGAGTGACTGCACCGGTAAATGCGCCTTTTGCATGGCCAAACAGCTCTGACTCGAGCAACTGTTCCGGTAGTGCGCCACAGTTGATTGCCACAAAGGGTTTATCGCAGCGATCGCTGGCATTGTGGATCGCCTTTGCCATCAGTTCCTTACCGGTACCGCTGGGGCCGGTGATCAGAACACTTACATTAGACTTGGCAACCCGTTCAGCCTGACTCAGACGCTCATTCATCAACTGGCTCTGGGTCACGATAGCGCTGCGCCAGCTATCATCCTGTGCATGAGCAGAATCCAGCGCTGAGTTGATAGTGCTGAGTAACTGTTCTTTATCGATAGGCTTTGTCAGAAAACCGAAAATACCTTTCTGAGTCGCGTCGACGGCATCCGGAATGGATCCGTGAGCAGTAATAATCACAACGGGCAGGGCCGGGTGGTCTTCCTGGATGGCTGAAAAAAGTGCCATCCCATCCATGCCGTCCATGCGCAGATCGCTGAGCACGAGGTCCGGGGTTTCATTTTTAATCCGCTGCAGTGCTTCAGCACCGGAGTTGGCGGTATCAATACGATAGCCAGAGGCACTCAGGCGTAAGCTCAGGACTTTCAGGATACCCGGATCATCATCCACGATAAGGATACGTTGCTGAGTAGACTTCATAGTTGTTCTCCTCTCTGTCTTTCTTTCTATCGAGACAGATCATTCTCAATGCGGGTTAATGCTTCAATCTGTTGCTTGAGCTTATCGCGTTCGGCGGCAAGTGCTTTGCGCTCAAGGTCTACAGTATTCAGAGCGCGCTGTAACGTCATAACAGCTTGTGTGTACTGATAGCGCACCCGCAGGTATTGTTCTGCATCACATTGGGGTGTTTTATCCAGATCAAACTGTTCAAACAGCTCTATGGATCGCTTTAACTGGGCGGTTGTATTTTCGGGTTGGCTGAGAAGCATTGCCTGGATGATTATTTGATTGTCATCTTCTGCTTGCTTCAGCATAGCCACTTTTTCCTCTGGTCGGGATTGCTGATATTGCTGCTCCAGCTTCACCCATTCACCCATATCTCCAGTAATACAGGTAAAGTCATTGGCAGGCAGTAACTGCGTCATCTGGCAGCCGCTGAGGGTGATAACTGTAAATACTGCTAACAGCGCTTTACTCATCTGAGACGTGTCCTTGATTCGGTATACTGATCATAAAACTAACATAACCATCCCGATTGTTGTGAAGTTCAAGATTACCTCCCATTGCTCTAATCGCTTCCCGGGCAATACTCAGACCGATACCGGACCCTTTTACTGACCCTTGGCGTTTATTTACGCCCTGGTAGAAGGGGTCAAATAGCTGATCAAGGTCAGTCACTGGTATCTCGGGCCCGGTGTTGCCGATCTCTATTCTCAGGTTTTCATTTTCTGTCGCCAGGGTTATCTTCAGCAGGCCGTGTTCGCTGCCGTAAACCGACGCATTAGATATCAGGTTACTCAGTGCCCGCTGTAATAATCCCTTTTCGATTGCCCATGTGTAGTCCTGTTTAGGTAGTTTTACCTCGATCTCTTTCTGTTTCAGCAGCAACTGATGAGAAGCCAGCGATTCCTTGATGACCGGCAGGATAGATTGAGCTTGCAGATCATGCTCGCCTCCATGCTGTAACCGGTTGTAATCAAGTAACTGCTCAATCAATGATTGCAGCGAAAGGCTGTTTTCCTGCATCAGGTTGATGATTTCTCTTTGACTCTCGGTCAGGGGGCCGGCAAGCTCCTCGGCCAGTAGGTCGGTCCCTTCTCTTAGTGTCGTCAGCGGTGTTTTTAGTTCATGAGACATATGCCGTAAAAACGCTTGTTTCTCCTGTTCAAGCAGCTGGAGATGGGTTTCCAGCCATTCCAATTGCTGGTTAAGAGCAAGAAACTCCTTAGGTCCACTGAAGGGCTCTGACATATCCAACTGGCCATGTCCCAATGCTTTTATTCGCAGCATGAGCTGTTTGACCGGTTGAGTTATCCGGATACTGAAAAACAGGATCAGGATAGTAGACAACGTGATCAGTAGTCCCGCCTGGAGCCAGAGCAGATTTTGCTGCTCTTCTGCTTTAGCATTGAGAAACTCCAGCCGTTGGTCGAGTTTTTTGCGTGTGTCGTCATAGAGTGTCTGAGTCAGAGGGACCAGCTCAGTAACTTTTTCGCCGGTGGCTTTATCCAGTGGCGACTCTTCAAGCTGTGCGATCAGTGCAAAAATTGTTTCTATATTACCAGAATCGATCAGAAAGCTGTGTAGCTGTAGAAGTTCTTTATACTCAGAGAGCTGGAAACGGAAACGCTCTTCAATTTCGATCTTTTGGAGTACGTCATACTGTCGCGCAGAGCGGACAAGATCACCCGACAGTTCTCTCAGATGCTGGCTACGGCTAAAAAAGTCCAGGGCTTCTTTGGCGTGCTCGCGCCCCTGGCGCGATAGAGTCACCATAGAGTCTGTTGCCTGGTAGATGAGAATTCCAAGCGGCGCAACTACCAAAAAAAACGCCAGAACCACCAGTTGCATCAATGATCGGGTCTGCAGCGAGGAAACCTTCTCAGTATTCAAGTTATTTATAGCGTAACGTTTCCTGAGCTATTGTATGAAATTAGATAATTCTCAGTGCCGTAAGTGTCAGAATATTCCTCAGTCCTTTGATCTCTTCCTGCAGTGGCTGGATCTCTTGCTGGTTCAGAACCCCGTCATTGTTGATATCCAGCTTGTGAAAACTGCTTGCCAGTGACGGATGCTGCCGCATCTCTGCCAGTGAAACCTCATTGTCGCGATTCCTGTCCAGAGACTCAAACATAGAGAGTGAACGGGTTCTCTTAACAGACGTATTGTCTTCAGGAAGTTCTGAACGGATATGTTCAATAACTTCTGTGTTGGAGAGCCGCTCCAATGATCTTTCAGGTTCAGCATGAACCAGTGTTGCAGTAAAGGTCATTGATAATAGTACAGTTGCCACACGCATCTCGATCTCCTGGAAATTGCTGGTTATCTGTTGATAAGCAATTACCAAGCCGGCTAACTAAAAATCATTATAAAACAATAAGTTAGTTTTATTCTGCCACCTATTTAGCTAACTATAGTATGAACTAACTTTGAAATATTGTCTCTTAAAAGAGACTCTGAAAAGGCTTAAGTTTATAAATTGCATATAAAACAATAGCTTATGTGGTTATGAATTTAAGACAGGGGGTGTTTACTAATAAAGCTATTGCGCTCTGGTTCCTGTCGAACCGGGTTAGTTAATCGGCCGATCCCTTCAATCTCTATGGTGACCTGGTCGCCGGGTTTCATATAACCTCTTGGTTTCATTTTGACACCCACTCCGCTACAGGTTCCTGTGGCGATCACATCCCCGGGTTTAAGGGTGCAGACGGATGACAGTGTGGCGACCAGTTGATAGCAGTCGAAGATCAGGTTACGGGTGTTGGAGTGTTGGCGCAGTTCATCATTCAACCAGGTTCTCAGCTCCAGATTGTGAGGATCCAGGCTATCTGATGTCACAATCCAGGGGCCCATAGGGCCGTGGCTGTCAAATGACTTTCCCAGTGTCCAGGTAGGCGATTTGATCTGCCAGTCCCGGACGGAGACATCGTTGACGATGGTGTATCCGGCAATGGCCCGGGGTGCATCCGCTTCACTAACGTTACGGCAGTATTGCCCTATCACCAGTGCCAGCTCGCCTTCATAATCCAGCTTATCAGAAATGTTGGGCCGGTAGATGGGAGCGCCCGGATCGGTGACGCAGCTGGACTGTTTATTGAACAGAGTAGGAAACTCCGGTGTTTCAAGGCCGGTTTCTGCAACATGGTCAGCATAGTTGAGACCCACGCCGATAAATTTTTCCGGTTGAGGAATAGGCGCAAGCAGGACGACCTGATCCAGATTCAGGGATTCTTGTATGTTGTTTTCAAGTTGTTCCAGTCTGGGTTTTAGCTCATCCAGGCGGCACAGCAGGTCGGGCATAGAGTCTGAAAAATCGGCGACCGGTATGGGGATTATCTGTTGCTCTTTAACTATACCCAGCTGTTCTTTTCCAGAATGAAGAAACCGTGCGAGTTTCATTAAGCGCTATTCCTGAGTGTCTGAAAGAGATCGTTATTTTAACAGAGTTTAAACCTATAGTTCAGTGCCCGTCATGCTTTTAGAGAGAGCCGTTGCAGAGTATGCTAGGGCTCTTTTATTTATCGATGAATTGCTACGCTGATGATCCGAAATACCCTTTCTATAGCTGTTTTTATGATACTCGCCGGGTGTGCGGTAGAAAAGCCGCAGCCTTTATCGGCGCCGGTTTCGTTACAGTCGCTCGCCGGGGTTATCGTCGAACGGGCAGGAGATCTGTGGTTTCAGCCTTGTTATGAAAGGCTCTGGTGGCAGGTAGAGGATAATACTCAGCAGCAGGAGCTGACTGGTTACTATCGTCAGTTTTCCATGCTCAGCAATGAAGAGCTTTATGTTCAGTTGCAGGGGGAGATTAATCCGCAGCAGAGTAATAAACTCCGGGTACACGCTGTCGATACCGTCGGTGGTACAGCGCAGACCTGTAACTTCCGTCTCGAAGGGCTTCAGTACAGGGCCGCGAGTAGTGATCCTATCTGGGTGGCCGACATCATGGCAGACCAGGTGATTGTAAAAAGTGTAAATCCTCCCGGTAGTTATCGTTTCCATACGGTAAACGAATCAGAAAAAGCCAATGATCCGTCAAGTCAATTAGCGACTGCAACGAATGGTGACGCAGAGGACACTGATCGTTCAGGCGGAGGCTCTGATTCGGCAGTGGTTGCGCTATACCGGGAAACAGCGTCGGCTAAGAGTCCGCTGCAGATCAAAATTATCCAAACGCGCTGCGTCGATTCCAAAACCGGTACGCTATTACCTTTTACCGCTGAGATGAGTTTATTCGGTCGGCTTTATCAGGGGTGTGCCAGAAAAGGGCATCCGGTCAGCAGTGAGATAAACGGTTTTTACTGGTATCAGCCTGATGGCGGATCACAGGTGATGTTTAAACTTTCTTCCGGACAGCGGGTTCAGATGGTGACCCGTGACGCCAGAGGCAAGACAGTGGCGGAGCGTGGCCGCTGGCAATATCTTCAATCGGGTAAGCTGATTTTCAGTATGCGCGATGCCGAGCAGCAGGAGTACCTGATGTTATTCACACGGGAGTCTGATGGTCGGCTGGTATTGCAAACCGGCTCTGAGCATCTGGTCAGCTACGGCGCTGCTTTTAAACTATGGAGGCCATCCGGGTTGAGTGGCGGTCAGTTGCTGACGAACCTTCCAACCGGCGGGAAAGCGCCGCGCTCGTTAACACAATCGCCTGTAGCCGACGCTGCTTCAGCGGTGCCGCAACTGCAGGCACCATCAGGGATGACAACGTCGGTGCTGGCAGACTCACGGGTTCAGGCCGCGGACATCGATGATGAGTTGCTGAATGAAATTAACGTTCATGAAGCTGATCAGCCCCGGGATTAACCGGTAATAAAGGCTTATGACAGCTTTTTCAGCAGAAGGTCTTTAGCCTGGTTTATCTCTGCTGCCAGATAGTCGCTGCCGCCCCGGTCGGGATGCATTTTTTGCATCAGTCGGCGATGCGCCTCAATGACCTGTTTTTTTGATGCTCCAGGTTCAAGCCCCAGAATCTGATATGCTTTTTCGGTGTCTGAGAGTTCTGAATTACCACTCTCCTGGCCTTTTGTGTCATCTTTGCGCCAGCTATCGCCAAACCGCTTATCCAGATAGGTCTCCAGTAAGCGCGCTGACTGCTCATCGGTTTTACGACAGTAGTTCAGCAGTTCGATAAACTCTGATTCACTGAGGCTGGACAGTTGTCGTCCTTGCAGGGGGCCTTCAATCACCTCACCCTCGAGAGCGCTGGTGTCATGATCCAGTTGCATCTTCAGGATACGGCTGTTCACTTCAGATGTATTACCTCTGCCGTGCTGCTTATTCTGGTAATGTTGAAAGAGTTTTGCCACAAATGGCAACAGGGGAATAAGTCGCCGCGCAAACGGCAGTGAAATAGCCAGCAATGCACCGATCAGATTGAGTTTGCCCGTCACCAGCAGATAGAGGATCGCCGCCGCTAACACCCCTATGAGTAGCATTATGTTGGCTTTGCGCTGATCCGCAGGTGATTTGCGGCGCAGCCAGAGAATCCAGCCCAGCACAATTAATCCGAGCAGTATTAGAACGATTGGGTTCAAGAGGTTGATCCTTACTATTTAAGCTGATGGGTGAGTTTCAGAATATCCGGATTCCCCTTTTTTGCATATTCGAGCAGCGCCCGCCGCCCTCCGGTTGCATATACAGCCACCGCACTGAGTAAGGCTTTCAGGGTGGCAGCGCTGCTATTATCGAAACGGCAATAGGCCCCGCCCGATAGTTTGGCCATCTGTTTGAATGCATGGGCGGCGGTAATGTCATGTCCCTCCTGAAAAATAAACAGAGGAGTCGAGTGGATCCCCAGCTTGCCTGCCAACTGACAGAGAAAATCAACGGGCTCTTCAACACAATCACCGATAAATATGATTGCCTGAACCGGGTGTTGCCGGGTTTGTTTCAGGCTGTGTTCCAGCAGGCGGGCTATCTGGGTATGCCCGCCGAGACACTTAACGCTATTCATACGGTTCAGCAGGCTGTTGGTATCCTGCAGCCATTCGCTGGCACTGAACTGGTTCAGACCGCCATAGTGGCAGAGCTGTACGGAAAGTTTTCCCAGCTCCCGGGTTTGCAAAAACATTTCGCTTTGAAGGTGGCAGGCATGATCCCAGGTTCTTTCACGGCTTGCGGTAGCATCCAGAGAAAAGATCAGCCGGGCGTCACCAGGGGCAGGTGCAGTGAGTTGCTGTGCCTGTTTCAGGAATTCTTCGATCTCCTGATTACTGGATACCGTACTGACGGGGTGTTTATCTCTCATATAGTTTCAGACCTGATGTTTTTTTGTTAGAACCGAGGTGGCTTCTTTTCAAAGTCTGGCAGAAAAAAAGGGGCCTTGCAGCCCCTTGTTGTATCGAAAACTAAATTGCTTAGTTCAATAGGCCGATATAGCGGGCCCGTTTTTTCGCTTTCAGGTAGTTCATATCCACCAGAACCAGTCCATCAACACAGAAGTTAAAGTCAGCATCTACGCCGAAATCAAGGAAGCGAACCCCTCCCTCTTCACAGACATCAGCATACTGCTTGTACAGGGTGGGCACAGCGCAGTTGAGAAAATCCATCTGCTGCTTCAATATTTTGAAATCCTCTTTATAGTCGGAACCACAAAACAGTTGTTGCAGATCTGTGATGGTCTCTGGTTTAAGAGCATAGGGAGTGAATGATTTTCCCAGTTCATCTCTGTCCGGGAAGTAGAGTCGGTAAAAATAGACCAGCAGGTCCTTAGCGTGTTGTGGATAGCTATTGCTCAGGCTTACCGGACCGAACATATAGCGGACTTCCGGATGACGTTTAAGGTAGGCGCCAATGCCATACCAGAGATAATCAAGGCTGCGCTTGCCCCAGTATTTTGGTTGCACAAAACTGCGGCCCAGTTCGATTCCCTGTTCAAAAAATTGTTGCATCGCCGGGCTGTAATTGAACAGTGTCGAGCTGTATAGCTGATCATCTTCGTTGTTATTCATCTTCCAGGCTTCCGCCAGACGGTAGGCACCGACGATCTCCAGCTCCTCCTCATCCCAGAGAATCAGGTGGCGATAGTGAGAGTCATAGCGATCGAGATCGAGCTTTTCACCGGTACCTTCACCCACGCAGCGGAATGAGACCTCCCGAAGCCGGCCAACTTCACGCATCACTGCAGAATCTGCCTGATAGTCAAACAGGTAGATTCGCTTACCATCGGCGGTTTCCCCCAGCAGTTCTGACTTCTTGAGCTCTTGTTTCAGTGCTTTTCGATCCTGAGGGCGGGCAATGGTTTTCTCAGTTTTGAATAGCGGGTTTTTGTCTCTGGCCAGGCGATACAGGTGTTTGCGTACCATCTTGCATTTTTCAGGCCCTGAAACCGGTAGTTTATCCAGCTGGCTATAGGGTATCGGTTCACCGATTTTAAACTTCAGGTTCATGGAATGTTTATTAAACATCTCCCGGGGCAGTAACAGTGCTGCCAGTGTACGGTTGATGCCGGAGATGGTGTAGAACAGAGAGGAGTTTTTCCCGCCAATGAAAACTGGCAGGATCGGGCTGTTAGTTTTTTTGGCAAAGTGCAGGAAGCCCTGATTCCAGTTACTGTCTTTGATGCCGGTTGCACCGGCCCGGGAAACCTCACCTGCGGGGAAGACGATGACCGCTTCTTCGTTATGTAGCGCGTTATTGATATTGGCAATATCCTGCTTGCGGGTCGCCCGGTTCAGGTTATCAACGGGTAGCAGCAAAGGGCTCAGCTGTGAAAAGGATGACAGCATGTCGTTGGCAACAATGCGTACATCCTTACGGATCTCGCCAATCATTTTTAGCAGTGCCAGACCATCAAGAGCGCCCAGAGGATGATTCGCGATGATCAGAACCCGGCCGCTGGAGGGGATGTTCATCAGGTCTTTATTGGACAGGCTGTAAGTGAAATTGAAGTAGTCCAGCACCTGATCAATAAACTCAAACCCCTGGTAGTTATTGTTATCCTCAAGAAATGCGTTGACCTCCTGCTCATGAAACAAACGACGCAGCATAAATAGCGCTGTGTTTCGGATGATCGATGGCTTAGAGGCAAAAGTGGGGTATTTTTCGGTGATGACCTGTTCGACGTTGACCACTGTGTCTGACCTTTCCTGTTACTGTTCACATGTTGAATTTATGTGATTTTAATGACAGTAGGTTGGCAGAAAGGTGACGATCTGGTTACAGGTGCTTTTGTGTGTGAGTAGAAGGAGAGATCAATCTAATTCAAGTGAATCTTTCCAGGGATCTTTATCCTCTTTGCGTCGGCCATGGTTTTTACGCCGGCACGTTTCAAAACGAATCATGTCCCTGCGATCTTTCCTTTTGCGACGATCAGTACCCGATCGTTTCTCAGTATATAGCTCATCATGCTCAGATTTTTGTGTGGTCTGGTCTGTGTCCATATGAATCTGCTCTGCTAAATGTACTCTGCTAAAGAGTGAACCGGTTATATATGAGTTTTATCTTAGAGGTGTTTTTATGTTTTTTCGAGAACTAGCTGACCAGAATGGGGATTAGTGTTATTCAGATTGATCTTTTTAGGTTTTCAGCTTGACGCTAAACACTATAATCTTCTAAGTTAGCGGTTAGGAATTTTAAGGTTCAAGTGCATCTAAGGGAATAGGCGTTTTTATGGAAAGTCTGAACACGACATTTGCCCGTCGGCTTCTTATCTCTCATCTTATTACCACTGTTGAGCGTCCCAGCGTACCTGTTTTAATGGCGAAAACAGGCTGGCCGCGTCGTACCATTCAGGATGTGATCAAAGCGATTCCCGGTATGGGGGTTAACATCTATTTCAAACAGGACGGCCGGCGTAATAACGATGGCTATTATGTTATCGATCACTGGGGGGCGATCAATCCCGACTGGTTGCGTCAGAAT